>JALSMA010000081.1 GCA_026988015.1 Desulfobulbaceae bacterium | reverse complement strand
ATCCTGTATAGATGTTCCGGAGAATACCCATCCCTTTTGGCTTTCCGTTCAAGACGGTACAGTTTTTTGATATATCGCAATACGATGTCCGCAGCTCCGGCCTTACGGTTTTTCCCCTGCGCTTTGGTCACATCGGTAAACTTGCGCCGGGCATGACCCCAGCAACCGATATAGCGTATTGCCTCAATACGATCAAGGAAATCATAACCACTATATCCTTCGGTCTGCACGGTTCCTTCAAAATCACGCAGGAATGCATTGGCCACGTCACCGGCCCTGGTCGGATGATATTGATAAATAAGAACTGGTTTTTCCGGATCGCCTCTCCGGAAAAACCACATATAGGATTTGGATGACGGGCTTCGGCCCGGTTCATCCAGTACCTGAATCGTCGTTTCATCGGCCTGGATGAATAGACCGGCCAAAACTTCCTCTTCCAGCAGGTTCAGGAGGGACTGGTAGGCTTCAGCCGTCTGCATGGCCCACCGGCACATGGAGGTTCTTGACACATCCACGCCAAGGCGAACCAGCTGTTTTTCCTGGCGGTAGAACGGGGTATGGTCAATGAACTTTCCGGTCAGGATATGAGCGAGCAGGCTAGGGCTGACAATGGACTTGGGGATAATTTGTGGGGGAACCGGAGCAACCTTTACAGCAGGGCCGTCATCCTCTACACTTTCACAGGCGGGACAGGCATACTTGGGCCGGATATGGCGAATAACCTGGATCTCAGCGGGTTTGATATCCAGCTGCTCCGAGGTTTCTTCACCTATCTTTTTCAGTTCACAACCACAGCTGCATACCTTATCCTCTTCCTTGATATCATGAACCATACCGAGATAATACACACCGGTACCAGCCTAGACCACTTTCTTTTTTGCTAAAGTCCTGTAAGGGGGCAGTAGATGTTGATGCTGCCTGCAAAGGAGGCAGTTCAAGATGCAGAGGCATCATGGACAAATCCATCTTTTCCAGAAGTTGCTCTTTTCTTTTCGGTGAAGGGGGAATCCTGGGCAGAGGCATGATTTCACGCTCCTGAATCTTCTGCACATTCTTTTGTGGCTTCAAGGGTGGAGGAGGAACAACTCGAACCGGGCTTACTGCCAAACTGAACAACTGTGAGTGGAGAAAAAAAATCAAATGTGAGGTAGCTTTTTTTTGTTTAATGTCACGTACCAAGGCACATCGCATTAAACAAACAAATGCAGCAACGAAGCAAGTGAAGAGTTTTTATGACACCATTAAATAAGAAATTAAAACAACATGGTATATAGAGCCTACAGTTTCTGCAGTTGAGCGAGTAACGATTCCAGCTCAGGGAGTTGCTCAGTGGCAACAGTGAGAGAACCGTTTCGGCAATCGGCTTCCATAGCAGCAGTAACCTCCCTGATAGATTCGAATCCAAGGCTTGCGGCAGCACCTTTAATGGAGTGGGCACTTGAGCCACTCATGGCGGCATCTCCTTTACTGATCCCCTGCTTCAAGTTTGCAAAATCAGTGGTTGAAGACTCCTTGAAAATCTCTACGAGTTCCTGTAATAGTTCTTCGTCGTCTGCAGCCTGCTCCATTGCGAAATCCTTATTCCAGCCTAAATCACTCATTGCCCACCCCACATAATGATTTTATATTTGCTAATCTAACTACTCTGAGTCCGTGAGCGTTCGATAGTGATGCAACCTGATCTTTTTACCCCGTTGATTACAGAAAGCCATATCGATTGGTTCAAAAAGAAAAGGGTGCATAGGCAACAAACGTCCCCAAGGGAGACAAGTAATTTCACCAAACATATCTGACTGCGAATTTCACATTTGCATTTTGGTATGCTATCAATAATTACTAATCACGAAGCCGTCACGAATTCAGGAGTAAATAAACCTCCTGTAATACACAAAAAATGGTATCACATCCAGGTCAATATTTGCAAACGATATCAGCATCCAGCAGGGTCTGCCGGATCTCCAGTTCTGTTATCCGCCCCCTGCGTACAATTTCACACATAACACAATCAGTATCACACCTTACGATTGTTGAACCGGGGCCACCAGCAGTCTTTCCACCATCAAGTATGTATGAAATCCTGTCACCCCATAACTTATCTATATCTTCAGCTGTTATCATTTCAGGGTGTCCGCTGAGATTTGCACTTGTAGCAGTAATGCTCTTCCCCCATTGCTGGCAAAGCTCGTCGGCAACAGGGTGGGATGAAACTCTTAATGCAACACTCCCATCGTTCCCTGTTAAAAAAGGGAGGCAGTTGTCCCGCTTCTTAAATATGAGTGTCAAGGGTCCAGGCCAGAACCTGTCAATAAGCCTTTCATATAATTCAGGACAGGAAGGTGTAATGGATGAAAGAAACTCCTTTTCCGGGATCAAAAGTGAGAGTGCTTTTCCTCTGGATCTTTTTTTCAGGTCGTAAAGAGCAGCAACCGCCTGTTCATTTTCCGGATCCACGGCAAGACCATAAAATGTTTCTGTGGGGTAGGCCACAATTCCACCTGCCCTCAATGACTTGAGGGCAAGTTGTATTTGTTCATCACTTGGATACACAGGATTCACTAAGGATTCAGCTTATTCGCCGTGCCTTTTCCTCGACCTCTTTGGCCATAAGAAGCTTAAATTCAGCTACTTTGTCCGCAAGGCGTTTGTCAGACAGTGCCAAAATTCTAGTGGCGAGCACTGCGGCATTTTTAGCGCCCGGTTTACCTATTCCCATTGTTGCAACAGGAACACCTGGAGGCATTTGAACCGTGGCGAGGAGTGCGTCAAGACCATTCAAAGAAGAAGCATCAAGGGGAACACCGATCACTGGAAGATCCGTATGAGCTGCAAGAACACCTGCAAGATGAGCTGCCATACCAGCACCAGCTATGATAATTTTGAGTCCACGTTCCTGGGCAGTTGTTGCAAATTTTGCAGCACGCTCAGGAGTCCTGTGAGCTGAGGCAACAGTCATTTCATAGGGTATCTGCATTGAGGTGAAGAAGTCAGCTGCAGCCTGCATTACCGGAAGATCCGAGTCACTCCCCATCACTATACCGACAACCGGCTTAGTTTCCATTTCATCTCTTCTGTTCAGGGCTTTAGCTCCAATATCTGTCCTGTAAAATGATCCTGTCCAGGATATTAATTCAGCTGCCTTATACGCTGCCGCAATTGCTTTGCTCAGATCTTTGCCAACGGCGGTTACTCCAAGAACTCTACCACCTGCTGAAGCGACTCGACCATTTCGGACCTTGGTACCAGCATGAAATACTACAACCCCAGGTACATCTGAAGCATTTTTCAAGCCACGGATAACTTTTCCCTGTTCATAAGGACCTGGATATCCATCTGATGCCATTACTACACACACCGTGGGCCGTGGGTCAATTTTCATTTCAATCTGATCAAGCCGCCCATCGATAACAGCTTCAAAAATATCAATTACGTCACTTTTAAGTCGCATCAGCAATGGCTGCGCCTCAGGGTCGCCGAACCTGCAGTTAAATTCAAGCACCTCGACCTTGTCACCATCTATCATAAGGCCGGCATACAACATACCTTTATAGGGACGACCTTCCTTCGCCATACCTTTGATCGTGGGTAACATCACCTTTTTCATTACATAATCAGCGATCTCCTCAGTAACAACAGGTGCAGGCGAGTACGCTCCCATTCCGCCAGTATTAGGCCCGGTATCACCGTCAAACGCGGCTTTATGATCCTGAGATGTTGGTAAAGGCAGAACAGTCTTTCCATCGGTAAATGCAATAAATGAGGCTTCCTCTCCTTTGAGGCACTCTTCAACAATAAGTTTGCTCCCAGCTTCGCCAAATGCCTTATCACGCATAATGAGATCCACTGCTTCCTTGGCCTCTTTTACTGAGGATGCAACAATAACACCTTTACCCGCAGCGAGTCCATCAGCTTTCACAACAAGTGGAGCACCACATTTATCAATATATTTTTTGGCCTTTTTGGGATCCTTGAAAACTTTAAAGCGGGCTGTTGGAATCTTATATTTTTTGAGAAACTCTTTGGTAAACACTTTGCTTCCTTCAAGAATAGCAGCATCCCTGTCAGGGCCAAATATTCGCAAGCCCTCTTTCTCGAAAACATCAACGATTCCGGCGGTCAGGGACAACTCTGGACCGACAACGGTAAGGTCAATTTTTTCTTTTTTGGCAAAACTGATCAGGCCATCGACATCTGTCACACTGAGATCAACGCACTCAGCCATACGCCTTATACCGGCATTTCCGGGAGCACAGAATATTTTAGTCACCTTTGCACTCTGATGGATTTTCCATACCAGCGAATGCTCACGACCACCTGAACCGATAACAAGAACTTTCATATTTTACTCCTGAAATTAATGAATGATTATCCCCTTCCACAACAGGAAAACCTTGAGAAAAAAACTTCAAGTATAATGGCATCGTAAAAACGTTTCACCTGCTTCGTTGTATACCTTTCAAAGTACCCTTGGGGTGCATCTGAAATTTTTTTTCTTAGCCATTGGCTGTTTTAGCTTTTTACGAGCTTTTCAAGTACTGCTTCAAAAAAATAGTTGTAATTATGCCAAAGCTAGAACCCACCACACCTTAAGCCTACGTGTTCACTATTAAATCCTATCTGATTTGGAATAGATTTTCAATCCTAAGATAAGGAAATACAATCTAATCCTCCGGTACCTCCACGCCCTAACAAAAACAAATCATAAAATGCCACAGCCAGCAGTTCTTTTTTAAGTTGAACTCTCTAATCCGTGAAGGATTCGTGATATTTATTGCAGTAAAACACATTGAATTTAAAGTATAAATTAATCACCAGATATGTTTGGAGAAAACATTCGCATCTCTTCGGGGCGTTTGCGGTGAATGCTCACCGACGCAGGTAAATTATTTTATTCCAGCTGGGTTCCACTGTGAACCGGATAAAAAGTACAAAAATAAAGTACAAAAGATTGACAATTCTGGTGAGATGAATACAATGAATGAATAGCCATTCACTATTTATTCCTTTATGTTTTATTCAAGTCTAAAACCCTGGTGGTACTTTAACATATTCTGACCAATGAAAGCAGCAAACAAACATACCAAAATTATTCATGCAGCCACAAAAGTTTTTGCCAAAAAAGGATTTTTCAATGCCAGAATATCCGATATCGCAAAAGAAGCCAAGGTGGCTGATGGAACAATCTACCTTTATTTCAATAACAAGTTTGATATTCTTATTTCAGTTTTTGAAGAAGAGATCGGTGCCCTGATAGAGCAGGTTAAAAAGCTTCTCAGTACTGAGGATGACCCCAGGAAAATGATTGAAATATTTGCAAGAAACCATCTCTCAGTTATGAAAAAAAACAAATATCTGGCAGAAGTCATCCAAATTGAGTTACGGCAGAGCGCCAAACTCATCAAAGACTACCGAAATAATAAGTTCAGTGAATATGTGGACATTATTTCATCCATTATCAAATTGGGCCAGGAGAGGTCAATTTACAGAGCCACCATTCGTCCAGGTATTGCCAAACGAGCCTTTTTTGGAGCATTGGATGAAATTTCACGTGTCTGGACAGTGGGAATATCGACTGAATACTCTGTTGAAGAGGCAACTCAGCAAATTCTCGAGATTTTCCTCTGTGGAATCCTAGAACCAGACGCATCCCTCATCTAGTATCAAACCTCTCTAAGTTGCAAACTGTGGCGTTACAGGTACGCCTCTGTACCTGTAATCATTAGTATCCATCCATTAATGAAATATTTTTCTTTAAACCAAGCCAGAGGGATGATTTAACTGCTGACAGCCACAATTGAGATTTCGTTGGCGTTTCTCCCCACAACAACTGTGGGTTAAACAGAGGGCCTTTTTTTTGGACATGGATTAGCTAAAAGAAGAGGGTTTTATGGATACAACCTCAAACTCGCGTGTTCCACCAGGAGTCTTGGTCACAACGTCATCTCCTACTTCTTTACCAAGAATGCTTTTTCCCAGAGGTGAAAAAACAGATATAGATCCCTGCTTGACATCCGCCTCCTCTGAACCAAGTAACTGATAGGAAACCTCTTCGTCAGTGTCCATATCCAAAAGGGTCACTACAGTACCAAAAACCGCTCTGGAACAAACAACTTTTGCACAGTCAATAACTTCTGCCCGGCCAAGTTTATCCTTAAGATCCATGATGCGGCCTTCAATCAGCCCCTGACGTTCTTTTGCTGCATGGTATTCGGCGTTCTCTTTAAGGTCACCATGTTCTCTTGCAATTTCTATGGCCTTTACAACAACATGCCTTTCAACGCGTTCAAGGTTGTTCAACTCTTCTTTTAGTTTAAGATGCCCTGTCTTGGACATGGGGACGCGCTCTACCATTTTTACCTCCAGATAAAAAAACAAACTCCTGCAAAGATACACTTCACAGGAGTATGCATTAAAAACGTTTGAGTTACTCTGTTATCAACAACACTGGATCTTGAATGAATTTACCAACGGTATATAGCAGAACAGAAGAATCCTATTTCTTGAAATTCTGCCCCCCGGGTAAATTCGAAACTGCTATTTAATAGAAAATGACGACTCATTTCAAGGAAAATCTGCGCATTAGCACCATGATTGTCATACCCGCCTCTCTCATACCCAAAGGAATATTCAAGAGTATAGTAGCTTGGAGCCCCTCGTCCAAGAATATCCTCAGCTAACTGATGTTCGAAGGATATGGTGAATAAATGCTGGTAGTAATTTTCAGGGCTCCAGTATGGATGATCCTCAGGAGCAAAGCCTGACTGAATCGAGTAGTCTCTTTTCAGGTTTCCAGTTGCGCTGTTGATATACTCATACCCATATCTCAACTGCAAATGAGTTGGTTCACTGAAGATTGTATATGAACTCCAGAATTCATACCTGCTTCTGTGATTATCATCAGAATAGTCCGTATAAACATATTCTGCACCACCAAAAAGACGTGGTAGAAAATCAAGAGTTATACCTCCCTCATACTCCTGGGTATTAATTCCTTGTTTAACAGCGTCAAGGGTGTCGTCAACGATATTCCTGGAAAGCCCAAAATAGCCCTGAACGATATCACCTATCCTTCCATTGATATAAAAATCATAGAGAAATGTTGATTCAAAATCATCGTCAGGTTTTTCCTGGCCAACAGCAAACACAAGATCCAGGTCGTAAATCGGGCTCCATTTCACCTCAGCTTTTATATTATTTCGCCACAGACTCTCGTCAACCTTGTTGGAACTACTGTAAATACGATTGAATGCAATTAAAACCTCATGGTTCAGTGAAGGCATGAACCACCCCTTGAACCCTCCTCCATTTTGCCTGATATCATAGTACCCATCCCTGCCCTCTTTTTCACTAAACATAACGGCAGGTGTAACCCGGGGTTCTCGTTTCAAACTGTTTCTCTGTATTGCCTCATCAAGATCCGGGTAACCTGGACTCCTTACCTTGATCTGTTCATACAGTGCAGCCTCCTTACCTAAAAAGCCAAGGCGACTGTATATACCAGCAAGATCGTAAAGACTTTCAGGCGATGTGTCGTCATTTAAAAAACTCTGATACTCTTTCATTGCCTGATAGTAATTTCCTTCGCTCATATCCTTTCGGACAGCTAACTCTCGTTTGATTATTTTTTGCCATCGATATTTTGAATATAGCCCGGCAGCAATGACCAGCTCAGGTTTTTCAAAATTTCGTCTGATAAAATCCGGGTCCATAACGGTACCAAGCTTGTCAAGTTTCGGAGGACTTGTAAATGTGACAATATTAAGGAGTGTCTTCTGGGGCTCAGGCAGTTTCAAGGTGATCTCCTGCTCTGCCAGTTGACTGGTGAATTCCACTTCTACCTGCGGCTGGAGAAGCTCTTTATATAGAGCCAAGGCATCAGAAGCCCTTTTATCAGCCCATAATGCTCTGGCCAGCAACAGACGCTGGGTAACAGGAAGGGTGGCAACATCAGGAACAACTTTACGGACACTTACTTCTGTTTCTTTTCCTTTTATCGCTTTCCACTCAGGGGCCAGTTCCTCAACGAGCTGTTTGAATTTTGATGCTTTAAACTGCAATTCAAGAATGTTCTGTTTAAAGCTGACCTCTCCCGGATAACTCTCATAGAGTTGTTTGAAGCTTTCAAGGGCAGCAAAATCCTGTCCCAGATCTCGCTGCAGGTCGGCCTGCAGCGTTTTTGCCCGAAGGGAGTCAGGTGATTCCTGTAGATATCTTTCACACAACTGTAATGCCAATCCAAATTCGCCATAATGAGCAAGGGCCACGGCACTCTCAAATACATTTGAAGAGCTAAAGGACAGCAGGCTTTCTCTCGCTGTTTTATCTGAAATACGGTCTCTTTTTTTCTCTATGAGAAGTGACAGAATCTTATCGTAAATATCTCTCTTAGCATTCTGACTTCTGTTGGCCATGATTGAGGCAGCGTCAAAATACTTATTTTCATAGTAATAAAGTTCTGCCAGCTTTAATCTGATCAGCTCACACTGCTCGTCTTTATGGTCTGAATAGATATTTTCAGCAAAAAAATCTTCTAGAATTTCAATAGCCACTCCTTCCTGTCCTGATCCCTGCAGAATATCAACCTTTACAAGCAGTAATTGTGGATTTTCATGTACATTCCACCCGGATCCAGTGTTACTGTTGATCACAAAATATTTATACCATTTCCAACAGTTCTCCAGATCCTCCTGGAGCAGTGATATCCTGATGAGTTTAATAAGAACCTGGGGGGTCGCTCCATACTTCAGAAGCGCTTGCCTTAACAGCTCTTCTGACTCATACAACCTGTTTTCATGCTGTAGAATAGTTGCAAGAGTAAAGTTGACTTCAAGCACTTCCTGCTTTGTTAATGTGAATCGTCTGGAAAGCTCACGGTAAAAAAGCTCCGCTCTTGTATAAAGATTATTTAAGAGTAGTCCCTGGCCATAGCTAAAACTCGCCTCCTTCAACACCTCTTCACTAAAATCACCTCTTACAATGTGACTATAAAAATATTGTAAATCATCTACAGAACCTATCTGTCCCGAGAGCTTTATGCAATTCAGGAGCACCCTGTGATCAGCAGAAACCAAATTGAGATATTTCTTGTAGTATGCAAGGGACTCAACAAGAACACCAGTAGCTTCAGAAATTTCAGCTCTGATAAGAAAGTAGTGTTTTCCCTGCTGTCTGGATTCAACAAGAAGATCAAGTTTTTCTGTAGCAGCAGCAAGTTCTCCTTTTTCATAATAAAGCTGTGCTAATCTAAAAACAATTTCCTGATCATCTGATTCATGAGTATGTATAATTTCAAGAACTTCCAGCAGCTCTTTGTATTTATGCATTTCTTCAAGTTGTTCAGCCATGGAGTAATACACGGCCAGACGATCTGGAATCACCTTAGCGAGATCCCGCCATAAATTCCAGGCACCTTCATTTTCCACAATGACAAGAAGATCATTAGCAAGTATCGCCTGGATACGCTCTATCTCAGTAGTTACATTTTTGTCAGCCGGGTTCCGTTTACGATACTCTTCGTAATAATAAAGTGCTTTATCTGGACGGCTTTTCTGGTAAAGATATATTTTTCCAGCCTGTAAAAATATATCTGCTTTCTGCTCCCCGAGAGCAATTAGCACCAACAGATGTTCCAACGCCTCTTCTTCAAGGCCATTTTTAAGATAATATTCCGAGAGTTTTTTATGAAAAGGCAGGTAATAAGGGTGCGTCTTCAGATAACCCTGCCAGGCTAAAACCAGCATCTCAGTCTCATTCATTTCCTCAAATAGCGGTACACTTTTCAGAAAATCAGTATCAGTGCCCCCAAATTCCGAGATCAATGTCTTGTAATAGTTCACAGCCTTTCCCTTGAATCCAAGTTCATTACTGTAAAGCGCTAATTGACGGATTGAGTTTTCATTATGGGGTACAAGCTGATAGAGCTGCTCCATCAATGGATAGGCCATGACCGAACGGCCTAGATTTTGTAACGCGGTGATCTGTCCCTGCAGCGCCTCATTTGCAAACTTTCCGTCGGGTGACATACTATACACTTGCCCTAAGTAGCTTGAAGCACGCTCATATCTTTGCTGAGCCAGTGCAGTTCGACCACCATAAAGGAGGTACTCCTGTGAGGCAGGCTCTACTTCAAGCAATTTCTGGATAATTTGACCAGCTTCCGACCATTGCTCCTGCTCCATCAAAATAATGGCATACTCGCGAAGTGCCTCTTCTATATGAGGTTTTGCAGCAAACAATTTACGGTAAAGACTAATGGCCTTCTCTTTGTCATCCATTTTGACAGCCAACCTGGCGTTGTCCCAGATTTCCTTCCAAAATGGCTGATTTGAGGGGTCTTTTAGAGTAACAGTGTGATTGCTGATTTGGGTGGTTGAATCTTTTATAGCCAATTCAGCAAAGAGTTGTGGAGCAGCGAAGAAAAGAACGATGCAGATGAAAACAATACGATAAACTGACAAAAAATATTTTTGGGATCTAATCAGATAATTATACATGGCACCATCTAAGTGGTGATAAGTGTTTGTAATAAATCATGGGCAGAATCAATCCACATATAGTTTTCAGCTATCAGGGACTGCTTTTCAAGTGAAATATAAAAATGGAGTCAGGAGTTTATTGCCCAGAGGTTTTTTATATGAATCCCAGGAACACTGATCACCATACTTATTTCACCATTGGACAGGAACGCTGGTTATTACAAGTGCTACATACCAGTTCCTCTGAACCAGATGAATTCAACGATGATAGAAGGCAACTATCTGCTCCACGACATATTCCTGCATAGCCGTTGTCAACTCGGGATAAATAGGCAGTGCAATTGTACTCCGAGCGGCACTTTCAGCATGTGGTAACAGGGGTTTCTCCATGAGCCCCTCGAGACATTTCTGTTCGTGGAGACAAAGAGGATAGTAGATTTCACAGCCTATTTCCTTTGAACGTAGAAACTCTATGAGGCCATCACGATTTTGAACTGTGATAACATACTGATTGTAGATATGGTGATTTCGTTCAATAACTGACTCGGTACTGGCCTTTTCATAAACAGCAACGGGAGTTTTCACCGTCTTTTCATCAAGTAAAGATGTCTTTGCAAACAAGCCATTATATATTGCAGAATTTTGCCTTCGCGCATGGTGCCATTTTTCAAGATGTTTCAGCTTAATGCGCAGTACAGTTGCCTGGATGGGATCAAGTCGAAAGTTGCCTCCTATAATGGAATGAAAATATTTGGGCTTGGCCCCATGATTTCGAAGCATCTTCAGTGACTCTCCAAAGGCAGGGTCATTGGAAACAACCATACCACCGTCTCCGACACCACCCAGATTCTTACTTGGGAAAAAGGAATAACATCCAGCCAGTCCCATGGAACCACTTTTGTGCCATTCTCCATCGGAATCTGGATATTCTGCCCCTATAGCCTGGGCCGCATCTTCAATAACTGCAATGTCATATTCCTGAGCAAGAGCGAGTATCGCATCCATATCTGCACATTGTCCATATAAATGTACGGGGATAATTACTTTAATGGTTCTGTCGGTGTCAGCCTCAAGAACTTCTCGCATGGATACAGGATCTATATTAAATGACATGGGATCTATATCTGCAAAAACAGGGAGTGCTCCACAACGGAGTATTACGCCCATTGTTGCAAAAAAAGAATATGGGGTGGTAAGAACACGATCTCCTGCCCCAATGTTCATGGCCATTAACGCCACAAGAAGTGCATCGGTTCCACTGGAAACTCCTGTAGCATTATCAACCTTGCAGTATTCAGCAATTTCTTTTTCAAGAGACATGACTTCTGGTCCCTGTATGTAGGTTGTAGAGTCAATAACACCGGTCACTGCGGCAACAATTTCGTCACGTAAAGGGGCCAGTTGGCTACCCAGATCCAATAATGGGATTTTCATACTTTTTGCACCATTCGTTTTCCGTCAAAAAAATCTACTATATCAGGCATTTCTACCTCAAGATATTTTTTCATCTTCTTCAATAGATTCACTTCAATCTGTCTGACCCTCTCCCGTGATATCCCAAAACGATCTGCAATGGTCTGAAGAGTTAATGGCTCATCAGTCAGCAGTCTCTCTTCCAATATCATCTTTTCCTTGTCATTAAGTTTTTCTTTCAGGATGGTCAGAAGGTCTGCAAGAGAGGCCTTCATCTCCTCACCGGCGACGATATCTTCAACTGCAGGTCCATTTGACGGGATAAAACTTTTCTGTTCTTCATCCGAATCTGAGCGAACAGGACTTTCAAGGGAAACATCCCAGCTATCCATACGTTGGCTCATTTCTATAACTTCACTTTCCTTGACCTTTAACCGTTCTGCGAGAAGCTTCACTTCAGGTTTATATCCCTGCGCTTCCAATAACTTTTTTTCCTTGTTTAATGAAAAAAAGAGCTTTCGTTGGGCCTGAGTGGTTCCAATCTTCACGAGGCGCCAATTATCCATGATGAATTTCAGGATATACGCACGAATCCAGTAAGCAGCATAGTAAGAAAATTTAACTCCACGGTAGGGATCGAACTTTTTTGTTGCCTGAACCAGGCCCACGTTGCCTTCCTGAATGAGATCCATGAAATTCTGCATCCAGTATTTCTGAAAATCCATAGCGACTTTAACCACCAGGCGAAGGTTTGCAGACACCAGTCTATATGCAGCATCCTGATCACCATCTTCTCGGAAACGCACGGCTAACGCATCTGTTTCTTCACGACTGAGAAGCTCATACTGACTAATTTCCTGAAGGTAACGATGAAGTGCAGGATTGCTAACAGTCGGAAGGTTCACATCGTCTGACAGTGCGACAAGTGGATGTTCATGAGGAACCGTTTTGCTTTTCTTTCCGGCACTCTTTTTTTTGCTTATATTTTTCTTTGAGGTCATATCCTCTTTCTCTTGTAACAGTCAGCCTGTGGGCTGCATTCTCTTGGTACTTAATTTATTTCCTATAAACTTTGCATTATTACTACTGATAGCGTAAAAGGCAACGATAATATAGAAATCATACGGTAAGGATTTTGATAAATTCCATTTCATACAGAGCCATCCAGGAATTTTTGAATCTGACGAAAGATCTCTCTTATGGTATCATACCCCTGGTTGATTCCATAATTCTATTTTATTGTTCCACTGTTTATGCTAAAAAGCATAATTTCATAATAACATCTCTATGCCGGAAGTAAGTATTCCGCCAGAAACCATCATGAACAACATACGAAACTTTTCCATTATCGCCCATATTGATCACGGTAAATCCACCCTTGCAGACCGTATGATTCAGCTTTGCGAGCAAGTAAGTGATCGAGACTTTCAGGATCAACTTCTTGATAACATGGACATCGAACGGGAACGTGGTATTACTATAAAAAGTCAGACCATCTGTTTGCCATATACTGCAGAAAATGGTGAAAAATATATTCTTAATCTGGTTGACACGCCAGGTCACGTTGATTTCAGTTATGAGGTGTCGCGAGCCTTGAGTTCTTGTGAAGGAGCCTTGCTGCTCATTGATGCAGCACAGGGAGTTGAAGCCCAGACCCTGGCCAACCTCTACCTAGCAATGGAAAATGATCTTGAGATCATACCTGTGATCAATAAAATTGATCTTCCATCGGCGGAACCTGAGAAAGTAGCAGCCCAAATTGAAGAAGATCTTGGCCTTGATGCTGAGTTGATTCAATACTGCTCTGCAAAAACCGGAGTTGGCGTAAAGGAAATTTTTGAGGCCGTCGTAAAACACATCCCTCCACCTGAAGGCAACACGACAGAACCACTCCAAGCTCTTATCTTTGATGCTAATTATGACCCTTTTCGAGGAACAATCATTTCCATAAAGATAGTCAATGGCACCATTAAATCAGGAGACACCATCCGTTTCATGTCCAACAATGCTGAGTACCGTGTTGAGGAAGTGGGACTGTTCAGGGTGAAAAGAGAGCCAGTAAAAAGCCTCAGTGCCGGTGACATCGGCTATATTCTTGCTGGTGTGAAAACAGTAAGTGACACCAGACCCGGTGACACTATCACTCTTACCGATAATCCCTGCACCAAACCACTTGCTGGATTTAAAGAAGTTCAGCAGGTTGTTTTTTCTTCTATCTACCCCATTTCAACTGATGATTATGAGGATCTCGCAACTGCACTTGAAAAACTCCAGCTAAACGATGCCGCGCTTATTTTCCAGAAAGACACCTCGGTAGCCCTCGGTTTTGGATTCCGCTGTGGCTTTCTCGGTTTACTTCACCTGGAAGTTATTCAGGAACGACTGGAACGGGAGTTTGACATATCTCTGATCCTCACAGTTCCTTCAGTTAAATATAATTTCTATCTAAAGGATGACACCGTACTCGAGGTTGACAATCCAGCCTATTTCCCGGATCCCATGTCCATTGAACGCGTTGAAGAACCGTACATAAAAGCGACCATTTTAATTCCCGAGCGTTATATGGGGGCGTTGATGACCCTTTGCATGGACCGCCGAGGCGAAAACACCAACTATCACTATCCCATGCCCGGCAGGATCGAATTCACCTGCGAACTTCCACTAGCCGAAGTAATTTATGATTTCTACGACAAACTCAAATCCATCACCCAGGGTTATGGGTCATTTGATTATGAGCTTTATGATTACAGAAAGAGTGCTCTGGTGAAGCTCGATATCCTTGTGAACGGTGAAATAGTGGATGCCTTGTCTCAACTTGCCCATCGTGACAATGCCAGGGCACGCGGTCTTCGTGCCTGCAAGAGATTGAAAGAAGAAATACCACGACAGATGTTTAAGATTGCTATTCAGGCTGCAATTGGTGGAACCATTGTTGCCAGAACAAATATTTCTGCTCTCCGCAAAGATGTTACTGCAAAATGTTACGGCGGTGATATCAGCAGAAAGAGAAAACTTCTTGAAAAACAAAAGGCGGGCAAGAAACGAATGAAGACTGTCGGCAATGTTGATATTCCCCAGAAAGCATTTCTGGCTGTGCTTAAATCAGATCAGTAAAATTAGATAAAAAATAGGGCCTGACAATTCATGATCACCAAGCCCTTTTCTATTTTCTATCACTATCTGTTATTTTCACGTCACACTTTTTTATTCACCGGCACACGGCTGCTCCAAGGGACACTTATTCTTCGTTAGAACATCAACACCTTTCTGAGCCATAATGCTCAGAATCTCTTCCTTGGTAAACTGTGAATTTTTCTGTTTTGAAACATAAACAAGACAATCATTGCAAATATTGAATGAATACTTACCAACACTTTCAATGAGTTCCCAGCATAACTTTGTTGGGTTCTCCTTAGCTATACATTTTTTGGATTCATCACATTTCATAATCTCCCAGCATGGCCATTCAGAACGAAGTGACATAAGAGCCTCCTTGCATAAATCGATACGAAAGGTAGTTCGTCACGCAGCAACGAACCCAAATAGACCAATAGGTAATTATACCTATCTCGAGGGTTGAACCTATCCTATTTCAGTAAAAGATGCAAGAGCTCTCTCCAACTCATCTTTTCCCATTCCATTTTTAGCTGAGAAAAGAATACGTTGGTCACTTTTAATGGTATGCCCGGCATCCAGTGCTGCTGCATGTTTCTGGCGCTGGTTACCTGAAAGTTTATCTGCCTTTGTATATACCGGCAGGTAGTTGATACTATGTTGTTTCAACCAGGAAATCAGCTGAGTATCCTGTTGTTTTGCTCCATGGCGGATATCCATGATAACCACGACACAGCAGAGAGTAGTACGGGATTCCAGGTAACTGGTGATAAGGGATTGCCACTTATCCTGCATGGCACGGGATACTTTTGCAAAGCCATAACCTGGCAGATCTACAAGATATGCCGTATCTCCAAGCTGAAAAAAATTGAGTCCCTGGGTTTTTCCTGGACGACCACTCACCTTAACCAGACCTTTTCGGCCAACCAGGGTATTCATCAAGGATGACTTGCCAACATTTGAGCGTCCTGCAAAAGCAATTTCAGGATATAACGGTTCAGGTAACTGTTTTATGCTGTGAACACTCAAGAGGAATTTGATATCTACAAATTTCATATAACCTTACTCAGGTGATACTCAATAATTCCCTCAGCACCAGCCTTGGTGAGTGTTGGAATTAAATCACGTACCACATCGGAAGACACCACTGTTTCCACAGAAAACCAGTCTGTATTATATAATGTTGCAACTGTTGGTGCGTTAAGGCTTGGCAGGATTTCTATAATACTCTTCAAGTGAACCTCTGGGGCATTCATCTTCAAACCGACTATTCTTTCGGCCTTTAAGGATCCCTGCAGCATTAGGGCGATATTTTCAATTTTTTCCCTTTTCCACGGATCATTCCAAGCGTCTTTGTTGGCAATAAACTGGGTATTGGACTCCATCAACTCATGAATGATGCGAAGTCCATGCGCCCTGATGGTTGATTCAGTTTCAGTGACCTCAACAATGGCGTCAACAAGTCCAGATACCACTTTGGCCTCAGTTGCCCCCCAGGAAAACTCAATCTCAACATTTATATTCTTTTCAGCAAAAAAACGTTTGCTGACATTTATAAGCTCCGTTGATATCTTTTTCCCTTCAAGATCTTCTATACAAGTTATATCAGAATCACCCTTTACAGCAACTATCCAGCGGGTTGGTTTTCTGCTGACCTTTGAATAAATCAACTCAGTTACAAGAACAGCATCAGATTCATTCTCCATCGTCCAGTCTTTTCCGGTAATACCTGCATCCAGCATACCTGATTCCACATAACGGGACATCTCCTGGGGACGACAGATTGAGCAGGCAAGTTCAGGATCATCAATTTCCGGAAAATAATTCCTGGATTTTGGTTTTATAAGCCAACCTGCCTTTTCAAAAAGACCTATGGTTGCCTTTTCAAGGCTCCCTTTCGGTAATCCTAATTTCAACTGATTCATTCCATTCTCCTAATACATACCCTGCTGCAAACAGGTGCTTTTTTATTTTCCGTAAACAGTTGCCGGATCAAAGACCCTTTCTCCAACTATCTTCAAATCATTGCCTACAACCTTGCGAAAGAAACAGGAACAGTACCCTTTGTGACAGGCTGCCCCCCCCAATTGCTCAACTTTAAACACTACGGTATCCTGATCACAATCAATCAATATCTCACGAATAAGCTGAACATGCCCGGAAGTTTCACCTTTGAGCCATAATTGCTGTCTGGACCTGCTCCAGAAATGTGCCTTGCCTGTCTCGAGGGTTTTTTCCCAAGACTGCTGGTTTATATAGGCGAGCATCAGGACATCACCACTTGCCGCATCTTGAACAATGGCCGGCAGCAGGCCATTGTTATCTTTTTTGAAATCTAATTGTATCATACCTGTTTACTCTGAAGTTCTGACGTTTTGTTTTCTTCCAGGGCCAACTCTCTTTTTCTCTCTTTTTCTATGAAACAGATCATACAGGATGTTCTGGTCTGACAGTAATCATTTGGATGACGACACTCTGCCTCCTCTGACTCCATGGACTCTTTGAATTTATCACAGAATAGTTTCATTTTTTACTCCACTATATATAAATAAGAGTACTGGCTCCCAAAACAGCTTGATCTTAAAACAAAATGAAAACCACGGCAATGTATGACTGTCTTACCTTTTTGTCAAGAAACAGCTCAACCACATTATTACCTTAATCCTCACCATCGAAGGTGCCAAAAAGATTCGAGTGTTTTCTCCTGCAGACACGTTACAAATCATATGCTGTAAATTCAACCTATTATCAAGTAAAAACGATCACAAAAGCATCTCGGATCCAGGATAAAGGAAAACCGTAGCAGATATGGCATTCAAATGGTTACAAAGCATTGCCAAAGACCGTGTGATAGTTTAGATTATCAAACCTGTAATAAACTAACCTATTGAAAGTTATTATTCCATTATTTATAGCAGGAGCTAAAGTTCTTCAGATGAAACAGGTACAAAAACAAGATATCGTCGCGGTAGCATTAACAGGTACCCTTGACAACGGAACCGTCTTTGAGACCATCGAGAAATCAGAGCCGCTTGTTATTAAGCTCGGCGAAGAGGGCGTTCCAAAACCTATCCAGAGGCTACTTATCGGAATGCAACCAGGGGAGATGCGTAAAATACGGCTCGAGGCAGAGGAAGGTGAATTTGGTATAAGGAGGAGTGATCTTCTCCAGGAAATCCCAAAGAATAAATTCAGCAATAAAATCGAACCAAAAGTTGGCCTGGTACTTTCCATGAACGTCGAGTCTGCCGGTATAACCCATCAGGTACCTGCTACAATTGTCGAACTAAAGGATGACAGTATCATAATTGACTATAACCACCCACTTGCCGGCCATCCTCTTAACTACGAAATAACTGTCCTCGAAATCAAAGAGCAAGGCTAAATATCAAATCCTACACCAACCCATTCCTGCTCCACATCTCTACTCCCCATTCACTGCCAGACGTCTTCTTTTATCTGTAGTGAATGGGAAATTAAGCCTGATTTCATCCTATTTTAATCGCCCGTTCTCAGATACTTTTTTTTTGAAAATTCCCTGTACATTCAACAAACCATATGTATAGAATGAACTATTCATAAGTATTTTTGTTATTCGTAAAGATAATGGGGAAAGTTTCCTCGATTACTTCCCAATATTTTTTTTAGAAGGAGCCGGTTATGCAAATAGAAGATGATGAGATACTCCAGGGTTTTATAGAAGAATCACTTGAACATCTCGCAGATATAGAAAATGACCTTCTTGCTATTGAGGAAGACGGTGCCGACATAGATGAGGATCTTGTAAATAAGGTTTTTCGTGCTGCCCATTCAATAAAGGGTGGAGCAGGTTTTATGGGACTGACGGTGATCCAGGATCTGTCCCATGTAATGGAGAATGTTCTTGGTCTCATAAGGAGCGGCAAGCTCACACCCACGCCTGAAATCATAAATGTTTTGCTCCAGGCATCAGATAAGCTTAACACCATGATAGAGGATGTTAACAATTCCAATGAATATGATATTGAAGAACATCTCGTTCCACTGAATGATATTTATGATGGCAACCCGCCTCAAAAAGCCGCACCCGCTGCAGAGGAGCCACTGGAAGACGGGACAGCTGAGGCTGACACTGGTTCTGCTCATGAGGAGACAGTAGTTAAGAGAACCGTTCCCGCACCAGAACCGGATCCCGAACCGGATCCCGAGCCAGTTCTGGCCAAGGAAACAGAGGTCGCCGCCCCAACTCCCATTGCTGCACCTGCCCCGCAACTTGCTCCGACACCAAAACCTTCCAGCCCGTCGGTTCCTAAGAAATCTGCAGCGAAGGTAAAAGTTGACACCAGCATCAGGGTACATGTCAGTCTTCTTGACTCGCTCATGACCCTTGCCGGCGAACTGGTTCTCAGCCGGAATCAACTGCTTCAAACCATATCATCAGGCGACACCATCAACGCTGAGAGTGTCGGACAACGCATTGATCTCATTACCTCCGAGCTGCAAGAAGCGATAATGTTAACCCGCATGCAGCCTATTGGAAATGTCTTTGGTAAATTCCCAAGGGTTGTCCGGGATCTATCCAGCAAGCTAAACAAAACCATAGACCTGACCATTGTTGGTAAAGATGTAGAACTTGATAAAACTATTATCGAATCAATCAATGACCCACTCACCCATCTTGTCAGGAACTCTGTTGACCATGGAATTGAGCTGCCAGAAGAGCGTACCAAAGTTGGAAAATCGCCAAAAGGTCTCGTTATCCTGAAGGCCTACCATGCAGCCGGTCAGGTTGTTATTGAAATCAGTGATGATGGTAAGGGCCTTGATGGAGAAGTCCTTGCTGAAGCTGCTATAAACAAAGGTCTCATTACACCTGAACAGGCTCAGCTCATGTCTGAGAAAGAAAAGGTTAACCTTATCCTGTTACCAGGTTTTTCCACTGCTAAAGAAGTCACTGATGTCTCTGGCAGAGGTGTCGGGATGGATGTTGTTAAAACCAATCTTGACCAGTTAGGTGGTCAAGTGGACATCATCTCCGAAGTGGGCCAGGGAACTACCATCTCCATTAAGCTTCCGTTGACACTTGCAATCATCCCCTGTCAAATCATTATGACAGGAGGTGAACGGTATGCCATCCCTCAGGTAAATCTTGAAGAACTCCTCCGCATACCAGCCAATCAGGTAAAGAACCGTATTGAACGTGTTGGTAATGCCGAAGTTGTAAGGCTGCGTGGCAACCTCCTTCCTCTTATTCGTTTAGCTGACGTCCTAAACATAGATAGAACGTATTACGATCTTTCTGATGAAGAGTTCAAGAAAGACCGCAGAGAACGCATATCTGATCGAAGAGGAAAGGAAACACCACTTGATACCAGGGAAGCAGAAGCTCTACAGGCTGAAAAAGATGCCATTGAAGCTGAACGTAAACTTGATGACCGAAGGCATACTCCATCCAGCGCTTTGAATATCGTGGTTGTCTCCAATGGTTCAATGAAATACGGTTTGATCGTGGACAAGCTTCAGGATTCTGAAGAGATCGTTATCAAACCCCTGGGTAAACATCTCCAAGGCTGTAAAGGCTATGCCGGTGCTACAATAATGGGTGACGGTCGAATAGCCCTCATCCTTGATGTCACTAACCTTGCCATTATGGCAGATCTTACTTCCATGGATGGTTCAGACCGGGCCAGCGAGGTTGCCCTTGCAGCCGAAGAGCTGGTCAAAGCCCAAAAAGACAAACAAGCCCTGCTCACCTTTAGAAGTTCAGAAAAAGAACAATTCGCTGTGCCACTGAATCAGGTGGAGCGTATTGAGAAAATTAAACGATCTGACATTGAGGAGCTAGGCGGTAAACGGGTAATGCAATATAGGGGTGGCAGCCTGTCGCTCATTGCTGTTGACGATGTTGCCATGGTTCAGCCTATCGCTGACAATGAAGACTTGTTGGTTATAGTATTTAACATTGCCAATCAGATTGTTGGCCTTTTGGCGATAGGCCCTATAGATGCCATTGAAATTTCCGTATCCATAGATGATGTCACCTTAAAACAACCTGGGGTTATGGGATCCACCATTATTGACGGACAAACCACCATGCTCATAGATATTTATGAAATTGTAGGAGTTCTTTTCCCAGAGTGGTTTGAAGACCAGGAAGTATTTGAGGCCCCGGAAGAAGGTAAGATTCCCACCATCCTGATTGCTGAAGATTCAAACTTTTTCAGAAACCAGGTTAAAAATTATATGACTGAATCCGGATATGATGTCATCGAAGGTGAAGATGGCGCTATTGCCTGGGAACTCCTTCAGGAACATGGCGATGAGGTCACCATAGTTGTTACTGACATTGAAATGCCGAACATGGATGGTTTTGAACTTACTGAGACAATCCGAAAAGATCCACGCTTTGCAACAATACCTATCATAGCGTTGACGACTCTTGCCGGCGAAGAGGATGTTGCTAAAGGAAAAGCGGTGGGTGTGGATGAGTATCACATTAAACTTGATAAAGAAAAACTCATGGCCTCAGTTCATCACTATGTGAAGCAAGTACATTGATCTCTCTCTTGTCATCCTTAGAAAGGAATAATTCATGAATTTGCAAAATATCTCCATCAAATGGAAACTTCTCATTTTAGCAGTCTCAGGGCCAATCATTATCGCCTCAATACTCGCCTGGCAACGTGTTAGTGATATCCGCTCAGGTGCCGAAGAAGCATTAATCGCGAAAAGTAAGGCAATTGTGCAAATGGCTGAGGCCTCAAGAAGTGATATGGCCGAAAAGCTTCACTCCGGAATTATTCCACCCCTGTCTGAACTGGACGCATCAGTAGTTGTCAATGCGGTACCTGTTATCACCGCTATTAATGTCGCAAAAATGAATTCTGATGCTGGTGGCTATGTCTTTAAAACCCCTCATTTTAATCCGAGGAATCCAGATAACAATCCCAATGATTTTGAAGGCAAGGTACTTAGAGAGCTTGAAAGCGAGTCAAAAAAAGAAAAAATTATCGTTTCAAAAGATAAAGTCTATTTCTTCTCCTCAGTCTATTTAACTAAAGAATGCCTCCTGTGTCACGGAGACCCTAAAGGTGGTAAGGATGTCGTCGGATATACTAAAGAGGGCCTGAGTGTAGGAGATATGTATGGAGCTTTTGAGGTAATCACATCACTTGACGCCGCCAACGCAAAGGTTAGCCAGGCCAAAGTATCCATCGTGATATGGACACTTGGTTTACTTTCACTCATAGGTGTTACTGTATGGTTTGTTCTCAACAAGAGCATTATCACTCCCCTCGCCTCCTTTTCTTCTTTTGTGAAGGATATCGCAAATGGCAATCTTTCTGGACAACTGGAATTAAAAGGTGAGGATGAATTTGGACTCATGGCAAAGAACCTTAACAACATGACTCAGGATCTGAACGCCATGATGCGTACTATATCTCGCAATGCTGATACGCTTTCACAATCGTCGGTTGAACTTGGTGATATCGCGAATGAGTTTAACGCTTCCAGCCAAGATACTGCTAGCAGATCACGAAATGTTGCAGAGGCAGCTGAGGAGATGAGTTCTAATATGAATTCTGTGGCAGCTGCGACAGAAGAAGCGTCAACAAACATTGGCCTAGTCTCTGCAGCCACGGATGAAATGACAACCACCATAAACGCCATTGTCAAAAATACCGAAAAATGCCAGTTGATCACAGAAGAAGCTGTTGCAGAGGCTGGAAGTGCTTCTGAAAAAATTGATGAACTTGGCAGGGCAGCCAATGAAATTGGCAAGGTAACGGAAAGTATCACCGAAATTTCGGCGCAGACAAATCTGCTGGCGTTAAATGCCACAATAGAAGCTGCAAGGGCCGGAGAAGCTGGGAAAGGATTTGCCGTAGTAGCAAATGAGATTAAAGAGCTCGCCAAACAAACAGCAGAAGCCACCCAGGAAATTAAAAGCCGGATTAGTGGAATTCAGTCATCTACTAGTGGCACAGTTGAACAGATACAACAAATCACACAAGTCATTAGTGAAATAAATGATATTGTTACAACAATAGTATCAGCTGTTGAAGAACAATCGGCAACCACCATCGAGATATCAGATAATATCAGCCAAGCCTCCCTTGGCATTCAGGAAGTAACTGAAAACGTTGCACAGAGTTCGACGGTTGCTGATGAAGTTGCCAGGGATATCACCGATGTAAGTGATGCTGCCCAGTCAATGAACCAGGGAAGTGAAGATGTCAGTAAAAATTCTGAGAAGATTAAAGATCTGGCAGACCAGCTTACACGTGAAGTGGATAAATTTAATATTTGACAATCTCGTAAAAAAGTCAATTGATAGATGGTTAAGTAAAAACCTTCAGATGCGAGAGGCATATTTTTTATTTGATTTCGTAGTACTAGGGTACGTCATGATTGAACAAGAAATGCAGCAACGAAGCAGATGAATAGTTTTTACGACGCCATCAATATTTGACAAGTACCATCTTTTAAATAAGATTTAGGAGTATGTTTAATGGAAAACAGCGATAATACAGTAAATAAAAATCTGGTAGAATTATCTACTTTTCTTGTAGGTGATGCCCTTTGCGGAATGGATATATTAAAAATCCAGGAAATCAACAAACTCATCGATATGACAACAGTACCACAGGCGCCTAGCTATGTACTCGGAATTTTGAATTTACGGGGTCAGATTATCACCAGTATCGATTTGAGTAAAAAACTAGGCCTTGGAGAAACTAACCTTTCCAATGATCCACGCAATATAATCGTCAACTCCAAAGGGGAACACATCGGCCTTCTTGTTAAAAAAATCAGTGATGTTGTACAGGCTAACACCGATAAATTTGAGCCCCCTCCTTCGAATATGGGAGGCATTCAAGGTGAATTTTTCACCGGGGTATACAAAACCGAAGATAAATTAATAGGTATCCTTGATGTTGAAAAGGTACTGCGTCTTGAAGAGAGAAATTAATGTTCATTGGAAAACAGCTTCGCGTTCTTGTGGTTGATGATACCATCGTTTATAGAAAGGCAGTTTCGGACATACTTGCAGAAATACCTGGGGTTGAAGTAGTTGGCGTAGCCCACAATGGCAACATTGCCATGTCAAAGATCTCCCGCCTCAAGCCCGATCTTCTCACCCTCGACATTGAAATGCCAGAGATGAACGGCATAGAGGTTCTGGCAGAACTTCAATCAAAGTACCCCACCATTGGCGCTGTCATGGTATCCACTCTTACCACAGATGGTGGTGAGATGACCATGAAGGCTCTGGAACTCGGAGCTTTTGATTTTATCCTCAAACCCAGTTCAACGAATGCTGCCGAAAGTAAAAAACAACTCAAACAAGCCCTCGCCCCCATTATCAAGGAATTCAAAGCTTCAAGAAATGCCTCTAAACTTCTTGGGAATAAAGGTCGCTTCACAAAGGGGCCAGCAACACCCACCAAACGCCCACTGAAACCACTGGGAGCAAGGACGGATAGCGCCAAAGCCGCCAAAGCAAAATCATCCGTTAGAAAAGGCAAATCGGAAATCGTCACAATAGGAATATCCACTGGAGGGCCCAATGCGTTAACCCAGATGCTTCCGATGTTACCTGGTAACCTGGGTGTCCCCATTGTCATTGTCCAGCATATGCCCCCTGTTTTCACCAAGTCTCTCGCCACCAGTCTCAACGCTAAATGTGCATTAACTGTCAAGGAGGCTGAGGATCGCGAAAACATTCAGAACAATGTGGTCTACATTGCTCCCGGTGGAAAACAGATGAAACTTGTCGCCAGCGCAGACGGAAAGAACCGACAAATTAAAATAACCAATGACCCTCCTGAAAATTCGTGCCGCCCTTCTGCTGACTATCTTTTCAGATCAGTCGGAGATTACTATGTTGGTAGAACCACCGCAGTAATAATGACTGGAATGGGATCAGATGGGACAAAAGGCCTGCAGACCCTCCAGAAAAAAGGGGCCACCATTATCGCTCAGAACGAAGCTACCTGTGTTGTTTTTGGAATGCCAAAAAAACCGATAGAATCTGGTATAGCTGATATCGTTGCTCCTTTGAATGCTATTGCAGAAGAAATTGTAAAAAGTGTTCGCTAACACTTCACCCTCAAAACAACAAACGTCTGGAACCATATGCTGAAGATTCAACCTGCAGAGCTAAAAGTAATAGCTCAATACATCCACGATATATCTGGGATATATCTGGACCAGAGCAAGTCGTATCTCTTTGAAACCAGACTTTCATCGATTGCCGAAGAACATGGCTGCAATTCCTATCAAGAGCTTTATCAAAAGGCCAGAAAAGATGCCGGAAAGAGAATAGAACGACAGATAATAGATGCAATTTCCACAAATGAAACTCTTTTTTTCCGTGACAATGGACCGTTTGAACTCCTGAAACACAAGCTTCTACCAGAGATCATAGATCTTCGCACTCCTAGTTCGCCACGACTCAAAACCAACATAAAAATATGGAGTGCTGCCTCTTCAACTGGCCAGGAACTTTACTCTGTAGCTATGGTTATTAAAGATCTTATAGGCAACCAGATGGATCAGTTCAACTTCAAGCTCCTCGGAACTGACATATCAGACAGTGCTATTCAGCAGGCAAGCTATGGCAAGTACAACAAATTTGAGATAGAACGTGGTCTCCCTCGCCAGACACTCCAGAAACATTTCACTCTCTTTGGTGATAGTTGGAAGGTAAAAGACGAATTAAGAGCCATGGTGAACTTCAGGAAACTGAACCTCATGCTCCCTTTTGGGGGTCTGGGAAAATTCGATATAATTTTTTGTCGAAATGTGGCAATCTATTTTACCCTTGCCGATAGAAAAAAACTCTTCAATAAACTAGCTGACAGTCTGGCAGATGATGGTTTTTTAATAATAGGTTCCACCGAATCACTTACAGGAATCTGTCCACGATTTGTCCCCAAAAGGCATTTGCGTGCCATTTTCTACCAGAAAAAAACCTGAGGCACCGTGATGAATAACCTAACAATACTTGTTGTCGATGATGATCCTGTAATTCGAAGACTACTTGAACAGCGCCTAGCAAAGGAGAAATATAAAGTCCTCCTGGCAGAAGATGGATATGTCGGCAATGAAACCCTGGCAAGCAACCACGTTGATGTGGTTTTGACAGATCTTATGATGCCTGGTGATGTTGGAGGAATAGAAGTTCTTGAATTTGCAAAAGAACTTGAACGAAACATTGAAGTGATCCTTATTACGGCACACTCATCAATTGATACAGCAGTAGAAGCTATGAAAAAGGGGGCCTCAGATTATTTAGAGAAGCCTATTAATTTCACCGAACTTTTCCTGCGGCTTGAGAAAATATCCACCATGCGTGGGTTGGTACGAAATGCTCAAGACCTGCGCCAGGCAATGGACGTTACTGAAAGTACAGCAGCTGAAACAATACAGAACTTAGAGATAACCGCTGCATCGTTGCAAAGCCATATTGACAGTATAGAGAGTATTGCCAATAATCACGAACTAGACTTTGCTGAAAGAGTTGCTCAGATCTTGAAAAATATCCAAAGTATCCGCTAAACATTCATAAATAAAAAAGAAGTTCTTCTCAAAAAAACTTCTTTTTGAATTCATTATGACTGCCAGCATCCCTGGAATAAAACTACTGCATCAATATTATTGCCTGGGTTTTATATCCTTTGACGGAAGTTAAGTCTACATCATCAAGCAGAGTATTCTCTAGAGTTGCGTCTGTTAAATCCATACCTTCAACAACCGCTTTATACAAATCTGCTTCTGATAAATCTGCACCTGTAAGATCTGCTCCAGAAAGATTTGCGTTTTTCAGATTAGCGTTCTGCAAATCCGCATTGGATAGTTTTGCCCAGGAAAGATCGGCACTCTCGAGATCAGCATCTTCCAGATCTTTTCCACTGAGATCAGCTCCCGAGAGATTACATCCATAACATTTGTTAGTGTCAAGAAGAACAGCAATGTTATCATCAATAAGAGTTGTCGGGCCAACAGTTGAAAATACGTTAAAAATACTATCAATGACACTGTCTGCTACCTGAGCAGTATCACTTGTTTCCGCATCTTTTTCTTCTGCAGGAGCCCCATCTTCAATTGTGTAAGCAATCGCCACTTCTGTGTCATCTGTATTAGCATCAGACAGGCTATCTGAGGAGACATCAACCCCAGAAACAAAGGTATCTGGTTCTATATTTCCTTTGTCAGGTGATGCACCTTGGGATTCTGCCATGTTTGAACCAATAGTAGCATTAAAAGTATCGGTAACCGCTTTTTCAGATGAATCAGCTTTGTTGCTGATTGTTACCTGAACTTCTGATTCAGTGGCCATTACTTCTTCAGAATCTGGTGTCCCCCCGGAAGATCTGGTATTTGTCACCTGAACTTCCTCGGCTATCGTTACATTTTGTATTGCAGGATTTCTCTTAACATCAGGTGCCGTAGCACTCTGTTTTGGCAACACGGTGGTATCATAACCATCACTGACTTCCTGAGTTGAATTTTCCCCCTGGGATGACTCAGTGATTGTTGTAGCCTCCGGACTCACCTGGATGACAGGAGGAGTCTCCTCAAAGTCACGCCTGTTTTCTATAATGATTTCCTCAGAAACAGGGGGAGCTTTCGAGGAGACCGTATCCTCGACATAAACAGTTTCTGAAAAGTTCTCTATCCCCTCTTGGTCATATGGATTAGTGGTAATCATTTCCCCATCCATGAGTGCCCCTGACAGGTATGCTCCGACGAGAGAGGCACCTGTTAAATCTGCACCACGAAGATCCGCATTTGCCAAATCCGCACCATTAAAAACAACCTCGCGTAAGTCAGCATTGCGAAGATTTGCACCTGACAGGTTGGTAAGGGACATTTTAGCACGACTTAATTTGGCACCCTCAAGGTTTGCATCGGATAAATCAAGTCTATTCAATACAGCTCCCCTCAAATCACAGCCCTGACAGCTCTTGGATTCGGACAGAATTGTAATATTATTTTGTAGCGCAGTAGAAGTCGAGAGTTGCTCTGTAACACCTGTTGAAGGAAACAGTAGGAGAAACAAAAAAGGCAGTTTTACACAATTTTTAAAACTTGACATGAACACTCCTGAACAAAAAAACTTTTAATTAAAATACTGATTATTGGAAGGTCAAACATACCCTACTTTAGGAAAAAGAGTCAAGAATCGACTCATGGACATATAGAAAAACCTTTTTTCAGAATACCTCATTACGCCCCAAAATCAGTATCTCAGCATTGAAAACATCACCCTAAAGTAATTTTAACAAAGCCCCTCCCTCGAGTACCACCTTTTTTTAACCTGCCACAGCATTTCCTTAAATAACTCTTGACTCCACCACCAAAATTGCTGTATTGTCAATCAACACTGTTGCACATGTGTAGCACCACACATACGCAACACTTATATCACCGTTATTTCATCATTTACGTTTTATTGCTTTCAAGGTCTCAATGCCACATGAATGAGGCCTCATTTATTTTCATAACGGTCATTGTATTCTAAAGATCGTACCAACAGGACGCGCGAGGCGGCCAGTTTATCAGGAGGAATCGAATGGATATAAAAGCTCTCGAGAAGGAAAAGAATGAAGGGATTGATACCCTGCCATCAGAAGAACGGCGAAAATTCCTAAAAATGGGCCTTACAGTCACGGGAGTCTTTCTAGGTGGGACTGTACTTTCACTCACATCAGCACAAAAAGCTCTGTGTGTTAATACCGTTTCCGTCATACCCGCTGCTGGTCAATATCCATACAATAAACACTATGGAATGATTATGCGCCAAAACAACTGTATCGATTGTGAAAAATGCCTCGACGCCTGCAGGGCCACCAATCATGTCCCAACTGGTCACGATGCATGGAGAACAACAATACAAGAGAGGCTTACAACTGTTGAAGGTATCGAAAAAAGGGAATTTCGTCCAATACTCTGCAACCACTGTAATCGCCCTCCTTGTGTCCGAGTATGCCCCACAAAAGCTACCTACAAAGACCCGGAAACCGGCATTGTTGTGATGGATTACAAAAAATGCATTGGTTGTAAGACCTGCATGGCAGCATGCCCGTACAATGCCCGATACTTCAACCACGACCGATATGCAATCGACAAATGCAACTTTTGCCTTGATACCCGTCTTGCTGAAGGTGAAAAGGAAACAGCTTGTGCTGCAGCCTGTCCCGCGAATGTTCGTGTTTTTGGTGACATCAAAGACCCTTCTACCGAGATATACCGTTTACTGCATGAACCTGACAACAAAATTTGGGTTATTCGTCCAGAATGCGGTGCATTACCGAATGTTTTCTACATGAACGCGTAAGATCTGTGGATGAGTCATTTATAGAACCCCTTACCCTGTTGCAGGGCTCCAATAATTACCTGTATACTGTATTATGTGAATTTTCCGGGAGAATATCAGACATGAACAATAGATTTATTATAACTTGTGTAGCCACTTTCATCTCTGTGACATCGCTCGCAGTCAACAATGGTTACGCTACCAACGAGTATGATGTCCAAGCCTTTGGGCCAAAAAACCCAATCATCTGGGACACACCTGTAAAGGTTGAATTCAGTCATAGAGTACACACAGAAGATGCCGGACTTGAGTGCAGCTCCTGCCATGGTGAACCCTTTGCAATGCAGCGTGGAGTTGCTATGCGATCAGGCAAACTCACAATGACATCACTTGCTGAAGGGAAATATTGCGGAATGTGTCACGATGGTGATACTGCGTTTGCTTCAGACACCAATTGTGCCGGATGCCATACACCTCCAGAAGAACGCATTGTATGGTCCAAACCAGTTAAGGCTGTTGTTTTTCATCATCAGCTCCATACTGATGAATACGGTCTCGAATGTGATTCCTGCCATAATGAAGTATTTGCAATGAAAAGCGGCACTGCCGAACAGTCACCATTCTTTACCATGAAATCCCTCTACAAAGGCCAGTACTGTGGAAAATGTCACGACGGAGAAACAGCTTTTGCATCTAATACTCTTTGCAACACCTGCCACATTGGAAAGAAAGGTTATAACAGATTGATGGGAAATGCCTCACATTCTCAAGAGAATAACAAAGAAAAAAGTGGCCATTAATCAGAAAGATACCACACATATCTTCATACCAGCAACCGCTCGCGATATCCAGGCCCAGGCCTGATAATTATTAGTTCAGGAGATCACCATGGCAACCAACGCTCTAACAAACTTATTCAACCAAACCGAGGACCCCTCCTTGGCGACCCCGCGTATGAACCGCTTTACATTCTTTTTTCTAATTATCGTTATACTGGGACTTGGATGTGGCGTTGCATCATTCATTTTCGGCCACGAAAAAATGTATAATTATACCCGTGATGTCCCTTGGGGACTTCTAATTTCCACTTATGCTTTCTGGGCAATAACCTCCACCGGACTCTGTATTTATGCTGCTATCTCACATATCTTTGGGGGCACAAAGATGGCAGTTGTCAGTAACAGGATGGTATGGATGTCAATTATCTGTATCCTGGGTGCATTTGCAACCATTGGCGTAGAAATAGCAAGTCCCCACAGAATGCTTATTTATAACATTCTCTCACCTAACCCTGCATCAAATATCTGGTGGATGGGAACTCTTTACGGACTGGCCGTTGGTTGTATGATTGTCGAATTTTTTGGCATAGTAACTGGCCTTGCCCGTATAGCCGTAATACTTGGAACCATCGGAGCCATCGCTGAAGTCCTAGCCAACAGCTGTCTTGGTGGTGTTTTCGCGACACTCCCTGCAAGACCTTATTGGTACGGGGGGCAGCTTCCAATTTATTTTCTTACAGCAGCATTCCTTTCAGGTGCCGCAGCCATAGTTCTTATTAACCACCTTGCTTATAAAATTCGTGGTCACAAAATGCCCCAGTCAGTAAAAGATGCAATTAAGAGTGCCGGTAAAGCAATGACTCTGGTTCTTATACTATACTCAGTCGCAACATTCTGGCGCTTAATAATGTATTTTGTGGGTGGCTCTGAACTTGGACGTATCGCTGCTGATGCTCTTATTTCCGGACCTCTGGCCATAAACTTCTGGCTACTTGAAGTTTGTATCGGTCTCATCATTCCCCTTGTGTTAATACTTCGTTCTCGCCTCAAAAATACTGGGATGTTGGCAACCGCCGGTCTGCTTATCCTTATCGGTCAATTTGTGGCCCGTTACAACCTCATTGCAGGTGGCCTGCTGGTTCCCGGCACTCTGGGTTGGGACAATGCCCCAACATATTTTGACTATGTCCCCTCTTTCTTTGAGTTTGCCGTGGTAATAGGAAGTTTAAGCCTTGTCTGTTTTGGTTTCCTTCTTGGTGAAAGAGTTTTTGGTAAAACATTCACCCAAAAGGAGCACCACTGACAGCGGTAACCTTGATCTCGGGAGTGTTCGATTGCGGTGAGGCATGTTTTTTTTGCCTTCACTGGTTATAGCGTTCTATGTCAATCTACTCAAAGAAGAAATAATGCATCGCCAGCGAACACTCCAAAGTGAGAAAAATGCTTTTTCTACCCTAAATGATAACGCATTCTACAATTGTTTTTCAAACTTGATAAACTCGTAAAAAGGTCAAAAGCAGGATGGAATTACAGGTAATCGAAGACTCCAAAAAATTTCATAACCGAGACACGAAATATTCTCAACTTTTCAGCATACTAAGGTTTGTTGCAAAAACTAGAATTTAGCCGCAACAAAGAGATGAAGAGTTTTTCAGGAGTCCATCAAACTTTACCAGAAAGCCACCCACAAAACCGTTACGGATTCAGAGGTAAGTGTAAAGAGGAAAAATTAATGTTTTCAAAACAGATGAAGAATACTGGAACCTTCACCTATCTCATTTAAATGGCAGATATCAAAAAGAACATTACCAATTCCCGGCACCCAACAAAGCATCAATCCTTTGTAGATTCACACATTACCGGTGGCGGAAATGAGTTATTCCAAGCTATTCAAGATCCTGTCCTTGTGGTAACTACTGATGGCACCATCATTGATGCCAATAATGCCGCACTGAAAGCTGCCAAAAGAACAGCGGCTGACATAATCGGCAAAGGGATCTGTGCCATCATCCATGGTGGTAGTCTGCCACATATAAAATGTCCCCTTGAGGAATTTTTATTAACCTGCTCACCTAGGGTTGAAGAAACTACACTCCCCGGCCTTTCCGGCGAATATCTCCTTACTATCTCACCGATAAAAGATACAAATGACACGGTTCGGAAAATACTACTTGTCGCAAGGGAGCTTACCAGTGATGAGGTAAGAAAGGCCGACTCCATCAGAACTGCTCAAATGGCTGCGATTGGTGAGCTTGCTGCCGGTGTAGCACATGAAGTTAACAATCCCATTACCGGAATTATCAACTTTGCCCAACTATTACTCGATGATTCTGAAAAAGATTCCCTTCAAGCTGAACTCCTCGACAGAATTGTCAACGAAGGTGAACGAATTGCACTTATCATCAAAAACCTTCTTTCCTTTGCAAGGGAAAGTGTTAACAGCAATGAACCTGTCGAAATTAGTCAAGTTATCAAGGACAGCCTGTCTCTTGTTGCTCATCAACTAACAAAAGATGGGATAAAAATAAAAACAGAATATTCCACAAGATCCTGCCAGGTGTACGGTAATTACAACCAACTACAACAGGTGATCCTTAATCTACTCAGTAATTCACGTTTTGCACTCAACGACCGTTATCCAAACTCATCACCTCAGAAAAATATTGAAATAAGCTGCTACCCATTCATCAAAGAAGAAGGCCAAACAGTAATTCGGATCTCAATCAAGGATACCGGTACTGGAATTCCTCAAGGAATTCTAAAAAGATTATTCGAACCTTTTTTCACAACCAAACCCTCTGGAAAAGGAACTGGTCTCGGCTTGAGTATAAGCTATGGTATAATCAGCGACCACGGCGGAACCATTAAAGTTGACTCCATTATGCATCAATACACTAAGATGATAATTGAACTCCCAACCTCTGGTATTTAAAATGGAACACTTACCTTCACAGGAAAAAGATACTCATATTCTTATTGTGGATGATGAAGCAAGTATCCGCCTTACTTTTGAAATGTTTCTTGCCAGAGAAGGTTACGGCCCAATTGTCACAGCTTCGACTCTTGACGAAGCCCTTGATGCCATAAAAAGTAATTCGTTCGACTTGATAATCAGTGACATTGTATTGGAAGGTGAAAGAGGAACCGATCTCCTCTGTAAAATAAGAGAATCTGGAATCAAATGTCCGGTAGTCATGGTAACCGGTTTCCCAAACCTCGACTCAGCTGCTGAGGCTGTCCGATACGGTGCCTTTGACTATATCTCCAAACCTGTTAACAAAGAGACCCTTTTAAAATTCGTCAGACAGGCTTTAAAACACTGGGACCTGGAAAATGAAAAGAGAAACCTTCAACATGAGAATGAAAAATTCAAACGATATCTTGAGGCAATATTCAGCTCTGTTCGTGATGCAATAATCACCATAGACAATAAGATGAATATCGTTCAACTTAATGAAATTGCAAAAAGATGGCTCCTTATCAAGGAATCAGACTCAAACAGGTCTAAGCGACTGGAAACCTATCAGAGTGAGATGGGAAAAGCATGCCTTGAGGATGCCAGACAAGTACTTTCAACAAGGAAGGAAGTTCTTGAACACCAGGTCGAATGCAGAAAACCCGATGGCAACCTACGCATTATCAGCCTCAATGCTGCACCGCTGGAAGATGGACAGGACGAATTTAATGGTGTCGTTCTGGTTGCACGTGACATCACCATGCCGGAACCCACAATAGGAGCTAACTCCAGAAATAGGTTTCATGGCTATGTCGGTTCAAGTCAAGTGATGCAAAATGTGTATAATCTTATAGAAAACGTAGGGAAAGTAGACACGGCAGTCCTTGTAACCGGCGAATCCGGTACAGGAAAAGAACTTGCCGCCGAAGCCCTTCATGCGGAAAGCCCCAGAAGAGACATGCCACTTATTAAAGTTGATTGTGCAGCCATGCCTGAAGATCTGTTAGAAAGTGAACTTTTCGGACATATCAAAGGTGCCTTCACGGGAGCTGATCGTACACGAGAGGGCCGACTTATCCTTGCCCATAATGGAACGTTATTCCTTGATGAAATTGGAGACATCTCACCCCGAATGCAGTTACGGCTACTCAGGTTTCTTCAGGAAAAGACCTTCACCCCTGTTGGTCAAGACCAACCGGTTAAAGTAGATGTCAGAATAATTGCCGCCACAAATGTAGATTTCACCAAAAAAGTTAAGGAAGGGTCCTTCAGAGAAGACTTGTATTACCGATTGAAAGTTGTGGAGATAAAACTTCCACCATTACGAGAACGAAAAGGCGGTATTCCAATTCTTGTACATCATTTCCTTTCTCTGTTCAGAAAAAAGCTCAGAAGAAATATTCATGGTATCTCCGATCAAGCGATGGAGGCCCTGACCAAGTACTCCTGGCCTGGTAATGTTCGTGAATTACGGCATGTTATCGAAAGAGCATGTATCCTTTGCAAAGGATCAACCATATCCCTCGATCACTTCCCAGATGAAATCCAACAACCTCAAAACCAATACCTCTCCCCACTTTCTGTCCCTGTCTCCAATGCACTCGCCGCACTTCCTCCTTATATCAGTGAACGTGATGAGATAATAGACATTCTGAAAAGGGCCAGAGGTAATAAATCAAAGGCCGCCCGGATGTTGAATATTGACAGATCAACCCTCTATCGAAGAATGCAACGTAATAATATAGCCAGCGATATTGCAAAAATCACCACCCCCCCTTGACAGTGTAGCAAAACCGTAGCACCTCGCCCCACCACCACAGTAACGCAACACTTTTGCCGCACATTTCTTCCCCCCTGCATCAGTACCATTTCCAGCACGAAAGAACCAAACATCCCTATCAAGCTGTTTTTTCGTATCTTCTGCCACCATACCACAACTACTGCCCCTTTCGTTTTATTTTGGCACGTCAAATGCAAGACCAAAGCAACAATGCAGCCAAACACACAAGTAAATATTACTCAGGAGTCCACCATGCCCCCTGCCAATTCAATACGCAATACCCAAGGCTATGAAGATGCAACAATCGACAGTAATATTGAGATTTCACGGATCAGTGTTGTTTTCATTTCACTAATTGCAAGTCTTATTGGATGCTGGGCCACGGCAAGTCTTTTTGCGGGTATGACCAGTAGTGGCGGTACCGGACAACTTATAAAAAACCTGTTCACCGCCATAGGTGGCTGAAAATACAACAATTAAAGTGATTTTCTACCAAGGAGACTCTAATGAAAGAAAAAGCAGCTACAAAAGAAGCAAACAAAAGCAACACCACAGTTCACGAAATTGAACACACTGACAGTGAACTCTATAAAGTCGGGATGTACACTACCGCAGCATTTGCGGCCGCTGTTGGTATCTGGGGGCTTGTTTGTCTTTCCAGTGCCGTTTTCGAGAATGGCAGCCCTGTGGAGATGCTGAAAACTCTTTACCATGCAATTACCGGTGCCTAGAGAGTATCCAGAGATAACCATACACATGACCCATTTTCACTGATATCCAGCCTGTTCAAAATAATTTTCGGTTAAAATTTTCAAAGCCCTATCACTCTTCATTAAAAAAGGAAAAAACCATGAACAACGTAGAAACCAAACAAAACTCACAGTCCACTGTTCACGAAGCAGTTCACACCGATAGCGAATTGTACAAAGTAGGTGCACTAGTCACTGCATCTTTTGCCGGTATCATAGGGCTGTGGGCCATCGTTTGCCTTTCATCAGCCTTTATATCTGAGGGACCTGTTACGTTAATTAAAAGTTTATTGGGTGCCATTTCAGGAACAATGTAATAAAACAGTGTGAATCATATATTATCTGTCACACTACCAATACAAAAAAAGCCTGTGGGGATCGATCCCTCCGGGTTTTTTTTGATTTCCTCCTTACAATGCCAGTAGAGTTAGTTGATCTTGGATTTTTTTTACTCATCCACTTTTTCTTATGGTCTCATTTAATGCCTACACCTACCATTGACCCTGCGATCCTTTATTAAATTATTACAATAATTAAGCACCTTAGTGAACATTGATGGCCTCGTAAAAATGTCAAACCAGGGTGGGGTTGTTAAGACTTCATATCGTGGACACGATATTTTATATCTTTTCAACATACCAGGGTATGTTGAAAAGATATAAAATATTTCCCCCATGGGCGTACCCCAATGGATGATGAGCTTTTCATGTGTCCACTGACACTATCAACTATAAATACTTAAAGGATAATAATGGCGATATTAATTCGTAACCTCTTCGTTTTTTTTCTCTTCACGGTAATCCTAGGCGGAAGCTACGGATTATGGAAACTAGAGCATCAGTTGCGTACGGTTACATATAGTGAGTTTCGATATTGCCTTGCCAATCATGACCTTGAGTCAACCACTTTTACTGGCAATAAAGTCATAGCAACCCACAGAGGCGGTGACAGCTATGAAACCACTGTCCCGAATCCAGAAAAACTTATCTCTGAGCTTCAGGACAAAAATATTCAGATTATATTCAAAAAAGATCGCTCCGAACAGATATTCCAAGCAATCGCCATCATCTACATTATCCTTCTTCTTCTAACTGTTATTATCTCTCTTAGCAGAAAAAAACGCCAGGAGGATGAGGAAAACAAATTCGCCTCAGATAAATTAATATTTCCGGACAGCAATCATAACACTGTCACATTCTCCGATGTCGCTGGAATTCCTGAGGCACTTGAGGAGCTACAGGAAATCGTCAATTTCCTTAAAAACCCTGGACAATATAGTGAGATTGGTGCAGTAAGCCCTAAGGGAATTTTGTTGCAGGGCCCCCCGGGAACAGGTAAAACGCTCCTTGCCAGGGCCATAGCTGGAGAAGCACGGGTGCCTTTTTATTCATTCAGTGGTTCTGATTTCGTTGAGATGTTTGTAGGAGTTGGTGCGTCCCGAGTTCGTGATATTTTTAAAGAGGCCCAGGGCAATGCCCCTTGTATTATCTTTATTGATGAGATTGATGCAGTCGGTGGAAATCGTGCTGGCGGATCCACTGCCAGTGGTCAAGACGAAAGAAGCCAGACATTAAATGCCCTACTGGTTGAGATGGATGGATTCAGCTCCACCGACACCATTGTTGTTCTAGCTGCAACAAATCGCCCAGACATTTTAGATCCTGCCCTTCGGCGTCCCGGACGTTTTGATCGCCAGGTTAATATCCTCCCGCCTGATATCAAGGGCAGAAAAAGAATACTGGAAGTTCATACCGCCAAAGTAGCACTATCACCTCATTTGGATCTTGATAAAATTGCCCACATGGTTCCTGGTTTCACAGGGGCTGAACTTGCAAATCTTGTCAATGAAGCAGCACTCATGGCTGCCCGTGATGGTAAGACGGCTGTTTGTCACGAACATTTTGAACTCGCAAGAGATCGAATTTTAATGGGTGTTGAACGAAAAGGACATATCATCTCTGATGAAGATCGTAAAGTCCTTGCGTTTCATGAAGCAGGCCATGCAATTGCTGCTATGAACCTTCCTGATGCCGATCCTATTCATAAAATCACCATCATTCCTCGAGGACAGGCTCTTGGACAGACACAGCAACTGTCAGTAAACGATAGAAGCAGTTACAGTTTCAATTATTTAAGAAGCAGGATTGTTATTTTGATGGCAGGTCGTGCAGCAGAAGAAATAGCCTTTCAGCAACGTACCACTGGTTCTCAGGGTGACATTGTCCAAGCAACAGAAATTGCTACAAACATGATCTGCAAATGGGGAATGAGTGACACCATTGGACCACAGGCCATGATAGTGGACAATGGAGGTTTTCTCGGCCCCGCATCACAGCGTCTGGAGATGAGTGACCGAACATCTGAAGCAGTTGATAAAGAGATTAAAAGTCTTCTCGAATCTTGCAGTCAGGAAGCCATGGAGGTTCTCAAACAACAATATTATCTGCTCAAGCAACTTGCAGCAATCCTGCTTGAATTTGAAACCATTGATGATGAAGAGTTTACTATTATAATGAATTGTCAATTCAAAGATAAAATTGCAGCAGGCATAAAAGAAACCAATCAGTGCGAAAACTGTCCTGCCGCCGATAGCTGCATCCATTCCAAATTAAACAAAGGTTAAAACAAGATATGCGCTCTTTAAAAAAGACCAGTTATATTGCATTTATAGGAGTAGCGCTACTTCTTTGCCTAGTGATAATCCTTGGTTTCCGTCAATATCAACTTTCCGAAAGATACAACGTTGTGATTACCCAAAGTGAAGCTGTCATTTTCCAATTCTCCACCATAAGGGAACAGATAACCACCTTTCTCATCAAGCAGGACTGGAGCTCTGTCGTAACTGTCTCAGATCAGCTTAAACACCTTAACTCATCCATTGCCAGACTTCAGGAAAACACTCTGATCCCTGGTGAGTACAGGCTTGACATGGCAAAACAACTCGACATTGCTGACCTTGCTATAACCTCCAAAGAGATTCTTCATGATTCTGATAAAATAGCGAGTAGCCTTGTTCTACAAGATAAAATGAGGCAAATCGCAGAGTACCTTCTTCAATTTGACAGAATTATTGTCAGTCAAATTCGCTCAAAGGTTGTCCAATTCCAAACTGTTATGATTGGGGCTCTTGGAGGAATAATCTGCATAATCAGCTTTTCCCTACTCTTTCTTTACAAAAAGGCCCTAATACCATTGTTGCAGTTGAGTGACCAATCTAAAAACCCGGAAATTCACACAACCGGCTTTAGTTATGCTGAAACCACATGTACAGAGATCACAATTTTCGTCGATTCTGTCAATTCTTTACTTAAACAGATCCAGACAAATCCGTCAGGACAGTGTGACCCGGAACAACTCACAGAAAAACTGGGTGCTATCATCAATGAAAGCAATAATTTGTCCAATGGTATTATTAATTATGCGCAGTTACTGAACGATTCCTACAGAGAAGTGGCCATGGGCAATGAAGAAATAAAGCTTCTCCAAGGTATTATCGAAGCCGCTGAAAAAATCGCGGCGCTGAACAGAACGATCTAAAAAAACATTTTGTGCATTTGTGTGATGTTTGGAAAACCTTATTCTGACATATATTGTTTTAACAACATTCATCATATCAAAATAACATCATTTTCACATTTATGACTATTGGCAGCCCCCTCTGGAAACAGCAGTTGTATGCCAGTTTACCAAGCAAGATCCTGCTAATTTTAACTTGACACTCTGCCATTAAGACAGTAAGCATCACCCCCAGCATCAATGAATGGCCATTCATTCATTGATGCTGGTCGCACATTTTGTGGTAGTAGACCTACACCGTGAAGTGATTTACAATGCCACATTCATCATTTTTATGATGCAATTATTGGTGACCAAATCACATTATTCACGCTGACCTTATTTAACGGAGCAAAAAAAATGAACAGACATCCTTTGTTAACCGCAAGTTTTATAGCCTTTTCCACATCACTTCTTTTAGCAGGTAACAGCCTTGCCAGTGATGACTATGATGTTAAGGCTTATGGGCCTAAAAGTGACATTATCTGGAACACACCCATCAAAGCAACCTTTCAGCATAAAGTACATACAGCCGATGCAGGCTTAGAATGTTCCAGTTGCCATGACGAAATTTTTTCCATGCAACGTGGAACTGCTGTTAATTCTAAGAAATTCACCATGAAAGCCATGGCAGAAGGTAAGTTCTGTGGTGCCTGCCATGATGGCGATACTGCATTTTCGACAGACAGCAGCTGCATGTCATGCCATGGTGCTACAGAAGAACCCATCATATGGGAAAAACCAACCAAAGCAGCATTCAGTCATGATCTCCATGTAGAAGAGTTTTCACTTGAATGCAGCAGCTGTCATCCTGGCACTTTTGCTATGAAAAAAGGTGCCGCATCTGCAAATAATGATTTCACTATGGCTTCTTTTAAGGAAGGCAAGTATTGCGGTTCCTGCCATAATGGTGATGATGCCTTTGATTCCTCAACCCAGTGCGAATCATGTCATTTCCCTCCAACTGATAAAATCGTTTTTAACAAACCTGTTAAATCAGTTGTCTTTGACCATGACATTCACGTGGTACAGCAGGAGATTTCATGTGAATCCTGCCATAAAGATGTGTTTGCGATGAAACGAGGCGCTGTCGAAGAAGAGGAAACTGTTCTACCTGAAGACCCTGATGCAAAGCGTGAACACCTAGTCTCTCTTCATAACAAGTACTGCGGTACCTGTCATGACTCTTCACAGGCGTTTGGGTACCTGACCAAATGTACGGTATGTCACATCGGCGTGAAGGGTTTCAACAAAATAGACGGCGGCGAGGGAAAAGCTGAGTCAGGTCACTCAAAGGGAGGACACTGATCATATCAGTGAATACCATCAGGACCTCTGAAATAGGGGGGAGGTCCTGTAACTACAATCATTAAATTGTAATATTTTATTTATACACAAGGGGAGATACAATGAGTAGAACGATGGTCGACATTTCAAAAAAATGGGGATTTCACGGCGTAGAAGCCTTGAAAAATGCAAGTCCCATGTACAAATTCACAATGGGAATATTTGCGCTCCTCGCTCTTGCCGGGGTTACAGTCGGGCTCCATGGCATGATCAAGGGATACCATCATGTATACGGTGTAACAAGGGAGATTTCATGGGGACTGTTGATTTCTACCTATATTTTTTGTGTGGTCACCTCAACAGGTCTCTGCATCATTTCTTCAATTGGCCATGTGTTCGGCGGTGAAGCATTTATGCCCATAGCCAAACGTGCTGTCTTTATGTCCATTGTCTTCATGTTTGGAGGGTTCTGTATCATTTTCTTTGATATTGAGAATCCATTCCGCATGGCTATCTGGAATGTCCTTTCACCAAACTTTGTTTCAAATATGTGGTGGATGGGAACGCTGTATGGCCTGTATCTTGTATTCATGGTTATTGAATACTTTTTCCTCCTTGAACAAAATCATACTCTGTCCCGGCTAATGGGATTTTTTGGTCTTCTTGTTGGTATCGCAGCACATAGTAATCTTGGTGCTGTCTTTGGAATGCTCCATGGTCGTCCATTCTGGTATGGTCCCTACCTGCCAATCTATTTTATCTTTTCTGCCGCCATGTCTGGTGGTTGTGCCATTCTTTTCTTTACTACTCTTGGTTGGAAAATTAATCCTGAAATCATGAACCAGAGGATGGAACGTGCCGTTAAAGCTGTTACCCAAATTACCATTTTCCTTATCTCTGTAATTATCTTTTTCACAATCTGGAAAATTATCACCGGAATGGTCTCAGAAGGAAAAGAACTGGTTATCATGTCTTTCCTTACCGGAAGTTATGCAATTAACTTCTGGGTTTTTGAAATCTTTCTTGGAATGTTTTTACCGCTGTACCTGTTAATTCGATCTAGAGGGAACAATTTCAATCTTATCATGTGGGCAACAGGCCTTATGATGGTCGGAATTTTCTTCATGCGTTACGACATCGTTATACCAGGACAAATGGAATCCGTTTACCATTCGCTTGGCGTTGAAGAGGCGGCTCAAATGTTGACTTACACCCCTTCATTCCATGAAATAATGGCATCACTCTTCGGAATTGCTTTCATCGCATTTGCTTATTTTGCCGGTGAAAAAATGCTTAATGGCCACCAACTTGAAAAACATGAAATCGTTCCAGAGGGTGGTTATATATGCCCTGGCTGTGGCGCTATCCATTTCATGGAAGAAGGTGAAACTGAAGAAGAGGCTATGAAACGCCATCATAGAATCTGGTAGAAATTGCGAAAGTTCCTCTTTTCATGTTCACATATCTCATGAGAAGAGGACTAAAGCACCAAAAAGAAAGAATATTTAAAAGGATAATTATCCCATGAAATTTCCTAAAATAGATTTTGATAAGATGAAGAATGAGGGGACATCATCTGTTACCCCGAAAGAAAGACGTCAATTCCTAAAACTTGGTCTTGCCATTGCCGGTGTATATGCCGGTGGGAAAGTCCTGTCGCTTACTTCAATCGTAGGTACAGCTCATGCCTCTGGCGGCGGTACTCTTGTCGAGAAATACCCGTATAACCCCCACTACAGTATGGTTATTCGTCAGTCCCTCTGCATAGACTGTGAAAAATGTGTAGATAAATGTAATGAGACCAACGATGTCCCCGAATATGGCTACCGGACAAGAATTCTCACAAAAAAATACACAGGAAGTCTCGACAGACAGGTTGAATTCATCCCTGTCCTCTGTAACCACTGCAATAGTGCTCCTTGCGTGAGAGCCTGTCCCACCAAGGCAACCTACAAAGATCCAGTCACTGGAATTGTACGCATGGAAAGTAAAAAGTGTATTGGTTGTAAAACCTGTATGCTTGCCTGTCCCTATGATGCCCGTTACTTCAGTGCAAGCAGACGTGCCGTTGACAAGTGTGACTTCTGCTGGGAGAAAAGACTATCCAAAGGTGAAACTCAGACCGGTTGCTCGTCTGCCTGTCCAACAGGGGCTAGAACATTTGGTAACCTTACTGACCCTGAAAACATTGTTTACAAACTCGTTCATCAACTTGAAGAAACAATCTGGGTATTACGCCCTGCTGATGACACCAAACCAAATATTTTCTACATGAAGGGCAATATGCGTTCTGTTGATAATATTTTAAACGAACAGAAGTTTAAGTTGCGCACCCCAGCCAATACCTAGTCAATACTTTCGTCAGGGTAACCAAAGGGCCTCATCCACCATATGGAGAATGAGGCCCTTTGGTTTTCACAAGTCTACCTTTTGCGCCGTTTCCATACCCACGGTGGTACAGGATCCCTTTCACTCCAGAGACCTTTCTTTTTGAGCCTCGCCTCTTTCTCATATCCATACCAACTGCTACAGATAGCTTCTTTGCAGTAGTATATGTGGACCCAGGCAAATCCTGCCTTGATCAATTCCTCATTTAAAGATTCTCCACTACCCATCTTTACAATTGCGACCATTCTTCCATAATCATCCCTATCTTTCTCGTCCAACAGTACAGACTTGCCACTGACCATCTTTCTGGTAAACATTGATGCCTTTTTTGAGAAAGGTTGCCTATACTCCGGGGTATCTATCCCCCACAGCCTGACCTTGATGCTTTTGGTTTGGTACATGACAAGTATAGTATCACCATCGATAATTTTAATAACCGTAGCTTTGCCTCCTGATTCAACAGCATATACCTGGTTGCAAACAACAGCCTCGCCTGTTAAAAAGAGTGCTGACAATACCAGGGTACTTCGAAAGAAAAACGTGAATAGTCTCATTATTTTGGCCACATTTCAGTTATGGAAAAATGTTATTCTTAATTATACACGACATATCTGAGTAAAAACTATATGAAATTGTCCTGATAAAACTCATAAATAGCGCCCAATATCTACACTGCTTCAGGCAAAGACATTGGCAATATATCATAATTTACAAACCCTGAATCAGCGATGTTTCTAATTTCTTGAAATAAAACATGAAAAGCCTCTTGTCATTTTTTTGCAGCTTATGATAGGATTATAAATATACAGATGATCCCTTGAACCAGTTATATCACAAGTTCATAAACAACTCACTTCTGATACCTGAACCCTTATGACACCCCAGCAAGTAGAACTCTCTCAATCAGAAGAAGAAACTCGCGATTTCCTGATCAGCCTTTCTCTTTTCGACAGTTTCGATATCGATGAACTGACGCTCCTTTCTCAACATATGAGTTATATTCACCTGCAAAGAGGTGAATTTCTTTTTGTAGAAGGAGACAAAGGTGATTTTGTGGGATTTGTGGTTCAGGGAGTCCTTGAAGTTCTTAAAAAATCTGCAACAGGTGAGAATGTTATCATTGCGCGTCTGGCAAAGGGGAGTTCCATTGGAGAAATGGCACTCATTGATAAGTCCCCGAGATCCGCTACAGTTGTATCACGACAGCCAACCACAATGATCACCCTGACCAGTAAAGGATTTGACAAACTCACCGAAAAAGCCCCACTGACCGGTATAAAAGTCATACAGAAAATCGCTAGATTACTCAGTCTTAATATGAGAAGAACATCCAGTAAATTTGCAGACCTCCTGAACAATTATCCAGTATAACCCGCCTGTTCCAGTGAGTGACTATCCCCATAATGCTTGGTAAGCCTATATTATGCCAGTGATCCCAAAAATATTATTCGCAAATCAAGACCCGGCCAAAAATGGAGATTGCCTTCAGATATTAAAGCAGTATGTGGGCGAAGAAGATATCTTCACCTGCTCTGATTCAGCAGCAATCCCAAGCATTATTGCTGAAAATGATGTAAATATTCTTTTTCTGGATCTAACCATTTACCAACACGACAGTATCGAGAGACTGGACTCTATCCAAAGTGAATTTCCAGAACTTCTTATTATTGCAGCAATACCTGAGAATGCACGCCTGCTTGAGCAACAGATTCTGGATCGAAAAACTTTTTTTTACGTCACAACGCCTTACCAGAACAGTGACATCCAGCTTGCCATCAAACGCGGCCTTGCAAAGGTAGGTGCCTCAACCACCAATGCAGTAACAGAAAAAAGAGAACGACTCCCTGCATTCTATGGCATCATCGGTGAGACCGCGGTAATGCAGAATTTATTCGACCTCATTTCAAAAGTCTCTGAGGATGATTTTGCAACAGTTCTGATTCGTGGAGAGTCCGGGACTGGAAAGGAACTTGTTGCCAAAGCTATTCACCGCCATTCTTCACGAAAAAACAATAATTTCGTCCCGGTTAACTGTGCCGCTATCCCTGATGACCTTCTCGAAAGTGAACTCTTCGGGTATACAAAAGGAGCGTTCACAGGAGCTACTAAGAACAAAACAGGAAGAATAGAATACGCTGACAGAGGAACTTTATTCCTCGATGAAATTGGCGACATGAAACCAACCCTTCAGGCGAAACTCCTCCGTGTCCTTCAGGAAAGAGAATTTGAACCTGTTGGTGGTTTAAAGGCAACGCCAATTGATACTCGAATAGTTGCAGCAACGCACTGTGATTTGGAACAGCTTGTTGAAGAAGGGACGTTTCGAGAAGATCTTTATTACCGTCTTTCTGTTATCCCAATCCACATCCCCCCTCTGAAAGATCGAAAAGCTGATATTCCCATACTGCTTGATGCCTTCCTAGAAATGCATGCCACAAAAAGAGGGAGGGAGAAATTTACCCTTTCTCTTGATGCCATGGCAGCGTTACTCACCTATAACTGGAAAGGAAATGTACGGGAACTTGAAAACCTGGTCCAACAAATGGCCATACTCTGCAGCGGTAAAGAAATACACCTTGAAGATCTCCCGGAACGGCTGATTGCTGATTTCAATCCTGCGGTCATCGATTATGAATATGTCAATAAGATACTTTTAGTCTCAGAAACTTCTCCTGCCGAGACAACGATAATCTCGAACGATCTTCCACCCAGTAGAACAACCCTGCCCTCACAAAGTGAATGGAATAAAGGGCAAGTCGATTTTAAAGAACTCATCAATGATTACGAATCACAGTTAATTATCAAGGCTATGAAGCTGACGGCAGGAAATAAGAAAGAAGCAGCGAAACTTCTTAACCTGAAACGCACCACTCTCCTTGAAAAGATAAAGAAAAAAAACCTTCAAGGAATGTGGGAAGAGAGCTAACTGCTACAGTTACTCATCACTCAATTAGAAAAAGTCTGACACCCAAAAAAACTGTCAGGCGGCTATTTTGGCAGAAATATTATCAAGCTTTGCGTTAATGTCACCATCAGATGCAGGGGTCAGTAAAATATCATCAACTCCATACTTCACAGCTTTAATGACCTTGGTCCTGGTCCAGTCAGAGCCGACAGCAATAAGTGGTAACTGACAGGCAGCACTGACTTTTATTGCAACACCAAGGGCCTTCTCATCAACATCAGCCATCACCAGTATCACCGCTTTCACCTCACCGGGAAGGAAATCTGTGATACTTTCCTTATAATCAAGAACCCGGTATGCATTTCCACGGCTATCGAGAACTGAGCATATCCGCTGACATTTGCCCTCGTCATTACTGACAAGCAAAAATTCCGGATTCTTTTCACCTTCACTCGCCGCCCTTGCTCCCACCGTTGCAGATCCTGCCTGACCACCACCTTTCCCAGAAACTGAACCGATAGTTGTATCATCAGACGCATCATTGAAAGTATCAGCAGAAGCATCGTCAGCTACGCCCTCCACACCCAGCTGTTCGAGTTGAAACAAAGGGGTCGGCACAAGAAAGTGAAGGTTCCCCAAGGACTTATCCCCAATGGCGATCTTACTCGTGGCCATATAATAGAGAACATCCGGCATGGGTTCGTCAGATTCAGAATCAACTTTCATGGGAACTACCTGTTCCAGACTTGTTTTGATAAATCTGATTTTCCTGGGGTACTGTTCTTCAAATACTTTCGTGTAAACACCAGATATAATATTTGTTATCTCCCCATATGCATCTTCAGCATCTTCGTTAAAATCCTCTTCCGCCACAATAATATCAAGCTCAGATGGTGGCAGCATTATAAGGGTGCCTCCGATATAGATAGCATCTTTCAACCCAGTATAGAGGTAGCTTTTTCCTTCAATATCACCGACTACATCCATATGGGCAAGGATCTGTTTTCCAGATGCCTCATCAAAAAAGAAGTCCTCTTTATTAACAATCTTCGTAGCATGTTCAGTGAGTTTTACCTCAGCACCAAGAAGAGCCCCAACTTCATCTCCCATCCGTTCGGCACATTCCTTGAGACAGGAATCAACACGTTTTTTCTGTTTCTCTACATCAAATGGCTTCGCAACTGTGGTTTTCTCTTTTGAATCAGCATCCAGACCTGATTCTCCTCTATCACTGCTAGAGGAGTCAGCAAGCTGTGGCGCGTCCTGCTGGTTCCCGGAGGAAGCTGCGGCAGCAGTTCCTTCTGTCCCCACAGCCTCTTCAGGTGTCGCCTTGTCAGATGCGACATCATGAGATCCTGTCTCTTCAGCAACAGAAATATCTTCATCAAGTCCAAGAGCTTTCGCGGGAATCAACAAAACCAGCTTACCCATTTTCACATCATTCAAGGTCATTGAGGCACTGACCTGATAGTAATTCTGATTAGGTATGGGGTGATCCGATTCTACATCAACTTTAACCGGAGTAATAATTTCCTGTTTTTTACGAATAAACCGGAAATTTTTGGGATACATCTCTTCAAAAGTTTTTGTATAAGCACCTGCAATAATGTTTGCAATCTCACCATAGGAGTCATCAATCTCTTCACTATAGTCTTCTGAAAGAGCTGCTTCTTCAAGCTCATTTTCCGGAAGCATTATGAGCGTACCACCAAGGCGAACGGCATCCTTAATTGATACTAGAATGCACCCCTGACCTTCAACTTCGCCACTGAGTTCCATTTCTGAAAAAACCAGCTTCCCCGAAGGCTCATCAAAGAAGTCTTCCTTTGAAATAAGTCGTGTACTCAAGTCAGACATGACAAGGGTGGCCCCCATCAGACCGCCGACCTCATCACCAACACGCTCCTGAACATGTTCAAGGATTTTATCGATTTTCTTTTTGGCTTTACTTGTAGACATTACTTTGCAGATTTGGAAAATCTTTTGAAAATCTTTACCTTATCAACCTAATAAAGGTATCGACTGATTTGATAGAAATCTTAACAGCGAAAATGGAGAAAAAAGGCAGCAGGCGATCAAGCCAATTTGATCATCTAAATTTCAATTCAATCATAAATAAATCATCATTCATTGAAAACTGTACAACAACTCTTTGAGCTCCGGACATACCGCTGGTACGAAATGACTCACCAATGATAGTGGTGGGGATGGCAAGCTCTATATCCTTACCAGCTTCTGCAAAAGAAACTTTTAGATTTCCGGCAACCATGTTGGCAATCTCACCAATGGCATCCTTAACATCCTCGCCAATTTCCTCAACTTCCATGCCGAGAAATGTACCTGTTATTCCCTTAGCGACTGCTGCGGGGCAATGAACAGCAAGCATTCCCCGGATGTCCTTACCAAGACCTATCATGCTTGTTATATTCGCAGGAATATCCCCACCTCTTCCCTCAATGACTTCCACCACCTCAAGTTCAATCATAAGCATGGTAGAAAAAACTTCTTTAGTACTGTCTATAATATCCTGACCAACATTCATATTGCTCAAAATCCTGTTCACTTTTTTTACCGATCACCCTATAAGGCAGATGCTTCTGACAAGCCATCTGCCTTATGCGGATATTCATTGATGGAATAACCACCATGAATGGTTAATTTTCAAGATCCATTTCAACCATAAAACAGCCTTTTCCTGTGTCAAATTCAACGATTACTTTTTCTACTTCCTTGTCAGAGGAAAAACTGTACTCACTGCCAGCAATGGTTGTGGGTAATGATAAGTCAATATCTCGACCATTTTCTGACAGGATGGTTTTAATGTTGCCACCAAGCATATTGGCTATCTCACCTACTGCATCATGCACATCTTCATTTATTTCAGTAACATCCATCATTAAAAAACTTGAGGTGATTGCCATTGCAACACTATAGGGAATGTGAACGGCAAGTACACCTTTGTGAGTCCCGGCAAGACCAATCATTCCGGTAATGGTGTCATGGAGAGGGCCATGAACATCCATTATTTCCTTAACATTAATTTCCATCATCACCATAGAAGAGAAAATCTCCTTGGTAGATTCAATCATTTTATCCTGAATCTCCACGCCAACCTCCTTTCACACGCTTAATTACAGAAGTGGCCCAAGGACCTCATTTACCTTATCTGGAGTAAAGGGTTTTTTTATAGCACCCACAGCACCAAGAGATTTTGCCTCACCTATAATATCATCCCCAGTTTCTGTAGAGATCATTAAAACCGGAATATCTTTAATTCCGTCACGAGTGGATTTTTCACGAAGAAAACTGATGCCATCCATGTTAGGCATATTGATGTCACTCAAAACGATATCAATATCTTCTTTTTCTAAAACCTCAAGGGCTTCAATACCATCTCCTGCTTCAAAAATATTATCAAAGTCTAGCCCAGCCTGACGTAATGACCTGCCGATTATTTTTCTCATAGTACTGGAATCGTCCACCAGCAATACATTTTTTCCCATCTGTTACCTCCTGCAACATTACTTTTTTTTCATTTAAATCATTCATAACCCTGAACATTCAGAATTTACCTTTAAAAGGTACAACTATGAAAAAGAATATCAGGTTTTTAGACCAAAAATCAAATAACTTTAAAAAAAACATTCCATTAATCTGACAAAAGAATGTGGAATGTTTCTTGCATTGCAATCGTAAACATAATCTAAATACCGGTACACGATGAAATTATTCTTCACCATACTTTTTATTATTCAACTGACAATCCCACACCTGATCTACGCAGGGAGCATTCTCACCAGGATCAACAAAATAGATACCAAAGACAGCATTGAGCTGTACTGCTCTTTTTCCTCACTCCCACGATATCGCTCTAACATTCGTGGAAAACGTGTTGATTTTATCCTTGAAAAAACAACCTTAGACCCAAAACTCACACTTTTCCCCCCTGACGACAAGATAGTCAAAATTTTGTCACAAAATAAAAATAACAAAACAATCCTTTCATTATTTTTCAGATATCCGCCGCAACGTTTTGAGGTAACTCCCAGTGAGACTGAGAATAAATTGACAGTCAATATTCTGCTCGGCAATCCGTACAGTTCCGCCCTGCCAAACTTCTCATCAAAACTGCAGGGGCTAACCATTCTTGAACGAACAACGAAGGATTTCTCTAACCCGTTGATTGCAACACCCTACGCTGCTGACTGGAAAAGTTTTTTTAAACTCTACGAATCAAAAATAGAAGTAAGTATGCCCGTACAGTTCACTATGCTGCCTTTTCCAGCTATAGGATATCTTCTTCCAGCCAAACAGGAAAATCGGCTCTTGCTCAGTGATGAAATATATGGACTTGCCAGGAAAAATCTCTGGAATGACATCCTCCCCCTTCTCCTTAAGCAAATCACCGTCGAATCGGATCCAGAAATAAAGAAAAAACTAGCACTTACCTACGGAGAAGTTCTGTCCCGAGACCACAATTTTACTGATGCCTACAAACAGCTTTATCTCCTTGCAGATGAATATACAGACGAAGAAATAGGTGTTTTTGCCAAATACCTCCTAATACTCCTTCGTGCCAGGTTTGAAGACCCGTTTATCGCGGATTTTGAACTCCGCAAACTGCAGCAGTCAATGACGCAGGCAAACCCTTTAACTCCGTATTTTCTTATTACTCAGATTGAGACGGCTCTTGCCACCGGACAATACACGAGGATGGGTGAACTTCTCAAACGTGACGACATAGCTTTCCCGGAAGATACCTCAATTATCAAGGAGTTAAGGCAAGCTGACTACTGGTATGGCACCGGAGATCTCATAAAAGCCTACATAGGGTATCAGCTGCTTGAAAAATATGAACTGCTTCTTAATAAGATTTTCTCTTTAAACGGGTACTGTGACACCCTTTACCAACAAAAACAGTTCTCGGATTCATCTCGTTGTTACACAACATTAAGCAGCCACCTGCAGGACAAAGCCAAGCTTGGCATTGTCAACTACCGAAAGCACCTCGCTGAGCTTCACTACACACCTGCAACCGAAATGATTGATTATTTCGCACGGATAGAAAACACGTATCCTGGTACCGAAGCCGGATTTCGCGGCGCAATGAAAAAGACAGATCTCCGGTATCTGACCCTTGAGAACTGGAGCGGCAATGCCCTTCTCTACTACCATGCCTTTGCAGAAAAGTCTGCCACCCGTGCCATTCGCGAAGAGGCAAGTTTTAAAGAAGCACTCATCTATCGTCTCAACAATGAAAATATCAAAAGTGTACAACTTATCATGAAGTTTTTACGGAACTTCAGGATGGGCGAACTCTATCAAACTGGACAGGCACTTCTCATTGAATTATTTCCAAAAGTTATAAAGGAGTATGTGGCCAACCAGCAATATGTTGAAGCCCTGGTGCTTGCGAAACAAAACAGAAAACTTTTTCTGAAGAACTGGGTTGATATCGGTCTCCTGGCAGAACTAGCAGATTCATACAACTCCATTGGAATCTACAATGAGGCATCAAAACTCTATTTATACCTGATTACACTTTCCTCTGAAGATCAGAAAGAACAGTATTACCTGCCTCTGATCATAGCATCATATGAACATGGCGCCTATAACATAGTTGAAGATTATGCAGATCAGTACAGCTTCCGCTATCCAAACGGTAAGTATACTACTGAAATTCTAATACTTCGCATAAAAAGTCTACTTGCTGAAGAAAACTTCAAACAAGCTATAAATCTTCTTCCTGATTCTATCCCCTCAACTGAAGATTTTTCTCTCCTTGCAGCAGCGCTATACTTCCATGAGGATAACTATAAAAAGGTTGTTGAGATTCTCGACAGACCTCTCACCATAAAAACGGAAAAACAGGGCCGCAGTAATTTTATTTTAGCAGAAAGTTTCTACCAACTCGGAGAATTCAATAAAGCGGGTACTTTATTTGCAAGAATCCCTAAAGAATCTGAACATCACGATCAGGCCCTATACCGTATGGGTGAACTCCATAAGAATAAGGGCGAAAAAAAGACAGCTCTAAAACTCTACAAGGAACTTGTCGAAACAGGTAGTAATACCCTATGGATAAAACTGGCCAGAAAAGAAATTCAACTAATCAACATTCTCTAAACAGTCATCAGACTGAGGACAATAAGTAAACCATGAATCCTTTAGACCCTTTTGATTCCAATATACATCTATTGCAGAAAGTTTTAGACCTTCGATCAACAAACCAAAGGATCATTGCAAGTAATATTGCCAACGCTGAAACTCCGGGATATTCAAAAAAAGTTTATGAATTTGAAGAGGAATTACAGCAAGCAATCACCAACAAACCAGGGGCGCTGGTCACAACCCATAATAAACATATCGGCTTTTCTCCAACCGACGTCAACTCTGTATCTGGCAGGGTTATTACCATAGAGGATGAGACCGGGCTTGGTGACGAAAACAGTGTCAGTGTTGATATGGAAATGATTGCGCTGTCAGAAAACGAACTGCTCTACGAAACAGCTGCCCAGCTCTTGAAAAAGAAAATCGCTCTTCTCAGCTACATCGTTAGGGAAGGAAAATAATTTATACTGAGGCCCACAATGGATATTTTCACTACATTTGATATCAGCGCATCGGCACTCAAAGCACAGAGAATACGCTTAAACACCATAAGTTCCAATCTTGCCAATGTGGAAACCACATCCACGCCGGAAGGTGGACCGTATAAAAAGAAATCAGTTTATTTTCAGACAAAACCCATCTCTTTTAAAGAGGAACTCGATCAATCCATTCAAGGTGTTGAGGTTTCAAAGATTGTTGAAAACAAAGAGGAGCCTAAAAGGATATATGACCCCTCTCACCCGGATGCTGGAGACGATGGCTACGTTGCCATGCCAAATATCAGCGTCATAAAAGAAATGGTTGATATGATGTCAGCAACCCGGTCTTATGAGGCAAATACAACAGTAATCAAGTCAGCAAAACGTATGGCACTTAAAGCGCTTGAGATAGGGAGATAATAAAAAATGAACCAAATTACAAACCCAGGGGCAGTCAGCCCCCTTCCATTACAACCCGCCGAAACGAATGCTATAGCGAAAGTTGGTGCAGATTTTTCGTCAGTTATCCAGTCAACTATTCAGCAGGCTGTAAAAGCTGAGGCAGAAGGAGATAAGGCAATTCAGGATTTGCAGAGTGGACAGGCCAAAAATCTGCATGAGGTTATGATTAGTGTTGAAAAGGCTGATATTTCCCTCAAAATGCTGGTCCAGTTCCGCAATAAAGCCATGCAGGCCTACGAAGAAGTTATGCGAATGCAGATATGATGGTGTCGTAAAAAATCTCCACTTACTTGTTGTAAGCCCATGAGGGAGAGGCCCCAGGGTTTTGTCTGGAGTTTCTCGGAGTCTACGCTTACCTATTTAGCCATCTGTCAATTGACCTTTTTACGAGCTTGTCAGATTTAGAAATATCAGTCTTTTATCTGACGTTTTTTATTATTAATCCATGTAAAAAAAGGAATTTTTCATGGCCGAAGAAGACATCACCCAACAGCGATCACCTGAAGAGGAAATCTCAATCCCTGAGAAAAAGAACCTGACCGCGATTATTAAAGAATGGCCTTTATCCAGGATAATAGCACTGGTTTCAGTAGCGGTCATCTGTCTTGTTGTTTTTGCCGTTATTATTATTCAGGCCAGGACAGCGGATTACCAGTTGCTTTATGCCAATCTTGCAGAAAAAGATGCTGCGGCAGTGGTTTCCTGGTTAAAGGGTCAGAAAATTGACTATCAGCTCAAAAATAATGGCAAAAATATTTGGATTTCAGCAAATACACTTTATGAAACCAGACTCGAGCTTGCCTCTAACGGCCTGCCTTCAGGAGGCGGTGTTGGTTTTGAGATCTTCGACAAACAATCATTTGCACTCACTGATTTTGTGCAAAAAGTTAACTACACAAGGGCATTACAGGGTGAACTTGCAAGAACCATAACTTCTCTTGCGCCAGTCAGAGCTACCAGGGTACATCTCGCACTTCCGGAAAAAAGACTTTTCAAAAATCAACAGAAACAGGCCACATCATCAATCATTTTGACTCTTGCAGAAGGTGATACCCTTGACCGTGATCAGGTTCAAGGGATCATACATCTCGTTTCAGGTTCTGTGGAAGGACTCACCCCCGAGAATGTTACTGTAATCGACAGCTCTGGAAAAGTTCTTGAGGGAAGAGCCAAAAAAGACGACGAACAGCGTTTCTCCGTTGACATGCTGGTTTTTCAGCAGGAACTTGAACGGAGAATGGAAAGCAGGGCCCAGGATTTACTGGATAAAACCATGGGATATGGCCAGGCAATGGTCAGGGTTACTGCCAATCTTGATTTTGCAAAAGTAGAAAAAACTGAAGAACTATTTGATGGTGAAGAACCTGTAATCCGCAGCGAACAGCTTCAGGAAGAAAGCAGTGGCGGAGTAACATCTGGTGGAATACCAGGTGTTGAGTCCAATCTCCAGGGAAATGGTAGCGCCATTGGTGGTTCTACCGGTACACCTTCCTCCAAAACATCACGTACAACCAACTACGAAATCAGTAAGACCATCAGCAAGACCGTAAACCCCGTGGGAACCATAAAAAGCCTCTCGGTTTCAGTTCTTCTCGCAGACAAAATACTCCCTGCAAAGGATGACGAAACACAACCCACAGTAATAACAAGAAGTGAAAAAGAATTACTTGCCATTGAAACAATGGTTTCAAGCGCCCTTGGACTCAATGTTGCAAGAGGTGACAACATAAACGTGGCCTCTATGCCATTTATGGTTTCTTCCGACGACCAGCTTCTTGCTGAAGAAATGCCGGGAAATCTCCTTTATGAATACCTGCCTCTAGTCAAGATAGGCCTTCTTTCACTTGGGGCCCTCCTCTTTTACTTTCTCCTTGTCAGGCCTATTATAAAGACCATGAAAGGTGAGGTAACTGATCATAACGACACCGTTACGGAACTCGAAAAAGCTGTTCAGGAAATGAAAATGGCTAAAATCCGTGCTGAACAGGAGCGTGAGAAAAATGATGAATTGGAAGAAGTTGTTTCAGATTCGGTAATATCTCTTCGCAATGAAGTTATGAATAATCATGTTCCAACTGCCTACATAATCAAAAACTGGATAAACGAAGGTTAAATTATGAGTTTTGAAACCCTCACTGGACTGAACAAAGCTGCTGTTCTCCTTATGTGTCTCGGGGAAGAGGCTGCCGCTAAAATATTTGAAGAATTAAGTGATGAGGAAATTGGAGTCGTCACCCGAACAATTGCCACCATTGATCACATCCCGGAAGATATCAAAGAACAGGTTTTCACCAGTTTTGAAGAAGCCCAAAGACAATTTGCAGGGCTCTTTATCAAGGGCAGTGAATTTGCGAAAAAGACCCTTTCGAACCTAGATGGAGGCAAAAGAACCGAGGATCTCCTTGATCAATTCATATCAGGGACAGAAACCCGCCCCCTTGAAACAATAGCACTTATGCAACCAACAATGGTTGCAGGACTGTTGGAAAAAGAGCATCCCCAGACAGTCTCCCTGGTTCTCTCAACACAGCATGTTGGGCATGCAAGTGAAATTCTTTCGCATCTTCCTGAGAACATGCGTGCCGATGTTATATACCGTATTGCAAAAATAGAAAAAGTGTCTTCTGAAGTGATCACTAAAATTGAAGATGCGTTACACAGAGAAATTGGAATGGTGGGCACAAAAAAACAGAGTCAGGTTGGAGGTATTGACAAGGTCGTGGATATCTTGAACAATCTTAAAAACAGCATTGATGCTGATATCCTTGACGATATCGAAGAAAACGATCCTGACATGGTTGAAGAGATCAGAAAACGGATGTTTACTTTCGAGAACCTTACCGCACTTGATGGCAGATCGCTTCAGATGATTCTTCGCGAAGTAAACAACGATTCTCTTACCATGGCTCTGAAAACAGCCTCTGACGAGATGCAGGAGAAAATATTTGCCAATATGTCAGCTCGTGCTGCTGACATGATCCGCGATGACCTTGAGGCTATGGGCCCAGTACGCCTCTCAGAAGTTGAAGCAATGCAGCAGTCTATTGTAAAGATTGCAATGAAGCTTGAAGAAGAAGGGAAGTTGGTACTTGGCTCCGGAGGAGGCGATGAGCTTGTCTAGATTTTACAAGACAAATACAGCTTTTCAAAAAAAAGCAGTTCTCCGGGACAGCTCACCTTCAGCAGGAGAACCCGTCTGGGAATCCATAGTACAGGAAGAGGAAACCCCTGCAACTGCGACTCAAGTGGTTCATCCTGACATTGTGCCAGAAACAATGCCCCCTGTCCCAGAAGATCAGGAAATGGAAGCAGAACCAGTTGATACGCCCCCTACTCCCGACTATGAAGCTGCTGTCATTACTGACAGGCCCTCACCTGATTTCCCCCAGGCAGAGCCAACTATAGATGTCGATATTATTCGTGAAAATGCTTTTACAGCCGGGGTTGCCGCTGGAAGACAACAAGCTGAGGAGGACTTTGAGGACAGCACTCAGACACTTATTCAAATCTGTACAGAACTCGACAGATTAAGGGAAACCATTCTCCAGAACAGCGCTGGAGAGATGAAAGAGCTGGTTCTTGCCATAAGCGAAAAAATCATCAGACATTCAGTCACAGAACAGGAAGAGACAATAGTCGCAACCATCAAGGATGCCATTCACCTGGCTGTGAAATCAGATGCATTTCAGATCCAGATAAATCCTGATGATTTCAAAGCCGTTGAAGCCAGGAAAAAAGAGATAATAGACTCTATCAGCGGCCTGGATAACATAGTACTCAAACCGGATGCGACCGTTGAACGCGGTGGTTGCAAGCTCGAATCAACCTGCTGCACTGTAGACGCAACCATTGCAAGCCAGATCAAAGTAATCCAGGACTCAGTGCTTGCAGAAGATACCCTTCACGACCATGATCAGCAATCCTGATATTGTTGTTTACTCACCACTAAAGTGCGATTATAAGGGCATTTCATGACACTTTTTTCTGGATCCATCGATGATATTCATCCCATTCGTATATGGGGGAAAGTGACACGAATCGTTGGACTTATTATCGAGGGACACTGTCCCTATGCATCTGTCGGGTCACTTTGTGAGCTCACCCCCCTTGATAAATCAGAACCGGTTCTTGCTGAGATTGTAGGTTTCAAAGAGTCAAGAGCATTACTGATGCCACTTGGTGAACTTCGGGGACTTGGGCCGGGTTCCAAAATTCGTGTCATCAAGGCAAGTGCCACCATCAAAGTAGGCCCGAACCTACTTGGCCGTGTCATCGATGCCATGGAAAACCCTCTCGACAGCCAGGCCGTTCCTTTGCTTGAGGAGGAGAAACAGATATATTCTCTACCACCTGGCCCAATGGAAAGAAAAAACATCAGCGAACCTCTTGATCTTGGAATACGTGCTATAAATGGTCTTATCACCTGTGGAATGGGGCAGCGACTGGGAATAATGGCCGGTTCAGGTGTTGGAAAAAGTGTTCTTCTCGGGATGATGGCACGTTATGCCAGAGCAGACATTAATGTCATTGCTCTTATTGGGGAGCGTGGTCGTGAGGTACGGGAATTTATTGAACGGGACCTGGGAAAAGAGGGTCTTGCCAGATCCGTTATTGTTGTGGTCACCTCCGACCAGTCCCCCCTGCTTCGTATGCGCGGTGCATTCGTTGCAACATCCATTGCTGAATATTTCTGCAACAAGGGTAAAAATGTCCTCTTGATGATGGATTCTGTGACTCGTTTTGCAATGGCTATGAGAGAAATAGGTCTTGCCATTGGAGAACCACCGACAACTAAGGGCTACACTCCGTCCGTTTTTGCGACATTACCGAAGCTACTTGAGCGCGCCGGGAGATTTTCTGGAAAAGGATCAATTACTGGTCTTTATACGGTACTTGTAGATGGAGATGACATGACAGAACCTGTTGCAGACTCTGTACGCTCCATACTCGATGGTCACATCGTTCTTTCGCGCGCCCTTGCAGCCAAAAACCACTACCCCGCCATCGACGTAATGAACTCAGCCAGCAGAATAATGAGAGAAATTACCCATGCCAGACACATTGAGCTTGCCGGTCGTGCCCGCAATGTGCTTGCAACTTACAATGAGGCTGAAGACCTTATCAATATAGGTGCCTACGCCAGTGGGTCAAATCCAAAAATTGATTTTGCCATCAGTAAAATTGACGATATCAACTCCTTTCTCCGCCAGGGTTACGACGAAACAACCCCGTTAAAACAGACCGTTGAATCTTTAGGACTGCTGCTCAGTGAAAGAAAGGAAGACTCCGGAGAACGTCAGGACAGAAGGGAGAGTGACAAGCAGGATGAAATATAATCGTCCTCTGTTACTTCCCCCCACCCTGCTTGTCACCAAAGCTGTTTCCCGTCTCTTCATTTGTTTATCCAACCTGACCCCGTGAGGCTAAATGCGACTAATACAGCCTGGCAATTTTGAAACCGTTTGTTACAATGAACAAACTTGCAGATTATACACCTATATTTCAGTACGATATATAAAAACTACGACGTAGCCACAGATTCAAGTTCAAATAACAAAATGCTCAACTCATATTAACACCTGAATCAGCGACACAAAATATATAAGTCTATGTCACCTAAACCATTTTCAATGGATTCTGTATTATCATTTCGCAAACGACAGGAGAATATTGCCCAGGAAAAATATGCCTTGGCTGAACTTGCGGTAACACAAGCTCTAGAAAGACTCAACCATAAAAAACGTGAGATAGAAGCTCTCACCCGTGCGTTAGCTGATAAACAAAGAGTTGGTATTCTTGCTATGGAGATTGGCCGCTATGAAAACAAGATAGAATTTGGAAGAGTTGAAATCCAACAACTTGAAAACGTTTTTCAGGAAAAAAAGGATATCGCAGTTAAGAAGCGGCAGCGTTTGCTCGAAAAGGCAAAAGACCACAAAGTTCTTAAGACCCTGAAAGAACAGCAAAACAAGTCATGGCTACAATACCTTGACAAAAAAGAGGCCGCCATCCTTGATGAGATTGCAATTCTCCATCACGACCGTAAAACCCGTTGACCCAACCGATACATTTGCCAGACTGATATTCCCTCAACACCTGACAGGAAATTCGTATGCATTTAAAAAAAATAACTTTATATCTCTCAATTGTAACTCTGCTTTCATGTATCATCCCAATCTCCAGTTTTGCTGAAGACGGTAAGGCTTCTGAGCAATCGCCTAAAACAATGCCGGCACAGGATAAAACGGAAAAAGGCTACACATCTGTTGAAGAACGAAGACTCTTTTCGATTCTCCAGAATGAGCGGGATAACCTTGAAGAAGAGAAAAAAGTTCTAATATTAAAGGAAAAGGAGCTAAAGACCCTGCAGATTGAAGCCGATAAGAAAATTGAGTTACTTGACAATAAACTAGCTGAACTCAAGAAATTACAAGAAAAAATAGAGCAGCTACTGGCCGAGAAAGATGCTGAGGAATTGCAGAAAACCAAAGAGCTCAGTCTTATTTATGCCAAAATGAGTCCAGACAGAGCCGCATTGGCACTCGCAGCCCTAGATGAACAATTAGCAGCCGATCTTTTAGCAAACATGAAAGTTAAATCAGCTGCCAAGATATTGGATAGAATGGACAAAGTAAAAGCATCACAACTCAGCACGGTATTTACGACCATTAATGTGGAGCAATAGGTATGGAAACACTACTTCTTAACACGACCCCACCACCACAAAAACCAGCCTCACAACCAGGCAAATCTGTCGTTGAGAATGAGAGTAGTGATGATTTTTCTCCTATAATGGAAGAAGCTGTCCAAAAAACTAAGAACAGTAAACAGCAGGACAGTACTAGCGACAAAAATACCGATACTGAATCAGCAAATTCTTCTATTGATACGAGAGCCTCAGGAGATAATGATGGTAAGAAGACTGACGCTTCTGCAAGTGTAAATGAGGAAATTGCAGCTGAAGTTATTGCCGGAATTCAACCCCAACTGCCTGCAACCGAAATTGTTGCTGCCAAGATACCCTCTTCAAACTTGTCGCCTCACGAGAAAATAGTATTACCCTCAGCCTTTGGTGAGTCCGAAAAAACGTTAGTTGCTCAAAAGCCACCTGCTCCAGTAATCCCCCCCGGTACAGAATCCAACCAGACAAGTAGCGCAAAAGCAGAAAGTTTGCTTCTGCAACAGATACAACAGATACTCGATCAGGGACAAAATAGTGGCTCGGTTGTTATTACCGGAGGAGCTGCACGAACAAACACTGAGACGGCCGTCCTCGATGATCTCAACAATTTATCAAACCCTCTGCTGGCAAAATCTGATAGCATTGACATCCAAACTAAACAAATAGGTATTTCCTTGATCCCCACAGATGACACTAGTATTGCAAGCTCCAAAAACACCAAACTGGAGGGTTCACATCAGGATTTCACAGAACAGTTTCTAAATGCTAAATTTGGTGATTCAAAAACACAGACTGGTGATAGCCCAGCCAAAAACAGTGGAGATCAGAAAGGAACTGAGCAGCAGCCAAAATCAGAAACAATAACTGCACAGGTTCAGGGAAACCTTACTACAGACGCAAAACTTATCGAGCCTGGTTTTACTCAGCAGCTCAATAGTGCATCAGCAACTTCAACTCAAGCTATGAATGTTGAAGGTAAACTTGCTCCTGGTGCCCACCTGCCTGTTTCAGAAAGTGACATGGTGAACAACCTTATCCAAAGATTTAATGTCAATCCGCGTTTACAGACCAGTAAGCTTACCATGCAGTTGCATCCAGCAGAGCTTGGTGCCATTAAAATTGATATCCTGGTAAAGGACGACAGTATCAAAGCCAGCATAGTGGCACAGAGCCAGCAGGTTTTTGATACACTTGAAAAGAATATGCCGCGACTTCGAGCCGTTCTGGAAAATCAAGGCTTCACTATTGACACCTTCCAGGTTGTTATGGATGACAACAGCGGCAACCATCAGGAACTTTTCCAGGAACAGTTTAACTCTCAGCAGCAGGAATTTGCATCCACCAGTTCATCATCGAGTGATTCAGACGCATTTGATGCACTTCTTGATTCGCAAGAGAATGATTACGACATCGCAACAGCTGAGACAGGCGTAAATGTTACTATATAGATAACAATAGAACCCAGGTGTTAAGACCACCAGCCAAGGGATTATATACCATGACTGATATATCTGAAATTTTCCAGACTCCAAGCACGACCCCAACACCGACTTACACCTCCTCAGAGAGTGGTGATATGATGGGGAAAGATGATTTTTTGACCTTACTGGTTGCCCAACTTCAGAACCAGGATCCTATGAACCCTGAAGATGCCACAGAATTTACCGCTCAACTGGCAGAATTCAGTTCTCTTGAGCAACTCTACAACCTCAATGATTCCATGGCAGCTCTCACTGAAGGACAAAAGCAGTCTGATCGCCTAGCTACCCTTGAACTCATTGGGAAAGAAGTAGTCTATGCCGATGCCAGTTTCAACTTTGATGGTCAAACCGTAAATATTGGTTATCAGCTCGATGGAACAGCAGCTTCCGTCAATATGTCAATTGTTGATCAGCACGGCTCCACTGTCGCAACAATCAAGCCAACAGATCTCCAAAAGGGGAACCATTTTCTGGAGTGGGATGGTCTTGATAAGGATGGTAATGTTGTTCCTGAGGGAGACTATAAAATCGTCCTCCAGGCCACCGCCTCCGGAGAAGATTCCAGTGTAGCCATATCTCCTCTTGTCCAGTCAGAAGTCACAGGTATAGACTTTTCTGATTCAACAGGAAATGCAACCCTACAGACAATGGCAGGCGCACAAATTATCACAAGCGATATTGTTTCAGTCTACCAGCCCAGCACAATACCAACCCTTAGCACTTCATCAGATGAAGAAGAAAATACCATCGTTGATGAAGTACTGGATGAAGTGCTCGATGAAGTAGTTTCAGATGTTACAGGGACGTCAACATCACAACCGACAGAAGAATCTGCTCCCACGGATGAAGAACAGATCCAACAGGATACACTCCAGTATTACTTAGCTGGATAAATACTGACTTCTAAATCCATACCATATATGGGGAGGATTCTTTCATGGGTATCACCAGTGCACTTTACAGTGGCGTCAGCGGACTCAACACCAATTCACAGGCAATGAGTGTTGTTGGTAACAATCTTGCCAACACCAATACGTTAGGTTTCAAAGGAGCAAGGTCACTTTTTTCTGACATGCTTTCATCAACAATCTCGGGTTCCGGTGGCTCTTCTCAGGTAGGTCGTGGTGTCAATATCTCCAAGATCGACAATGTTTTCAGCCAGGGAACATTCGAGGCCACCGCATCGGATACTGATGTTGCCATTGAAGGTGAGGGGTTTTTCATGCTCAAGGAGGTCGGTTCTGATGTCACTTACTACTCAAGAGCAGGCGCTTTCCGGTTTGATGCTGACGGCTATCTTGTAAACCCTGAAGGTTTTCATGTTCAAGGTAAGCCTTTTGATGAGAACGGCAAACTCATCGCCGGTGACCCCACTGATATCCAGGTCCAGAATGTTGGGCTGGTACCAGCAAAGGTTACAGATCTCATCACAATGAACACCAACCTTGATTCCAGTGCAGATATCATCCCGGCTGCAATTGCCTTTGATCCTGCTGACCCGACAACATTCAACTATTCTGCCTCGACCACCACCTACGACACCTTAGGTGAGCCGCACTTGGTCACCCTGTACTTCAGAAAGGACGATGGGGCGGCAAATACCTGGAACTGGTACTACAGTGCAGAAGATGTGGATGGTAATCCCCTAGGTGATGCCGCCGGTGCTGCACCCCGTGGCCAGGTAACATTTGGAACTAATGGTGTATTAGATCCTCCGCTACCCGACCCCATTCCCAACCCTGTAGCACTTCCGGCACCTAACGGCCTGGGCTTTATTGCAGCAGCTGATGTCGCCTGGGGTAATGGTTCTGCTGACACTGCCATCAGTTTGACGTTTGACACCACACAGTTCAACAGTGAATCCACTGTTATTTCCCAGGACCAAAATGGCTATGCCGCCGGTAACCTGACAAATGTCGGGATTGATGGCGAGGGTGTCGTTATTGCTTCCTATTCCAATGGCGAGCAGGTTAAGGTTTCAAATCTTGTCCTTGCGAAATTCAACAACCCTGGTGGCCTGGAACTGGTTGGCTCTAACATGTTTATTGGCACCGACGCCTCCGGTGCTGCCCGGAGTGGACTTCCCGGACCTGAGCTCGGAAGTATTTTCACAAACTCCCTTGAACAGTCGAATGTTGACATGGGTCAAGAATTTGTGAAAATGATCACCATTCAGAGAGGTTTTGAGGCAAACTCAAAAATAATCACCTCTGTTGATGAAATGCTAGGTATGCTTATCAACCTCAAACGTTAACCCCCGGTATTACTTCTTTACAAGCCACCTGTCCCAGGTGGCTTGTAAACGTTTTTCAGCCACCCACCGAAGTGTCAATATTCTGACCTCACTGTATAGCCCTAGAGTTTCCTTCCCCCTCGATCATCCACAAAAACCCACACCATCACAGTAATTAGCAACAACAATGCTCCGCAGAAAGAATCAGGAATATTTTTTGCATTGTTTTTTAAAACGCTAGAATATAAGATTAAAAAAACTTTACTATCATTTTTTATAGCGGGGGATTTTTCTTTGGATATTGGAACAATACTCGGTGTATGCATAGCATTTGGTCTCATGCTCATGGCCATTATACAGGGTGGCCCATTAAGTATTTTTATAAACATACCATCTGGCCTAATCGTTGGCGGTGGAACCATTGGAGTTGCCATGGTTCATTACCCACTCAGTGACATAATGGGTGCCGTTGCGGTTGCCAAAAAAACCATACTTAATAAAGACGAGTCACCCCATGAGCTAATTACTCAGCTCATGGAATTTGCCAACAAGGCCCGTAAAGAAGGAATTCTTTCCCTGCAGGGAATGATGGACAGTGTTGAAGATGAGTTTCTGGTAAAAGCCATGCAGATGGCAGTAGATGGCCAGGAACCTGAAACCCTCCGGGCCATGCTCAGTACTGAGGTAGAATACATAGCTGACCGCCATGACAAAGGACAGGACATCTTTGTTTCCCTGGCAGCATATGCCCCTGCCATGGGCATGGTCGGAACACTGATTGGACTTGTACAGATGCTTATGAATATGAGTGATCCTGACTCCATTGGTCCTGCCATGGCTGTGGCCCTGCTGACCACATTCTATGGTGCAGTCCTTGCCAACGTCTTTTTCAGTCCAATGGCAGGGAAGCTCAAGAACCGTTCCGCCTCAGAGACCCTGATCAAGAACCTTGTTATTGAAGGAATGCAGTCCATTCTCTCTGGTGAAAACCCTCGAATCATGGAACAAAAACTTCATGCATTCATTGCCCCGAAATTAAGAGAGTCCACGTTTAAATAACAGATTCCTACAATGGCTGACGAAGAAAAACAGGCTCCTCAGGAAGAACAAAAATGTCCTAAATGCGACTGCAGTGGTGGTGCGCCCGCATGGATGGTCACCTTTTCTGACCTAGTAACCCTGCTCCTCACTTTTTTTGTCCTTCTTCTCTCCATGGCAAACATGGAAGAGGTGAAATTTGCAGAGGCATCAGCCTCCATAAGAAATGCTTTCGGGGCCCATTCACTTCCTGCTCCCAGTAAGTTTTCCATCCCTGTCATACCGTCACCTCCCATCTCAAAATTTTCTCCCATCCAGAATGAGATGGCTTCAAAAATATATAAACGAATTCAATCCCAGTTAAAGTCCGACAATATCCCTGAAGACGTTGAACTGATAAAAAAAGAAGATGATACCATTATCCTGAGGATCAATGATTCCATCCTGTTCCAACAGGGAACAGCTATTGTTTCTCCGACCGCATACCCTACCTTACGTGGGCTTGCTGATATTATAAGGCCTCTTCCAATGCGACTTCGTATTGAAGGACACACCGATAACACTCCAATTTCAAAACGGAAGATAAGTAACTGGAATCTGTCCGTGGATCGCGCAGTTGCTGTTATGAGATTTTTCAAAAAAAGTGATCTGCTCCCCTTGGATCGCATGGCGGCAATTGGATACGGCCCGGACAGGCCCATTGTTCCCAATAACAGCGCCGAAAATAAAGCTAAAAACAGAAGAGTCGATTTTGTTCTTCGCACCAATAACATTATAGGGCTTGGCCCCAAAGGTGCCAAGGCGGGAGAGCTCCCACTTTAAAATTAAAGGATAGACCATGGCAAAAGATGACAAAAAGAAAAAAGATGCTGATTCCTCTGAAGAGGATGGCGGAGGCAAAAAGAAACTCATTATTATCATTGCCGCTGCAGTGGTACTATTACTCATCATTGGCGGGGCAGCATTTTTCTTTTTAAAACCTACCCCAAAAGTTGAGGAGGAGGTTGATCCTGGTCTCGATGTGCCCATACCTGAAATCACTCAGAGTACAGTGATTGGCCCCATGGTCGAAATCAAAGAATTTATTGTAAATATCATCAGTGAAGAAGACAGGCATTATGTAAAGGCCTCTTTGACCATTGAACTCAACAGAGAAGAGGCACTTGAAGAGACAAGTAAAAGAATGCCTCAGATACGGGATGCCATTCTGCTTCTTGTTGGAAACAAGACCTATGAAGAGCTACAGGATCTTCAAGGAAAGAAACAATTGAAAGCAGAACTGATCAGTAAAATCAACTCTTTCCTCCAGACCGGCAAGGTAAAGGCCATTTACTTCACTGATTTTGTGGTACAATAACAGCAGGATAGTACAGTGGAACCTATCTTAACAAAAGAACAGATCGAAGAGCTGCTGCTTGGGATAAAAAGTGGCCAGGTATCTACAGACCTAAAAGATGAAGGTTCCTCTGTTGACCAGAGAAATGTTTCCCCTTTGAACATCTTTCAGATGGCCGGCTCATCTGAAAAACAGCAGAGAATACCAAATCTTGACATTGTTCTTGATAATTTCGCGACCAACTACGGCATAAGTCTCACTAATCAGCTCCAGAGAACTGTTACCATAACCAGAACTGCTATTGATACTCTGGAATTTCAAGAATACATTCTTTCACAAAAAGACGCCGGTGCCATCGGGGTCCTGAGCCTTGAGCCACTAAAAAATGGTGTCCTCATGGTGCTCGGCTCTGAGCTCTGTTTTTCTCTGGTTGAAATCATGCTTGGTGCATCCACTGAAATTGCTCCTCTTCACCTTGACCGCAAACCCACAACCATTGAGCTCAATGTCCTGAAAACCACCATGACCAAAGCCTGTTCTGACATTGACAAGGCCTTCACTCAGATTATTGAACTTGAGTCGTCAATTGTCAAACTCGAGTCCAATTCAAGACTTGTTTCCATTGCAGAGGCCGATGCTGATATTCTTGCCGGACGTTTCCAAATTAAAGCCGGTAATCTTACAGGTACTTTTGACCTTGTTTTTCCGGTTGCCACACTCGACCCGATCCGCGAGCCGTTGCGTGATCTTCTTACAGTCAAAACTGTCCGACAATCAGGCTGGCAGGATCTGATCCTTGGAGAGCTTGAAAGGATGTCAGCCACGGTAATAGCCCAGTCAGGCACAGTTACCATGCCTGTTAAGAGGATTATGAATTTACAGAAAGGTGATGTCATAGATATTGATTACGACCCCAATTCACCACTTAAAATACTTGTTGAAGAAAACCTCAAATTTTTCGCCATCCCAGGAACGATCAACGGCAAGAGAGCCATCCACCTGACAGGCGTTTATGACCAAGGAGAATAAGATGTCAGATGAAACTATTCAGGAAAGCGCTAAACCGCAACCTGAGGAAATCAAAGAATTGCTTGACGATGAGGGGATGGACACCCACTCCAGTACAGAAGAAACAGAACATGGGGATAGCATCACCGCCCAGGAACAAACAGCACGAGGTCTGGAGTTTTTATACGACGTCCCTCTGCAGATTTCTGTAGAAGTCGGTCGCAGTAAGATCCTTTTAAAAGACCTTCTTAAGATGGGAGAAGGGTATATCATCGAACTCGATAAATTAGCAGGCGACCCTCTGGACCTTTATGTCAACGAACGCCTGATCGCAAAAGGCGAGGCTGTAATGATCGGTGACAAATTCGGTATTCGACTCACCGATATTGTGAGTCCCGTGGATCGAGTTGAACAGTTGGGTTAGGAACTGAGATGATACCAAACAATGACCCGTCTCTGCTTTCCACCGGTTTCAATATGCTGTGGGGTCTGTTTGTCGTTTTAGGGATATTACTGATTATTTATGGCCTTGTAAGAAAAAAGTTTTCCTTTGCTAAATCCAACTCTGACTCAAGGATAAAAATCTGTGAAATTCGTCATATTATGCCTAAAAAATCACTTTGCCTGATCGAGGTTGACGGCCGAGAATATCTGATAGGAATTGGCAACGAGACCATCTCATTACTTTCCCCTATAGAAAGATGCAAAACAGCGTCCTTCTCCGAAACTCTAACCTCTGCAGCCGGACATAATGATAAGAACAAAGACTGAAGCATCTTCAGGGAAGCCTACTTGTATTCTCTGCCTCGCTTTATTATCTCTATTCCTGCCGACTGCGACTTATGCTGTAAGCATGCCCACTATCAGTTTTGGGGTGGAAAACGCAACCAACCCGGACCAGGTCTCAACAGGCCTTCAAATCCTGTTCCTTCTCACTGTACTTTCTATTGCCCCGGCCATTCTTCTAATGACAACCTGCTTCACCCGTATTGTCATTGTACTTGGATTTGTACGTCAGGCCATGGGTACCCAGAACATGCCCCCAACCCAGGTTATTATCGCTCTTTCTCTCTTTCTCAGTTTTTTCATCATGGCTCCTACCATCGACCGCATTAATGTCGAAGCCCTGCAACCCTATTTGAATGAGGAAATAAATCAAAATGATGCTCTGACTAAGGCAGTTCAACCAATGCGTGATTTTATGTTTTCTCAGGTCAAGGAGTCTGAACTCACCATGCTTTCCGGAATAACTATGGACAATAAGCCGTTTGACCAAAAAGACATCCCAACCATGACCCTGATTCCCGCCTTCATGCTATCCGAACTGAAACGCGCCTTTCAAATGGGTTTTATGATCTACGTACCATTTCTTGTGATAGACATGGTTGTTGCCTCCATTCTCATGTCAATGGGAATGATGATGCTCCCTCCTGTTATTATCTCCATGCCCTTCAAGCTGCTGCTTTTTGTTCTCGTTGACGGATGGGCATTAATTGTTGGTTCACTCATTCAAAGTTTCAAGGGCTGACATGAGCATAGAATTTGTTGTAGATATCTGCAGACGTGCTGTACAGACCACTCTTCTTCTTGCCGGACCCACCCTTCTCGCCGGGATGATTGTAGGCCTTATCGTTTCCATATTCCAAGCCACCACACAGATCAATGAGCAGACTCTCACCTTTATTCCTAAAATAGTAGCAGTCTTTATTACAATGTTGATCACGACTCCCTGGATGATACACACCATCATTAAATTCACATCCAGTATTTTCACTGCCATTGGCACCCTGTAAAATCCGGTGGATCTGCAACTTATCCCCATAAATGAATTTCAGATCTTCCTTATATGCCTCTCAAGAGTTGCCGGATTTGTTTCAGCAATCCCTGTTCTTCTGGCCAACCAGACCCCTGCCAGGATAAAAGCTGGACTGGTTTTCATGATTGCCCTAGTTCTTTTCCCGGTCATGGAACCAACTATGCCCCAGGTTACCTTTACTCCTGCAAGTTTTTTGCTTCTCGTGGTAACAGAAGTATTGCTTGGAACAATGATTGGGCTGATCGCCCGAATGATATTCACCGCTGTTGAATATGGTGGTACCGTAATCGGCTATCAAATGGGTTTTGCAGCAGCTAATATTTTTGACCCCCAGAATGAAAGACAGCTCTCTTTGATATCACAGTTTCAGAACGTCTTTGCTATTCTCATCTTTCTTGCCATTGACGGGCATCATATTTTTCTTCAGTTGGCTGCTAAATCCTACACCCTTTTACCACCTGGTGTTTTTAATATTTCCGGGGAAGCAATTCCTTACCTGATGGAACTGTCATCACGGATATTTGTCCTTGGAATTCAATTCAGCGCACCCGTTCTTGCTGTTCTTTTACTTTCCGGCCTGATTTTAGGTATCCTTGCCAGAGTTTTCCCACAGTTGAATGTCTTCCTGCTCTCATTTCCACTCAATATCGGGATCTCTTTTACAGTCATTGGTTTGACTCTTCCCATTGTCACCATCCTTTTGAGACGAGAATTTGACAATCTTGGCGGAAGACTTGCGACCATTCTCCAGATGCTTAACTAGGAGCTTATCCCAAAATAGATTTTTCGTTTAAAGTCGTAACATCTCTCTAAAATACAGTGCAGCCATGTAGTTAATATTTAAAGGATTATTTTTCAAGAATAACGAAAAACCTGGGCGAAAATGCATTTTCGAACTGACACCAACTAACCGAAGTCGCATGTTTTCATTTCTGCCGTTACCGGCAAATTTTTTGCAAGTTTTTTACTGTAGTATGAACCAATCCCCCCTCTAACAGTGATACAATATGGCTGAAGAATCTAGTACAGGCGGAGAAAAAACTGAAGCGCCCTCGGCAAAACGAAGAGCTGACTTCAAGAAAAAAGGACAGGTCGCCCAGAGCAAAGAGGTGCAGACAGCTGCCCTGCTCACCCTGCTCCTTCTCTTCTGGATCTTCTATATGCCCAGATTCTGGTCTGGATTACTTGAGTTCATGGCAGCCATCTGGAGAAACATCGGCATATTTAAGGGAACATCTAATGATGTAATCGGGCTTTCAATGTTTGTTATAAAAGATCTTGCCATACTGCTTGCCCCTTTATTTCTTCTTGTTCTGGTCATAGGATTTTTCTCCAGTGTCTTTCAGATTGGCTGGATATTTACCGCGAAGCCAATCACCCCCGATTTTGGAAAACTTAACCCGATAAAGGGATTTGGGAGAATGTTTTCCATGCGCAGCCTCGTCGATCTTGTTAAATCCGTTCTCAAAATCGTCCTTATCGGGTGGATTGCCTACGCAACTGTTTTAAAACATTTTGAACAGGCTCTTATCCTCGTCGACACTAGCGTATACGAGACAGTACTCTATCTTGGTCGCGTTGCCAGCCTCATCCTAGCCAAGGTATGTGGGATCCTGATCCTCATTGCAGCCATTGATTTTCTCTATACCAAGCATGAGATGGAAGAGAAAATGAAGATGACCAAGCAGGAAGTGAAGGAGGAGTTCAAGGAAATGGAAGGTGATCCTTATGTTAAGGGTCAAATCAGACGCATACAGCAGGAAATGGCAAGAAAACGAATGATGGCAGATGTCCCTGATGCCGATGTGGTCGTCACCAATCCAACCCATCTTGCAGTTGCTATAAAGTATGACCAAAAAACCATGGACTCTCCCGTAGTTATAGCTAAAGGTGCTGATCACGTTGCCATGAAAATTCGTGAATTGGCAACAGAAAACAAGATTCCACTCATTGAGAACCCACCTGTGGCTCGGTTATTGCATAAAATCGATCTAGGTGCGGCTATTCCTGAAGAGCTCTTTAAGGCGGTTGCTGAAATTTTGGCCCATGTATACTCACTGAAAAAATAAAAACATTTTATGGAACTGACTGGAACCGGAGGCATATTCAACAAGCTTCATTGGAAAGATCTCATGCAGCGCGCAGACGTCATGGCTGCTGTTGGCCTGGTAGCCATACTGATGATCATGATCATTCCTCTGCCCTCCCTGCTCCTTGACCTTTTTCTTTCCATAAATATCACCATTGCCCTGCTCATTCTGATTATCAGCCTCTTCACTGTCAAGGCCATCGACTTTTCAATTTTCCCTGCCGTTCTTCTTGCCACCACACTCTTCAGACTTTCCTTAAACGTCGCCTCTACCCGTCTAATTCTCCTCAAAGGCGACCAAGGTCCCTCGGCAGCAGGTTCTGTCATTCAATCCTTTGGCCAGTTTGTTGTTGGAGGTAACTATGTTGTAGGGCTTGTTATTTTTATCATTCTTGTTCTGATTAACTTTATGGTTATCACCAAGGGTGCAGGAAGAGTTGCAGAGGTTGCTGCACGTTTCACCCTCGATGCCATGCCTGGTAAACAGATGGCCATTGATGCTGACCTCAACGCTGGTCTCATCAATGAAACTGAGGCCCGTGCCAGACGGGAAGAAATAAGCAATGAAGCAAGTTTTCACGGTGCCATGGACGGTGCCTCCAAATTTGTAAAAGGTGATGCAATTGCTGGTATTATCATCACCCTGGTTAATATTGGAGCCGGTTTTATCATCGGTGTCCTTCAAAAAGGTATGCCCATGGCAGAAGCGGCTGCCAACTATACCATCTTAACGGTAGGTGATGGTCTCGTTGGCCAGATCCCGGCACTTATTATCTCAACTGCTGCCGGCCTTCTTGTCACCCGCTCTTCAGGAGACAATGATTTCGGTTCTGATCTGCAAATACAGTTCAGCAGATACTCGATTGCGTTCTGGGTGGTATCCGGTATTTTAATGATGCTGGCTCTGATCCCGGGATTGCCGTTTATTCCCTTTCTTTTGCTTTCAATTTGCCTTGCTTTTACCGCCTACCAGCTTGACAAAACCAAACGTAAAGAAGAAGCAGTTGTTAAAGATGAAGTTTCTTCCGAGCCTCTACTCAAACCCGAAGAAAATTACGAAGAACTGCTCAATGTTGATCTGCTTCAACTAGAGGTAGGTTATGGCCTGATACCATTTGTGGATGCCTCTCAGGATGGTGAACTTCTGGTTCGCATCCAGTCCATTCGTCGTCAGTTTGCCATGAGCAACGGTTTTATCGTTCCTCCAATCCACATTAAAGATAACCTCCAGCTTGCCCCAAACCAATACACCTTTGCCTTGAAAGGTGTTGAGATAGCACAATGTGAAATGCTCCCTGGCCATTTTATGGCAATGGATCCGGGTATGGTAACCGAAAAAATTAAAGGGGTACCAACCCAGGAACCTGCATTTGGACTCCCAGCCATCTGGATCACCGAAGACAAGAAAGAGAGGGCTCAGATCGCCGGCTACACTGTTGTTGACTGCACCACTGTCATGGCAACACATATTTCCGAAATCATCAAACAGCATGCCCACGAACTTATAGGCCGACAGGAGGTACAGAATCTCCTTGATAACCTTGCCAAAACCTATCCGAAACTCGTTGAGGAACTTATCCCTGATGTGCTCAGTCTTGGCACCATAATGCGCATTCTCCAGAACCTTCTTTCAGAGAGCGTCTCCATCAGAGATCTTCGTACCATCCTGGAATCTATGGCCGACTGGGCCCCGGTTACAAAAGACACTGACATCCTCACAGAATATGTACGCCATGCCCTTTCAAGAACCATCAGTCATGACCTTGCTGTAGATAATGTGATCCCCCTCATCACCCTTGACAAAACCGTTGAAGAGGAAATTTCCAAATCTGTACAACATAAAGAGACTGGAAGCTATCTTGCCATCGACCCTGGCAAAGCTCAGCTTATTCTTGATTCCATTGGCGAAGCTATTCCACTGTTTGAAGGAGGCCAGCGCCCCACTTTACTGGCAGCTCCCCAAATTCGCCCTCATGTAAGGAAACTCACAGAACGATACTATCCGCAACTTGTGGTTATCTCACACAATGAGATTATCCCAACCATTAAAATCAGATCTATCGGCAGCGTGAATTTTGATGCAAGTTAAAGTATTCGAATCTACAGATATGGCCAGCGGCCTGAAAATGGTTAAGGACGAACTTGGGCCTGACGCCCTTATTCTTTCTACAAAAACCGTTCGCAAAGGAAGACTCGGCCTTCTCGGCAAGAGCTATTTCGAAATTACCGCAGCAATTGATGACATGTGGCCTCACAAGGGCGGTTCCGCCCTATCGGACGACACCCAAGCCACAGACCCACTCCAGTCTGAACGTAACCTCCTTCTTAGAACCAATAACAGCGACTCTGTTAATGTAGCGCTGACCTATGATTCCGAGATGCGTATCTCTCAACCAGACTCACAAAAAGATCGCAAAACAGACAAAATAGAGACACAGGACTCCGATTCATCCGTAGGGAAAGATTTAATCCAGGCCGAAGTTGATGAACTGAAAGGCATGATTAAAACTCTGGGTCAGCAAATGATGCGGATGAACCAACCCATCCCAGATACCAACGAAGCCACACACCCTGCTAGACCTGCTGTCACAGACAGTCCACTCACTCTCCTCCAGAACCGCTTAAATGAATTCGGAATCAGTGATGACACAGCCCGGACAATTTCCGCTTTCGCCAAAGAATCTTTAACCCTTGAAGATATTTCAGATCCATTTAAACAAGAACAATTTCTGAAAGAGACAATTATAGATCTAATACACGTTAACAACAGCCTCTCAGGTGAGAAACAGAAACAACACCGCATTGCACTGGTTGGGCCTACTGGTGTCGGTAAAACAACAACGCTAGCCAAAATTGCCGCAAATCAACTCAGTAGCAACTCATCAAAAATAGGATTTATAACCATAGACACCTATAGAATTGCCGCAGTGGAACAACTCAAAGTGTATGGAGATATTATGAACATACCCGTGGAGGTTGTTATTAGTCCTGAACAGCTCGAAAATGCACTACTCAACATGCGGGATAAGGATCTTGTTCTTATTGACACAGCAGGTCGAAGCCCCCAGGACACATACTGCATCGATGAACTGCTCACATTTCTACAACCGGATCTGTTCATCGAGAAGCACCTTGTTCTCTCTGCCACAACCAGAGAAAGAGAACTCTTTGATGCCATTCAACGCTTCTCTGTCCTTGGCCTTGACAACACCATTGTCACAAAAATTGATGAGTGCACAAGCCTTGGAGTCCTGCTTGACATCCAGATTAAAGAGAATATCCCCTATTCATTTGTCACCAATGGCCAAAAGGTCCCTGAAGACATCATGGAAGCTGACAAAAAAATACTTACAGAGCTTATCATGTCACCCGGCAAAGGATTACTTTATGAATAATTCAACTTCTACTGTGCAGGATCAGGCAAGTACTCTCCGAACCATGGGAACTGTTTCAGATTCGTCTGCCACAGACTCTTGTCAGGAATCTGCCACCAGAGTGTACGCAATAACGAGTGGTAAAGGAGGGGTCGGCAAGACAGCTGTTGTTGCAAATACTGCTGTTGCAATGGCAAAGGCTGATAAAAAAGTTCTTATCCTGGATGCCGATCTTGGGCTTGCCAATATTGACGTTGTTTTTGGACTGGCTCCCAGGTTCAATCTCAACCACTTCTTTGCCGGGAGCCAAGATCTCAGTTCGATACTGGTTGACGGCCCCCATGGTATCAAAATTCTACCTGCAGGTTCCGGAGTTCAGAACTTCACTCGCCTTGATTCCAGTCAGAAGTTGAAGCTCCTTGATGGCCTTGACCAGATGCACAATGATTTCGATTTTGTGCTCATCGACACAGAAGCCGGGATATCTGAAAATGTAACCTATTTCAACACAGCAGCCCAGGAAATACTGGTTGTTACCACCCCGGATCCTACCGCCATAACAGATGCATATGCATTAATGAAACTTCTTTCGACTCAATACCATGAAAAACGATTTAGCCTGGTTGTTAATCAAGTCCAGAATGATAATGAGGCCTTGGATGTATACCGAAAACTGACTATGGTTTCCAATCGCTACCTCGATATATCCATCGATTTCCTTGGCTCTATTCCTGCTGAAAAGCAGATGACTGATGCTATACGCAAACAAAGAGTCATTGTTGATCTGTATCCAGCCTCAAAAATTTCGGCAGCTTTTGCAAATCTAGCAGCAACAATCTGTGCAGAGCAACCTGTTTCAACTCCCAAAGGCGGTGTCCAGTTTTTCTGGAAAAGACTTCTCGATATAGGTGGAAGGGGGTAGGCCATGACATACACTCCCCAACAGTTACCCGAAGACAGAACCACTCTCATAAAGGAGCACCTTTCACTTGTGGACATCATCACAGGTAGGATGGTAACGCAGGTTCCCTCTTTCATGAACTGGGATGACATAAGAAGCGCCGGTATGATGGGACTGTTAGACGCTGCCAATAAATTTCGTCCTGAAAAAAAGATACTTTTTAAAACCTTTGCAGAATATCGGATCCGCGGAGCTATTCTCGATGAAATGCGTAAACTGGACTGGTTTTCCAGATCCCTTCGAGAAAAACAGACCAGCGTCAATCGATGCATGACCGAACTAGAAAGAGAACTTGGCCGCTATCCAGAAGAGCAAGAAGTGGCTGACAAAATGGAATTATCACTGGATGATTACCAAAAACTTCTTGGCCAGGTCAGCCATCTCGGATGTGTCAGTCTCAATGAAACACTTGACCACACTGACACAGGAAAATCTTTCCAGGAAGCACTTGTAGACACCCGAAAAGGATCTTCTCCTGTCAATATTCTTGAACAGCATGAACTCACTCGTACGGTCGCAGGAATTCTCAAGCAGCTTTCTGAAAAAGAGCGCATGGTGATCTCTCTTTATTACTATGAAGAACTAACCCAGAAGGAAATTTCTGAAGTTCTGGGTGTATCTGAAGGGAGAATTTCCCAACTTCACAGCCAGGCCTTAATCAAACTGAAAACCAAGGTTCAGAGCGCCATAGACTAACTAACCAGCTAATAAAATTATACGAGAGAACGATGTCTGATTATAATTTTACACTTCTCGGATTCACGGTCACACTCACTATTATCCTTTTTTTCCGTACTATTAGTTTACGTAAACGACTCGCTATTCAGTCCAATCTTTTAAAAATTCAGAACAAAAGCCTGGAGAGCATCCAGGAAAAGCTTGAGAATATAAATGCCAATGACAATCGCCAACAACGTTTTCTGAATGATTTGCAACAGGCAAGTGTCACCACTGATCTTCAAAGGCCAAGAAGCGCTTTTTTGAACAGAACCCGAAAAGTACAACCACCTGAAAGATATCAATACCTGCGAAGTATGTTTGTTGCCGGGATGGAGATAGAAGAAATGGAGATGGCCCTTGGTATGTCAAGGTATGAAATCCAGCAGATCCAGAATCTCTCAAATCTTGGCAAAACAGGCATAAAAGCTGATACCAGTTTTCAGCAAGATACGACAGAATAGAAACCTGACGCTGTCGACACCCCCTGTTCTCTTTGAACCTACTGATATAGTTCACCATATTCAACGTGTTCAAAAAGAACAGGATGTACCACATCAATCATTTACGGTTTCAGGTAAAACAGCAGATAATCTTTTCCTAAAGAACAGACGGCAAATAACCGATTAGATAAGAGAAAACAAACCCAAAAACATTAAAAAAACGGCTCCAACACTATGGTATCAGGAAAATACAGCGCCCTTGCAGGGGCAATATCCCGGGAACAACGCTTGGCAAACATATCAACTAATCTTGCTAACATAAATACCGTTGGCTACAAGAAATCTCGAATGAGTTTTGAATCTCTCTTGCGAGGTGAACAGCAGACAACGACCGCTAAAGGAATTAACTTCAGCAGAGTGCGCGAAAATTTCACAGAATTCTCAGAAGGCGTCATCAAAGACACCAACAACCCTCTTGATCTTGCTATTCACAAGGATGGTTTTTTCAAAGTCCAGAGCATGGATGGTTTCCGCTATACCAGACGAGGTGATTTCCATGTTTCCCAGGACGGAACCCTCCTCACCGGCAACGACATGCCAGTACTTGACGAGGGGAATGCCCCCATCACTATACCAGACTCAGACACCTCTAAAATTTCAGTAAACAGTTTGGGAGAAATTTCAATACTCTCATTGGAGGGCAACCGTGAGGTAGTCGGAACCGTTGCCGTTTACACCATAAATGACAACACGCTCCTTAAAAGGGAGTCAGACACCCTCTATTCTCTCAAAGAAGGAGGACAGGAAATCATCAACCCGGAACCACAACTCAGCGTCGGAAGCCTCGAGATATCCAATGTTAACATGACCGAAGAAATGGCCCTTATGATTGAAAGCACGCGGACATTTGAGAGTTATCAGAAAGTTATCAAGGCATATTCGACACTTGGTCAGAAGCAGGACGAACTTGGAACAATAGGCTAAACCTGTACCCAATATTAAAGGAATATCATGATACGATCACTTTGGACCGGCACCACAGGCATGAACGCCCAGCAGTTAAACCTTGATGTAATTGCCAACAACCTGGCTAACTCCTCAACCACTGGATTCAAAAAGAGTCAGGCCGATTTCCAAGATCTCATGTATCAGATCATGAAAGTTCCAGGATCACAGACATCTGTGGATACAGAAGCACCAACCGGTATTCAGATAGGTCTTGGTGTGCGACCAGCTGCAGTTCAAAAGATATTCACCCAAGGTGATCTTATTCAAACCGAGAATGAACTCGATGTGGCCATTGAAGGAGCAGGTTTTTTTCAAGTTGAACTTCCCAACGGCGAAACTGCCTACTCCAGAGCTGGTGCATTTAAACGTGACAGCGACGGAAGACTCACCAACTCAGATGGGTACCCGATAAGTCCCGGTATTACAGTTCCTGATGGATCCCGACAGGTCACAATAAGTCAAACCGGCGTGGTTAGTGCCATCATTGGCGATGACACCACAAGTACCGAGATAGGAAACTTTGAAACCGTAACGTTTACCAATAATGGTGGACTGCTGGCCGTCGGCAGAAACCTTTTCAGGGAAACAGACGCCTCAGGAACGCCTCAGACAGGAACTCCCGGAGACGATGGCTACGGATTGTTACTCCAGAACTTCCTTGAAGGATCAAATGTTAATATTGTTGAAGAAATGACCAATATGATCACCACCCAGCGTGCCTATGAGATTAACTCAAAAACAATCCAGACATCAGATGAAATGATGCAGACCACCAACAATATGGTGTAATCAATGGCTAGATCAATACTTTTACTGGCAACTCTTCTTTTTACGATTCCCAATACAGCATCAGCCCTTGTAATCAGTTTTATCCCGGAGGCAGAAGTGGACTCTCCAGTCATTACCCTAAATGACATTGCTCATTTTGACGAGGAGAGCCCTCTCTCCATTGCCCTTGGAAGTAAACATGTAGCACCAGCACCCAAACCGGGCCAGAAAGTCACCCTCAGGTCCGTTTTACTCAAGAAAAGGTTATTAAACAGTTTTCCAGGAAATGAAAACATCGGCTGGACAGGGTCTGAAACAGTTGAAGTCAGCCGTAGTGGGCTCATCATTGGTCCTGATGAAATTCAGCTTGCCATCGCTAATTACCTTGAAGACCGGGCCGGCGACATCCCTCTGGCCGACTATTCATTTATACCACGGGAACTCCCCCTGCCCTTTGTTATTCCCACTGGAGACCTTGAAGTTGAGGTGATACCTGCTGACCAGAAAATTATTGGGAGCCGCAGGTTTTCACTGGTATACAAGGTTGATGAAAAAATCGTAAAAAATATTTCCATTCGGGGAAAGATAAAGGCAATGGCTCAGGTTGCAACTCTCACCCGTAATGTGAAAAGAGGTGACATTCTGCAACCGGATATGGTGCAGATGCAAAGCAGAGATCTCTCCAGATTAAGGACCCCATGTACTAGTCTTCGCGAAGTCTTAGGAAAAAAGCTTACAAGAAGTCTGCGCACCGGTGCAGTTTTAGACAACAGCTCCATCGATTTCCCTCCTTTGATTCTCAAGGGACAGTTAGTTAAAATATTAATTAATTATAACGGAATGCATCTTACTGCGACCGGAATTGCTTCGATGAATGGAAAACAAGATCAAATCATTCGCGTAATGAACAGTGGCTCGCGCAAAATTATTCTCTGCCGAGTTGCAGCCCCTGGACTTGTGGAGGTCCAAATATAATATGAAGAATTTATTCTATTTATTATGTGCTCTCACCCTTCTCAGCTCCTGTGCCAGACCTGAAGAAAATGTGGTCGAAATACCTGAGCCCCTTGAAGAAATCCAGATTCAGCGGCAGGCCGAAAGAACTGACGGATCACTTTGGCCTGGTGAGCAACACTCACTCTATGCTGACCACAAGGCAAGAACCGTTGGAGATGTCGTCACCATAACAATTTCTGAAAAAGCCAGTGCATCCAAACAAGCATCAACCTCAACAGACCGCAGTTCCAGTATGACTGCCGGTATCCCACATCTTTTTGGACTTGAAAACTCTAAATGGATCACCGAACACCCCGAAATCGACCTTAATAATCTAGTCTCTGCCAACTTTGACAACAAATTTTCAGGAACGGGGACAACGGTAAGAAAAGAAGACCTGATAGCGTCTCTTACCGCACAGGTAGTTGATGTTTATGCCAATGGTAATCTTAAAATTCGTGGCGGAAAGGAAGTGCAGGTGAACAATGAGGTTCAGGTTATATATATGACAGGTATTATTCGCCCCGCTGATATAATGGCCAATAATACTGTAGACTCAAAGCATGTCTTGAATGCTAAGATTTCTTATACCGGCAAAGGTGCAATCAGTGACAAACAGAAACCCGGCTGGCTGGTCCGGGCACTTGACAATATCTGGCCTTTTTGAAAAAGGTACCTATCATGAGAAGATCAATCACATTTTTATTTTCATTCCTGCTGTTACTGTCTCTCCTCTGCACTGTCGGTAGCGCCGCACGCATTAAGGACATTGCTGAACTAAAAGGAGTTCGTAACAATCAGCTTATCGGATACGGCCTGATCACTGGACTTGCCGGAACCGGAGACGATCTCCAGAAAGTTCTTTTCACCAGACAGGCATTGTACAACATGCTTGTACGCCAAGGAATTACAGTAAACCCTGAAGAATTTAACAAAATCAAAGTAAAAAATGTCGCTGCGGTCATGGTTACAGCAGTATTGCCTCCATTTGCAAAACCAGGCTCAACCATAGATGTTCAGGTTTCATCAATTGGTGACGCAAAGAGCCTTGCAGGTGGTAACCTGCTGATGACCCCTTTGATGGGACCAGATGGAAAGGTTTATGCCGTTTCACAAGGGCCATTGACTATCGGGGCCTTTTCTTTTGGCGGAAAAGCTGCTAAAGCCCAGAAAAACCACCCCACCGTTGGCAGAATTACTGGAGGCGCTTTAATTGAGCGCCAACCGCCTGGACTTTTTGCCAAAAACGGCACATTGTCCTACTCGTTACGAAGCGCTGACTTCACCACTGCTTCAAATATGAGTAAAAAAATAAATGACAAGTACGGCCCGGGAACGGCCTACCCAATCGATTCCGCTACTGTGAAGGTGATAATTCCCAAGCCATTTCTCAATGATAAAGTGCAGTTTGTTGCCTCTATAGAGGGAATGCGGATTGATACTGATACAAACGCAAGGGTTGTTGTCAATGAACGTACAGGCACCATTGTCATGGGGGAAGATGTCAGGCTATCCACCGTTGCAGTATCCCATGGTAACCTCTCCCTTGTTATCAAGGAGACAACCGATGTGACTCAACCGAATCCTCTAGCTCAGGGACAAACCGTTGCAATGCCGCAGACCCAAATTGATGTCATTGAAGATGATGGCCAGCTGATGGTTGTCAAAGAAGGTGTCTCCATAGGTGCTGTTGCTGATGCTCTCAACGCCATCGGAGCCACACCGCGGGACTTGATTGCCATTTTTCAGGCAATTAAAGTCGCAGGAGCGATGCATGGCGAGCTTATCGTCCTTTAAATTCAGCAAACTGAAAATACCATGAACACTTCAATCGATCCCAGGGCTACTTTGGCACCAACCAGTCTCAAAAACGATGCCACAGACCCCAAAACCCACAAATTACAGAAGTTGAGGCAGTCCTGTCGTGAGTTTGAGGCCATTTATGTCAACGAAATGTATAAAAGCATGCGGAAAAGTATTCCAGAATCCGGCCTTTTTGAGAAAGACATGGCAGATACTCTTTATCAGGAAATGCTGGATATGGAAATGGCGAGGGAAACCGCAAAAGGTGATGGCATGGGAATAGGTAAAGCTATGTATGAACAGCTGAAAAATACTCATTTCCCTGATAAAGTAGAAAAATAGTTCTAATTCCTCCCCGCCTTTACTACATTTCCTCTGCTGTTTGTTATCGTCAGGTTTTTCTGTTAAAATCCTAAAGATATCCCTCTTACGCTCCGATAAAGTAGTACACAAGAGAAATCTTTTTAAACGCTTTGGTTCTCTGCAAGGATGCAGAACATATCGCATGGAGGCGTACAATGAATAACAGAATCGGTGACTTTGGGTTGGTTAACCCACAGAAATTACAGCACAAAACAAACAATTCGCAACAAGTCCCTGAAGGTCAACGGCCTGAGAGTAATGGGGTAATAGCCAAAAATGATTCGGTTACTTTGAACCAGAATAGTAACGTATCCATGACCTACTCCAGTTCTCTTACTATTCAAAGTGGAGATGCTCAGCAACAGTATAGTCTGCTCAGAGAACTTGTAACCAGTATGCTCAGGGAGCAGGGGATTGATTTTAAAATTGCAGCTGGTGATCAGGAAATTGATCTCAATACAGTCAGTCAGGAGGAAGCTGTTGAACTCATAGCTGATGACGGTTATTTTGGTGTTGAGCAGACTTCAGATCGTATCTTTGAATTTGCTGTCTCAGTTGCAGGTAATGACCCATCCAGACTTGATGCAATTAAGGAAGGGGTTGAGAAAGGATTTAATGACGCTTTTGAAGCCTTTGGCGGTTGGCTTCCGGAAATTTCCTACGATACCCTTGATACGGTAATGAGCAAACTTGATGCCTGGGCAGAGGCTGGCAGTCCTCAACAGGAATCGTAATTAAGAAATACAGGTGATAGCATGAGTGTTGAATTTTTGGGAGTTGGCGGTCTCGGCCAGATAGGCAGTATTAAAAAAGGCGAGAAGGCCCAGGCTGACAAAAAAACAGGTTCAATCCAGGAAGCGGATCAGGTTCAATTTTCCTCCGTTCTGCAAGATGTCAATAAAGCCCAGGCTGGTGCCGCGGAAGATGCCGATCGTGCAGCCAGGGTAGCCGAACTCAAGCAGCAGGTCAGCAGTGGTTCATACGAGCCTGATCTGAACAAAGTAGCTTCCAATCTTCTTCAGTTCCTCATGGAGGAGAAGTAGAGATGAGCACCAAAACTACACACGATTATCTGATACGCCTTCGTGATGTAATCCTGGAAGAGCGTGAACATGCCAAAGTACTTGACATGCCGTCGCTTGCTGCCACCATGCAGGAAAAAGAAGAACTCATCCAGATATTGGCCCATGTGCATCACCTTGACGATGCCGATAAAGAAATCGCAGACACAATTCGCCACGAAAACCGGCGGAATGCATATCTGTACAAGGCAACCCTTGGCTGGATCAGAGAAACAATGGAATTTTTCGGCAAACGAACCGTTGTCTCTAGTTACTCAGCCGATGCGGGTATGATTAATTCAAAAATCAACGGCAGGCTGCTCTCAGGAAAGGTGTGACATGGCAGGATTATTTTCTTCACTCAACGCCGGTAAAACCGCACTCAGCGTCAACCAGAAATCCATCGAAATCATTGGTAACAATATCTCCAATGTTAATACCGAAGGGTATTCCCGCCAGAATGCCGACCTCTCTCCTTACCCCTCCATGAATTTTGGTGATTTCTTTGTTGGGCAGGGAGTTGTTGTTTCAAATGTCAGTCGTGATCATGATGTATTTGTAACCAACATGCTTCAGGACAAGTCCATCGATTACGGCCTTCAGCAGGGACAGACAAACTCTCTTGCCGAACTCGAGAGAATTTTTAATATCAGTGAAGAAAATATATCAACAGACATTAACCGTTTTTTTGACTCCTGGCAGGAACTGTCAGCAAATCCTTCAGGTCTTGTAGAACGCGACATCGTCATTCAAAGAGGTGAGCTGCTCGCCGAGAAATTCAACCAGACCGCCGACCAACTTAATACTGTCACCGAGAACATCAACGACGCCCTTATTTCAAAAGTTGATGGTGTAAACTCTCAAATCACAGAAATTGCAGAACTTAATGACCGTATTTTTACCATTGAGGTTCAGGGGCAAACTGCCAACAGTGCTCGCGATCGTCGTGATATGCTTGCTAAAAATCTTGCCACTTCTCTTGGTGTGCAAACCTACTACGACTCCAAGGGAATGATGGCCGTACAGCTTCCTGGTGGACTACCACTTGTGCAGGGAAATCTTGCCATGGAAATAGAAGCTGTTCAAAACGGATCCGACGTTGATCTAGTGTTAAATGCCGGCGGTGTTACCCGCCCCATTGGTATAAATAATCTCGGTGGTGAGTTTAAAGGGCTTATTCACATTCGAGATGAGTTTATTCCATCTCTTGAAAATGATCTGGACAGGCTTGCCTACGAAGTAACAGAATCCGTAAATACTGCCCATGCTGCTGGTGCTGGTCTTGACTCAGTTACCGGACGGGACTTCTTCTCCCCCCCAAATCCACTGCCTCCTCCTGCTTCAGACCCTTGGAAGGATGCAGCTCGCAATATGTCCGTTATCGTATCTGATTCCAACCATATTGCTGCAGCTCAAGCACCTGTACCGCCAGACACGGT
>JALSMA010000080.1 GCA_026988015.1 Desulfobulbaceae bacterium | reverse complement strand
AAAAAGACTCTTGGATTTGTACAATTGGCCCTTTTGGTAAAAATATTGGCTAAATTTACGGACTGGCTCATGCCAGTAAAATCCATTCAGCTTGTAGCTGGATGACTTATTGAGGAAGCTCTAGATACAGTGGATAGGATATGTCACCAAGACCGAAAAAACTCAGAAAGTGTGAAGGGCAATTTTGCGGACGGGCCTTTAAGCCTACCGGGACGCCATTGTCAAAACTGGAGCAGATCGAACTTTTTCGTGATGAGATGGAAGCCCTGCGCCTGTGTGACAGGGAGGGGCTCACTCAGGAGGAGGCTGGTTTGAAGATGGGTGTTTCCCGTGGCACCATACAGCGCATTATCACCATTGCCAGAAAAAAAACTGCTGAGGCGATTTCTGAGGGAAAGGCCTTGGTGTTTGTGGGTGATGAACAATAGCTTGTGTATTGCTGGTTCGGTTAGATATTCTCTCTGGTCTTATGAAATTCAATATCCGGCCATTTTTCCATAAAGAAATTAAGCATCCACTCATTTTGTGCCAGGTAGGTGAGGAATCCTTCCGCATCTCTTGCCAGTGATCCCTGGTTTTTCTGCTCAAATTCAGCCAGTCTTTTTTTGTCTTCACATTCAACCCAGCGTGCCGCCTGGAAATCAATGGACTCATAAATTGCCTCCACTCCGTATTCATTTTTCAGTCTGGCAACGGTTACTTCAAACTGGAGAACACCAACGGCCCCCATGATATGGGAGGTACCTATCATGGGACGGAAAACCTGGATTGCTCCCTCTTCAGCCAGTTGCTGCAGTCCTTTCTGGAGCTGCTTCATTTTGAGAGGATTTTTCAGGATTACTCTGCGGAAATGTTCCGGGGCAAAGTTTGGAATTCCGGTGAACTTGAGTTCTTCTTTGGGGGTGAATGTGTCACCGATCTTAATGGTGCCATGGTTGTGGAGGCCGATGATGTCTCCCGGCCAGGCTTCTTCAACGTTGGCCCTGTCTTGGGCCATGAAGATGGTGGCATTTGCAAGGGTGATGTCTTTACCGAGACGGTGATGTTTCACCTTCATTCCCCGAGTAAATTTTCCGGAACAGATACGAAAAAATGCAATACGATCCCGGTGTGCCGGGTTCATGTTCGCCTGTATTTTAAAGACAAACCCTGAAAAACTCTCTTCGTTGGGATGCACGTCACGACTGGCTGCCGCACGGACACTTGGGGGCGGGGCCATTTCAACAAAGGCATTCAGAAGCTCCTGAACACCGAAATTGTTGACTGCCGAGCCGAAAAAAACAGGGGTCTGGCTGGCACTCAGGTAATGCTCATATTCAAATGGATTGGCCGCGCCTTCAAGGAGTTCTATATCATCCCGGAGCAGGTTGGCATCGTGGCTTCCCAGGATTTCATCAAGGCGGGGATCTTCAAGGGAGTCAATGGTGATTCCACCCTGGTCCCTTGTTTCATTACCAGCAGTAAAGAGGTGAATCTGTTTTTTATAGAGGTTGTAGACGCCTTTGAATGTTTTTCCCATGCCTATGGGCCAGGACATCGGGGTGCACTCTATCTGAAGTTTGTCCTCGATGTCAGCCAGGATATCAAGGGGGTCCATTCCTTCACGATCAAGCTTGTTGATGAAGGTGATGAGCGGGGTATTGCGCATCCGGCAGACTTCCATCAACTTCTCTGTCTGGGTCTCAACCCCTTTGGCGGAGTCTATTACCATGATTGCTGAATCCACGGCTGTGAGAACCCGGTAGGTATCCTCTGAGAAGTCCTGATGTCCAGGGGTGTCAAGAAGGTTGACCTCATAATCCCCATAAGTAAACTTCATCACCGAAGTAGTGACAGAGATACCGCGTTCCTGCTCAATGGCCATCCAGTCACTTGTTGCATGGCGATCTGCCTTACGGGATTTAACGGCTCCGGCCATGTTGATAGCTCCACCATAGAGGAGGAGTTTTTCGGTGAGGGTTGTTTTTCCCGCATCAGGGTGGCTTATGATACCAAAGGTTCGTCTCTTGGCTATTTCCTGTTCAAGCTGTTTACTCATTGGAAGAATCTGTTTAGATTTGTAGGGTTTTGTAGTATAAAAACAGCCGTGAGGCTGAAGGCTGTGTGGGGTGGATGATCACTGTTTAAGTCTTTGTCTGTTTGCGCTGTGGAGCAAAGAGTGAAATATAGGCGTTTTTGTCCGGAAAGAAAACTAAAAAAACGAGTGAAGCATGGAAACAAAGAGAAGAATTCTGGTCACCGGTGGTTGCGGGTTTATCGGTGCAAATTTTATACGCCTTCTGCTGGCTCAAAAGTCGGACTGGCGGGTGATCAATCTGGACAAACTGACATATGCCGGAAACCTCCAGAACCTCGAAGGAGTAACGGAGAGTGAGCAGTATCGATTTGTGAAGGCTGATATCTGCGATGCCGATGTAATGGAAGCGCTCTTTGTTGAAGAACAAATTGATTTTGTGGTACATTTTGCTGCAGAATCCCATGTGGACAGGTCCATAAGTGGCCCTGCAGCATTTATTCAGACCAATATTGTCGGTACCTTTACACTCCTGGAGGCGGCGAGAAAGAGTTGGCTGTCCGGTTCCTGGAGGGGGAATGATCCTCGCTTTCTCCATGTCAGCACAGATGAGGTATTCGGATCTCTTGGGGACACAGGGATGTTTACAGAAACCACCCCCTTTGATCCACGTTCTCCTTATTCAGCGTCAAAGGCATCCTCCGATCATCTTGTGAATGCCTATTTCCATACCTATGATCTACCGATTCTTATAACCAACTGTTCAAATAACTACGGTCCTTATCAGTTTCCCGAAAAACTCATTCCCTTGGTCTTTCACAACTCGATGACCGGAAAAGAGCTGCCCATATATGGTGATGGAAAATATGTTCGTGACTGGTTATATGTGAAAGATCACTGTGAGGCCATTGTCGAGGTTCTTGTTAAGGGAAAAATAGGACAGTCCTATAATATCGGTGGTAATAATGAGAAGCAGAACCTTGAGGTGGTGACACTTATCTGTGATATCCTGGATAAAAAAACAGGCCTCCCTGCCTCAGGTGCGCCTCGCAGGGAATTGATTACTTTTGTAAAAGACAGGTTGGGACATGACAGGCGCTATGCCATTGATGCTTCTTTTATAAAAGAACAGTTAGGATGGGAGCCAAAGGTCACTTTTGAAGAGGGGATCGAGAAGACGGTGGATTGGTATCTGGCCAATCAGGACTGGGTTGGCTCTGTGATAGACGGGACGTATCAGAAATATTATGAAAAAATGTACGGATAGGTAATGAAAACAACAGCAACAGCAATTCCCGAAGTTCTTCTTGTGGAGCCCACTGTGTTTGGAGACGCGCGGGGGTTTTTTTTCGAGAGTTTCAATGCCAGGAAATGGCAGGAGCTCACTGGGTTGGATACAGCCTTTGTCCAGGATAATCATTCTCGTTCTGTAAAGGATGTGCTTCGAGGTATTCATTACCAGGTTCAGCAGTCCCAGGGGAAACTGGTACGGGTGGTAGTTGGTGAAGTCTTTGATGTGGCCGTTGATTTACGAAGAAGCTCACCTACATTCGGTAGATGGGTGGGAGAGCGTTTAAGTGCTGACAATAAAAAATGCCTGTGGATTCCCGAGGGATTTGGCCATGGTTTTCTGGTTATGTCAGATGTCGCGGAATTTTTGTATCGTACCACCGATTTTTATGCACCGGAACATGAACGCTGTATTATCTGGAATGATCCGGAGATCAGTATTGAGTGGCCACTGGCCGGAAGGGATCCTGTACTTTCTGCAAAAGATGCCCAAGGCAGTACCTTGGCCGATGCTGAGTTGTATGAATAGGAAAGCTGTGACGGCCTATGAATGATCAACGGCGGTTTAAATTGCAGTCAGCAACCTGCCTCAGTACTCTGGATAAATTTTCGAAGAATTTTTTTGCTTCTATGTCATCGGGGCTATGTTCAAGTATCCCCTCGTAGATGGTGAAGAGTTTTGTCAGCACATGGGGGATATCTTCTTCCTCCATGTCCCCAAGTACTTCCCAAAGATCGTTTGTATCAGTCATATTCTGCTGTTTACTTTACCACTCAAATCGCAATGTGTTGTCGAGTGCATCCACCCGGGTGAGATTAACTGATATTCTGCAACCAGGTTCCGGTCGGTTTCTGGTTGGGGTTGGTAGATCAATATTTAAGAGAATATCGGTGAGCAACAGGAAGGTCCTTTTGGGGCCGGATTCCAGCACCAAGGCGTTGTGGGGTTGGCTCTTCCTGGCTTCCAGGTATTTAAGAAGCCAGTAACGGTGCCGTTGCTGTCTCACATTGTTTGCACGTGCCAGGGTCCGCCCGATAACCGATGTGAAATCCTTACACATTTCTTCTGTGAACCGAATCTCTTCGCGACGAACCAGTGAATGGATCTGGTGCTGCATAACAAGATCTAGGAGACGGCGGATGGGAGATGTGATTGTGGTGTACTGGGTAACCCCAAGACCGCTGTGCGGCTGGGCATTGACAAGTAGTTCTCCACGAGACAACATCTTTCTCTGCTTAGAGTTGAGAAAGAGATCGTTGTCGAGGCCGTGAACAACACGTTTTCTGGGGGGCTTCTGGGCCCTAAACAGCCCTGGTGCCATGCGGTCGGCAACGTATCGTGCCGCCTGGGTATTGGCCAGAATCATCATTTCCGAGACAAGGGTTCTAGATGGTGTATCGGTGTCTGCAAGGCTGACCTGTACTTTTGTGCCATCGTGGATGTGAATATTCACATCAGGGAAGGGAAGCAACAGAGCTCCGGCGTCAAGGCGTTTGTTTCGTAATTTGCGGCGCAGATCATTGAGAATGGCAAGTTCGGGATCAGTCTTAATTAGGGAATCAGCCTCATCATAGGTGAGACGCCTTGCAACTTTTATGATTGATGGAAAGATGCGGACTTTGAGTACTTCAGCCTCGTCTGAGAGGAGAATCATAAAGCTCAGTGTAGCCCGGAGCTCTCCCTGGATCAAACTGCAGATTCCCTGGGACAGATGTCGTGGCAGCATGGGAATTTGACCTTCAGGGAAGTAGATGGAGGTTCCGCGCTGCATTGCTTCAATGAACAAGGGATCTTCGGGGCGCACATAGTGGGCGACATCGGAGATATGGATGCCAACCAGATAGTTTTTCCCCTGCTTTTCAACGGTGAGTGCATCGTCGAAGTCAAGGGTGGTTGGGCCGTCAATGGTCATTGGGTGCAGGTCGGTGAAGTCTTTTCTCGCAGGATCCTGAAAGAGTTTATCTACTCCCTGCTGTAGCAGCATCTCCGCCTGCTGAATACCTAAAAGTGGGAAGACCACGGGAAGGTCATTGCGGAGTAGCGGGATGTTCTCATTAGCATCCCAGATGCCCGCCTTTACTAAAAGGTGAAAGGGATCATGTGGTCTGTTGAATCCCGCAGCTTTAAGGATCTTACGGGCGATATCGGCATGCTTGGAATCGGCACCTGCAATGTAGAAGTCGCGTATGATGGCCAGACATTCCTCCCCATTACTGTCGATCTCAACACTCCTTTTATTGCTGTTATGAACTTTTTGGAGGAATTCGGCGCCCATGGCAATAAGGGCCTGGGTTTTCTCTTCCTTCTCTCTCTGGGTTCGGAGTTGTTCCACCTGTTCTGCTGAGTGGGCAAGCACCTTGTTTTCTTTGTACTTGAAAAAGAGGCGGTCCACAAATACAGAACGGAGAAATGCTGCAACGATGTCGTCATCCGCATCCTTACCAAAGCTGAGTTCGGCCAGAAATGCGGGCTGAAATGTGTCTGATGGTTCATCAGACGTGAGCTCCCAGATCTCCTGGAGATTTATTTTCTCCATGAGGCATTTTCTGGTTTCAGCTGTTTCCTGCAGTTGTTTGGTGAGTTCTTCACGGGGGAGTTCCACTGAGTGGTTTTTTTCAGAACAGTGTACCACACGAGACAGGGGAAGGTTCATTTCCCGGCCATTCTGATTGATCAGGCGTAACCGCTTTGCTTGGGCGCCAATGACATAGGCACAGAGGAATTTACCACCATCTAGATATTCTATAAGTTTTCCTACTGTTGCCACGCGCTATCGCCTTTTTGCTCAAATGGTGAAAAAAAAGATGTTTTCTGGTAATCTTGTTATACTCTACTTATAGAGCATAACCTTCCCACTATAGTGTGCTTTTAGATTTTGGGCACTTTAAAAAAGAATTATTTTTTTCCACTGCTGTCCCAACGTTTTTTATAGTAGACAGCGTAACTTGTTAATTTATTAAACTATTGACGACAAAATGCCTGTTTTCGACTTGAAATTAGACTAT
>JALSMA010000079.1 GCA_026988015.1 Desulfobulbaceae bacterium | reverse complement strand
ACTAAGCACCGTGTTACTATGACTCATGGCCTGAATCTCCTTTCATGTTAGTTTGTTAGCGGTAACAATACTATACACAAAAGCAGCTCTTCAGGCCGTATCTTTTTCCTTAACCGGACAGCAGTGTAAAAATATTGGCTAAATTTACGGACTGGCTCATGCCAGTAAAATCCATTCAGCTTGTAGCTGGATGACTTATTGAGGAAGCTCTAGATAAGCCATCCCGCTACAAGTGGATAGAGTTGTAAGTCAGTAATGAAATCCTGGCCGGTCGAGGCTTTGCGATATGTGTAGTTGTAAATCATATTGTAACTTGCCTATCTCTGTTTTAGCAAATTCTTGGCAGAGGTTCTCCGGATAGAGGTTCCACTAATCGTTTTCCGCCTGACACTGTAGTTAAAACCACTCGACCCGCGGGTTTCTCTGAAATTCTGCCAATTATTGCGGCATCTCTACCTTCAGGAATCGAGCGCATTCTGTGAAGGATTTCTTCTGCCCGTTCGGGGGCTGCAAACACCACACACTTTCCTTCGTTGGCAAGATAAAGTGGGTCAAGTCCCATGAGCTCACAGGCGGCACGCACTTCAGCCCGCATGGGGATAGCCGTTTCTTCGATTTCTATACATAGGCTTGTTGTTTTGGCAATTTCGCTAAGTGTTGTTCCAAGCCCCCCCCTGGTAGGGTCACGCATGGTGTGGATTGCCCCTGGAAATTTCGTTATAATTGCTTGAGTCAAGAAGTGTAGCGGTCTGGTGTCACTGAGCAGGTCGGCATCTATCTGCAATCCCTCACGGCTTGTGAGGATGGTAATTCCGTGGTCCGCCAGTGTTCCTGAAAGAAGGATGATGTCCCCGGTGCGAGCCTCACTGGCTGTTATATTAATACTATCTGCTACTATCCCGATGCCTGAGGTGTTGATGAATATTTTATCTGCCTTTCCCTTTGGCACAACTTTTGTGTCGCCTGTTACCACCGGAACTCCAGCGTAGTCACAGGCATGGGCGATGCTTTGAATGATCTTTTCCAGTTCCTCAACAGCAAAGCCCTCTTCAAGTATAAGTGCCAGACTCAGGCAAATTGGCCTGGCACCCCGCATGGTAAGGTCATTGATGGTACCGTTCACCGCAAGTTCACCGATATTGCCTCCGGGAAAAAAGATTGGATCCACAACATAACTGTCTGTGGAGATAGCGAGTTGCCCTTGTTCGGGAGGCAGTACTGCAGCGTCTTCCAACTGATTCAGGACGGGATTTTTTAAATGCTTGAGGAAGAGAGAACCAATCAGATTTTGACTGGCCAGTCCACCACTTCCATGGTCAAGTAAAATGAATTTTTCCATATCTGCAAAGACTCCTTTTTGTTGAGTGGTGAATGTCTCTCATTTACCTGGGAATAATCGATCACTTATAAGAGTAAGGCTAATGGCAAAAGAGATGGCAGCCACTCCCATGAGAACATTGAAGTAGGCTGGTGCCACCAGAGCCAGTCGGATGAACATGGTTGCCAGGGCGTAGCCGGAATTCCGAAATATCGAAAAAAAAGAAGGGAGAAAGCACTGGGAGATCAGCACAATGAGAATGTCAGTCAGGATAAGCATGGTATAAAAGTTATGGAAGAAGTCACTGTGCTCAATACCTGATATCGAATGGTGAATGTTGATAGCTCCCATGACAATGAAAGACCCCAGAAGAAACAAGGAGATACCTTTTTTCGCAGACACGAAACGATACAGATCACCAGTTTGCTCCCCACTTTCCGCGGCTCTCTTCTGGACGATATAATAGAGTCCAAGCAGCCCAAAAATAAACAGAGAGCCAAAGCCATCTGACATGATCCTTAGTATCGCAGCCTCATTACCGATGAAGTTGATAGGTTCAGGCAGGTGAGAGAGTTCTTTGAAAGAGTCACGGAGAAGGATGAGAGCCAATAGCTCGAATTGTTTGCCAACAGCCCATGAAAAGGAGCAGGGTAAAATAAAGATCAAGCTCAGGACTTCAAGAATCAGGATGATGGTAAAAGCTGTACCGATGGCGTGAAAATGATTAGTCGGAGTGAGAGTTTCCAGTGCTTGCGGTAGGAGCTGTTGCCGGTTAAGTTCTATCAGTAGAAGATTGATCAGGAAGACACATACCAGAAAAATAGAGATTTTCTTGTGAACCCGCTCATGTTCCCAAAAACGATGTAAGGTGTCGAATAGATACGTAAACTGTTGAAAGAGAAAATCCATACTGGTTGTCATGGTAAGTTCGTGTTTAGAGGACTGTCAGATTAAGGTGCCGTATCGATACCATGCCGCGCAGGTTCCCTCACTGGAGACCATGCAGGGACCAATGGGGACGGTTGGTGTGCATCCTTTACCAAAAAGAGGGCACTCCTGTGGCTGGCTGATTCCTTTTAGGATGTCCCCACAGCGACACCCCTTGGGCTCACAGGATGGTTGGATGTCTATGTCTAGTCTTCTTGTTATATCGAAGCGGCTGTATTTGTCCTGTAAAGTGAGACCGCTGTCTTTTATGGAACCAAGCCCACGCCACTCACTGTCCACTGGGGTGAAGACTGTTTCCACGATTTTCCTGGCTTTTATATTCCCCTCTGCCGTTACAACTCGGCCATAACAATTTTCTACATCTGGACGTTCTTCCTGTACTTGTCTGACAAGGGCCAGTATGGATAGCAAGATGTCGGTTGGCTCAAATCCAGCGACCACACAGGAGATGCCGTAATCCTCAACAAGAAAGCGGTAACTTTCTGATCCACTGATAATGGAAACATGCCCCGGACAGAGTAACGCATCAACTTGAAGGTTGGGGTCCTGCATCAGAGCCTTGAGTGGGGGCGGCATGATTTTGTTTGCTGGGAAAATACAAAAATTATCCATCTGTCTAGTGGCAGCCTCAAGAATCGTGGCTGCGATGGTAGGGGTGGTTGTTTCGAAACCGACACTGAGGAAAACCACTAGTTTGTCAGGTTGTTGAGCGGCCAGCTCCAGAGCATCCATGGGAGAGTAAACTATATGTATTTCTGCACCGGCGGCTCGTGTCTGCATGAGTGAATGACCTGTTCCAGGTACTCGAATCATATCACCGAATGTTGCAATAATGACTTCTGGTCGGTTGGCAAGTTCGACAAAAGCATCAATCACTCCGGCCGGGGTGACGCAAACTGGACAGCCTGGTCCAGAGATCAGTTTGATCTGTTCAGGGAGCATTCTGCGAAGTCCATGTTTAAAGATAGACATGGTGTGTGTGCCACAGACTTCCATTATTCTCAGTGTCCTGTCTGAAATGGAGTGAATCTTTTTTGTTAAACTGTGGACAAAGTCTTGGCCTCGGTACTCGTCAACATATTTCATGGCATGTTCTCGCCATCGGATTCTTCCATTCCTTCAGCTAGTTCCCGTAAAAGTTGCAGGTTGGTTTCGGCGTTCTCCGCGTCAAGGCAGTTTACGGCAAATCCTGCATGGATAATCAGATAGTCGCCAACTTCTGGCATTCTGTCTACCAGGTCTAGGCGGATTTCTTTTTGTATACCGTCAGTTTCAACTGTTGCAATTTTCGGGTTCAGGAGATCATCAGTATCTCCTTTTATCTGTATAACCCGCATGGGTATGGCTAGACACATAAATGTCCTCTTTTAGTTGGTGTGGTTCTGATTAATACACTCTGTTTTTTTGGGAAGCTATATACGCCTGTCCAAGAGAGATACCGCCATCATTAACGGGAATTTTCTCGCCAGTATACACTGTAAACCCATTTTTTTCGAGTTTTTCGGTGAGTTGTTCCAGGAGCATTCTGTTCAGGAAACAACCGCCTCCGAGAAGAATGTTTTTTGTTGAGTTTTCCTTGGCCGAGAGTAGGGTCAGCGCCTTGCAGGCAGACCGGGTCAGCCAGAGATGAAAGGATAACGCGATGACAGGGGTGGGGGTTCCATTTTTCAAATCTTCGAGTAGCCAGTGTAACAGAGGTCTGGAATCCAGCAGGTGTTGTCCTTTGTTCCAGGTAATTGTTGCTGTATAACGGTCGCCAGTTTGAGTGGAGTTGCTGTCTTCATAGGCAGTCCAGGCCAGTGATTCTAATTCCATGGCAGCTTGACCTTCGTAGTCGACAGTCTGTTGAATGCCAACAAGAGAAGAGACTGCATCAAAGAGGCGGCCGACGCTCGAAGTTGTTGGGGTATTGATATTCTTTTTCATGATTTGAGCAATCCCGAATCGTAATTCCTCCGGTGTCTCAAGAAGGGCAGGTGGTAGCGAACTGGTATCGGTAATGTCTATGTCAGCAGAGGTTAGAAACGCCAATCCCAATCTCCATATTTCGCGTACAGTAGTGTCACCGCCAGGTAGCAAGAGAGGTGAAAGATGTGCTACGCGCTTGTATGTGGAATGGCTGACATGGAGTATTTCGCCTCCCCATATGGTCGCGTCATCACCTAAGCCGGATCCGTCAAAAATGACAGCCAGGCCGGCTGAGAGGTTATGTTCGGCCATGATTGCTGCAGCGTGGGCGTGGTGATGTTGGATCTTTAGCTCTGGAAGGGGGACATTGTTTGTATATCTGCTGCTTACATAGTCAGGGTGTAGATCGTAGACGATTTGTTTGGGAGTGATATTGAGGATGTCTTTCATGTAGCAGATTGAGTTTTCGTAAAAATCCACATTGTCAGGGCTTTTAAGATCACCAATATGCTGGCTGAGGAAAAGGTGATTGTCGCGTGACAGGCAAAATGTATTTTTTTGTTCGGCGCCACAGGCAAGTACGGATTGTTGAGGATCGGAAACGGCTAACGGGATGGGCGCGAAACCGCGAGAGCGTCGAATCGTTTGGATCTTCCCACGAACAACGCGAACAACAGAATCGTCAACTCGGGTGACAATATCTCTGTTATGTAGCAGGAAGTAGTCTGCTATGTCACTCAGCTTTTTTAATGCATCGTGGTTGTTAATGCAAATTGGGTCACCACTGAGATTTCCAGATGTCATAACCAGCACATCAGGGCATGCTGCCATGGCAAAAAGCAAGTGGTGGAGTGGAGTATATGCCAGCATGACGCCGAGATCCCGAATGCGGGGTGAGAGTTTGTTACTCAGGAATGATTGCTTTTTCGGTGCAAGAACGATTGGACGTTCTTTGGAGCATAGCAACTTTTGTTCGCTTTCGCCGAGCAGGCAAATACTTTCAGCGATTTCCAGGGTGGCAGCCATAATGGCAAGAGGTTTGGCGTAGCGTTGCTTTTTTTTGCGCAGTCGTTGTACAGCTTTGTCTGATGAGGCGTCGACGGCGAGATGAAATCCGCCAAGTCCTTTTATGGCAACGATGGCTCCATTGTGCAACGCCTGGACGCATTGTTCCAGGCACTCCTCATTGTTCTCTGTCAGGCTCTTTTTGCCGTCATGCCAGCTGAGTTCCGGGCCACATTTCGGACATGCGTTCGGTTGGGCGTGAAATCGGCGGTTACGTGGATCGTGGTACTCGTCACTGCATGACGGGCACATGGGGAAACGTGCCATTGACGTATTGGTGCGGTCGTATGGGACTTTTTTGATAATTGTCATTCGCGGCCCACAGTTCGTGCAGTTTGTGAAAGGGTAATGGAATCGTGGGTTGTCAGGTGTCAGTATCTCATTCAGGCAGTCTTTACATATTGCAATGTCAGGGGAAATTAAAGTAGATCTGTTGGTAGTGTCATCACTGGGCACAATGACGAAATCACTGCTTTCAGTAGTTTCTGTTATTTCTGTTATTTCTGTTAATCGTATTTCGGATATGTGTGCTAAGGGTGGAGGTGATGTTTTCAGTTTATGAAAGAACGCGTCGGTGTCGGTTACGTTTCCAGATATCTGGACGGTCACGCCCTGGCCGGTATTGGCAACAGTACCTGTCAGATTGTTTTTTTTTGCCAATGTATAAATAAAGGGTCTGAAACCAACTCCCTGCACAATACCAGTGATCTGGAATTGCAGGTGTTTGGTTGTCCGGGCAGTATCGGCTTTTTTAGATGGGGTGTTCATGATTGAGTCAGGTTTAGGTTGCTTTGCCGGGGAGTTTCTTTCTTTCATGCCATGTATCCAACCATTTTATGAATAGAATTGCAACAAGCTGTGCATTGTTGTGCAAAATGTTAATGTTTCCGTTGACACTTTGCACAAATGGTAGTACAGACTGCAATAATAATGGGGATCTGGTAGCGTAGATTGCGCACAGTGGGAGGGAGTATGCACAAGTTGCACAATAATGAAGTGAGGGCGTCTGTTTTTGGATGTGGTAATGTGCTCATTGGTGATGACGGTTTTGGGCCTGCCGTTATAGAGTTGCTGCAGTCTGATTATGATTTTCCTGACACTGTTTCCCTCGAAGATGTGGGAACCGGAATCCGGGAATTTCTTTTCGATTTTCTTCTTGCCCCTGAACTTGCTCCGAGGATGTTAATTGTCCTTGATGCCGTCGATTTCCAAGATCGTCGGCCGGGAGAGGTTTTTACCATAACTCCCGGAATCATTCCTGCCGAAAAAATTCACGATTTTTCTCTCCACCAGTTTCCCACCGTAAACTTACTTCAGGAGATTGCTGAGCATACCGGAGTCTCCGTTCATATAATTGCTGCCCAGGTTGAGCATATTCCAGACGAAATTGCTCCTGGGTTAACTTTATCAATGCAAAACGCTGTTAAGGAGGCAAGTGAAAAGGTTAGAGAACTGTTGTTGACTATGTCTACGCAAACATGCGAGGTGATGCAACCATGATTTATGAATTTAAGGTGAATGAACTGGCGGATGAGTTTGGTGTTCATAGGAATACCATTCGTAACTGGATTAAGCGCGGTTCGGTGAAAGCAGAACCAGGTCCCGGGCGGCAATATATCATGAAATGGGAGGATTATCAGGCACTCTGTGATAAATTTGGCCGTACGCCGCGAGTTGGCCCTGGGCAGGAACCTGACTTATTAGTGAATCGTGAAAAGGACGATGAGGTGTCTCCTCTGCCATTTGTTCTAGGGCCATGCGACAAAACTCTTTACGATACCCCTTCCTGGGCGGATGCCTGTCTCACTTGCGGCACTTGTGCTTCTGCGTGTCCAATTGCTGGAGTGGATGGGCTTGACCCGCGGAAAGTAGTGCGTATGGCTTTTCTGGGTATGGAGGATGAGCTGATCGCCTCAGACTGGATTTGGAAATGTACCATGTGTTCCAAGTGCGAAGAAGCTTGTCCCATGAACATAGAAATAGTTCAGCTCATGCGGCGTATCCGCTCTCGCCGTGACCGGGACAAAGTACCGGGGCCTATTCATAAGGGTGTTGCTATGTGCCTTGAGCGTGGAAATAATCTTGGCATACCAAAGGATGATTTTCTTTTTCTTCTTGAGGATATCGGCCAGGAACTGGCTGAAGAAAGCTGCCCTGGTTTTGTCACTCCGATAGATAAACAGGGCGCACGGCTGTTGGTGACGATCAATTCGAAAGAGCCTTTTGGTGAGCCAGAAGATATGAAATGGTGGTGGAAGATCTTCTATGCGGCTGATGAATCCTGGACAATTTCTTCAGAAAACTGGGAGGGAGTTAACTGGGGATTGTTTTCTGGCGATGATCAGGCCATGAAAACCATTGTCGGTCGAGTTGTTGATAATTTGCGGAGGCTGCACTGTACTGCTCTACTCCTACCTGAATGAGGCCATGCCTATTATGCAACCCGGTCTGGGTTGGAAAGATGGTTTCCTGAAGTTCTGAAAGAATTCAAGATATATTCTGTTTTTGATCTGCTGCTCGAGTATTTGCAGGATAAACGGATCACCCTCAATACTGACATACACACCCAACTTACAACATATCATGATCCGTGCAACTATGGTCGGAAGTCTCTCAAGGCCTTTGGACACGGCTATTTTGAAGAAGGTAGGGTAATTACTCGCGCCTGCTGTCCTGAATTTATCGATATGGTCCCAAAAGGTAACGGCAATTATTGCTGTGGTGCTGGTGGGGGAGCATGGGCAATGCCATATGCGGCCGAACGTGTGTATTATGGCAGAATAAAAGCACGGCAGATTACTGAGACTCAAGCAAAGATGGTCATCGCACCATGTCACAACTGCAGGGATCAATTGAAGAAATCACTGAACTACGAATATGAACTGGGGATTGAGGTGAAGTATTTGTGGGAATTAGTGTCAGATTCTCTTGTTTTATCTAATATTCCTGAACAGTCTGAAAATAAAAATATCAATGAGGAGACTGTATAAATGATGAAAAGTAAAACAATTGGTTCAGTTTTAGTGGTTGGTGGAGGGATTACTGGAATGCAATCCGCTCTCGATCTGGCAAATGCAGGATATTATGTGTATTTGGTGGAGCGGTCTGGGGCCATTGGGGGGGCTATGGCCCAGTTGGACAAGACTTTTCCCACCAATGATTGCTCGATGTGAATTATTGCGCCAAAACTGGTGGAGTGCGGTCGGCACTTAAATATAGAGTTGAGGACACTGAGTGAGGTAATGAACGTTACCGGCGAGGTGGGAAATTTTACAATAACAGTTAAAGAGCATCCCCGTTATGTGGATATGAGCAAGTGCATTGCCTGTGGCGAATGTGCGGTTAAATGTCCTAAAAAAGTTAATGACAGTTACAATGCTGGAACGGGAAAACGCAAAGCGATTTATGTGAAGTATCCCCAGGCAGTACCTCTGAAGTATCAGATTGATGCGGATAATTGCATATGGTTAAAAAAACCTGGTAGGTGTGGTGCCTGCGTTAAAGCCTGTCCAGCGGATGCAATCAACTTTGATGCTGTGGAACATATCCATGAAATTGAAGTTGGTTCAGTTATCCTTTCTCCGGGGACCAGTTTTTTTGATCCGTCTGATTCTGGAGTTTATGGTTACGGGGAGTATCCCAATGTCGTAACTGCCATGCAGTTGGAACGATACCTCTCGGCTTCTGGTCCCACTGAAGGGCATCTAGTTCGACCCTCTGATGGAAAACCTGTCCGGAAAATGGCGTTTCTGCAATGTGTTGGCAGCAGGGATAGGAATCTTTGTGGAAACGAATACTGTTCTTCTGTTTGCTGCATGTATGCTGTTAAAGAGGCCGTTATAGCTAAAGATCATGTTCCAGGCCTTGAAGCATCAGTCTTCTACATGGACATGCGTACTCATGGCAAGGGTTTTGATGAGTATTACCAGCGGGCAAAGAATGAATCTGGTGTTCGTTTTGTACGGTGTCGAGTGAATGGTGTTGAGCCTGAGGGTGATAATGGGGATTTGCGTCTCCATTATGTTAATGAAAAAGGACAGCAAATCGAAGATTACTTTGACCTGGTTGTTCTTTCTGTAGGTCTTGAAACGCCAAAACCTGCTATGGAGTTGGCTGAACGGGTTGGTATTCGGCTTACCTCGCATAATTTTGCCGCAGTCTCAGATTTTGCGCCAGTTTCCACATCTAGGGACGGGGTTTTTACCTGTGGTACTTTTTCAGGTCCCAAGGACATCCCTCAGTCAGTCGTGGAAGGATCAGCCGCAGCAGCAGTTGCAGCAAAGGTGCTGTCTCCTGTCCGTCATGAATTGGCCCGTAAAAAAACGTTTCCTGCAGAACGTGATATTATGGCTGAGGAATTACGTATTGGTGTTTTTGTCTGTCATTGCGGGTCGAATATTGCCGGATATGTGGATGTTGAGGCTGTTGCTGATTATTCTGCCACCCTACCCGGTGTTGTTCATGTGGAACGGAATCTTTTTACCTGTTCTCAAGATACTCAAGACCTGATGGTTAGAATTATTCAGGAAAATAAGCTGAACAGAGTTGTGGTGGCAGCCTGTACGCCACGAACTCATGAGCAGCTTTTCCATGAAACAATCCGGGCTGCAGGCCTCAATGAGTATCTTTTTGAAATGGCAAATATCCGTAACCAGAACTCCTGGGTTCATACAGGGGATAAAGCTGCTGCAACTCAAAAAGCGAATGACTTGACACGAATGGCTGTTGCCAAGATTAGCTGGCAGGGACCGCTTGAAAACGTTGTTGTTCCCATTACTCGTCGGGCTCTGGTTATTGGTGGTGGTATTTCCGGAATGGCAGTGGCTTTAAATCTTGCCAGTCAGGGTTTCCCTGTTGATCTCATTGAAAGAAGTAAGGTACTTGGCGGTAATGGACTGCACCTGCATAACACATGGTCAGGCGAGAATGTTCCACTCAGGGTGGCTAAAATGGTGGATCAGATCATATGGCATGATCTCGTCACGGTACACATGGAGTCGGAGGTTATCGAGGCGGAAGGCTATGTGGGAAATTTTCGGTCGATTATAAAAAGCCGTAACGGCAGTGAACTGACAATTGATCATGGCGTGACTGTTGTTACAACAGGCGCAAAGAGGTTTCTTCCTGATGAGTATGGGTATCAAAAGTACAGGGAAGTTGTTTCGGCCCTGGAGTTTGATAAATTGTGTGAGATCAACGACAAACATGTCAGAAAGAGCAAATCCTTTGTTTTTATTCAGTGTGTCGGATCGCGTGACTCTGATCATAATTATTGTTCAAAGGTGTGCTGTACCCATTCGGTACAATCTGCCATAGCACTAAAGGAAGAAGATTCTTCTCGTAGTGTATATATTCTCTACCGTGACATGAGAACATATGGCCAACGCGAACTGCTGTACAGAAAGGCAAGAGAGCTTGGGGTGGTTTTCGTTAACTATGAGATTCACGGGAAACCGAAAGTTGATAAAGATGAAGATGGTTTTATTGTTGAAGTCTGGGATCATGTACTTCACAGACCGCTTTTGATTCATGCGGATATGATTATTCTGGCGGCAGCTATTATTCCATCGTCGGGGGTAAAAAAATTGGCTCAGTTGTATAAAGTTTCGCTGGATGGCCAGGGGTTTTTCCAGGAGGCTCATGCCAAGTTACGTCCTGTGGATTTTGCAACTGATGGACTTTTTGTTGCTGGTATGGCGCATTATCCAAAACCTGTTGAAGAATCCATTGCCCAAGCTCTTGCTGCTTCAGCAAGAGCTGCTACGTTGCTTTCTCGTGACAAGATGACGCTTGATGGTATTAAAGCTGAAGTTGATCCAGAATTTTGTGATGGATGTGCCTTATGTGTGGATGTCTGTCCCTATCATGCAATAACTTTGTTGGAAAAAACAGATGACAAAGGTGATGTTCATAAGCTGATTAGTATCAATAAGGCTCATTGTAAAGGATGTGGTTTGTGTCAGGGAACTTGTCCTAAACGTGGTGTCTCTGTGGCTGGGTTCAGCCTCAAACAATTGGAAAGTCAAGTGGAAGCCGCTCTTGCCGTGTAACAGCTAACGAATTTCAGAAATAAGGAGAATATACGATGAGCTTTGAACCAAAGATAATAGCTTTTTGCTGTAACTGGTGTTCCTATGCTGCGGCAGATCTCGCTGGAACCTCCAGGATGCAGTATCCGTCCAACGTACGTATAGTCCGGGTTATGTGTTCGGGAATGGTCCACCCAGAGCTGGTTTTAAGAGCCTTTAATCAAGGAGCAGATGGTGTGATGGTACTTGGTTGACACCTTGGTGAATGTCATTACCTGGACGGTAATCATAAAGCAATGTCCCGAGTGGATATGATACATGAACTGATGGATGATTTTACTATTGAAAAGGAAAGACTTATGCTGGCGTGGTGCTCCTCTGCTGAGCCTGATAAGTTTGTCGAGGCAGTCACTAAAATGACTACTCTGGCTAGGAGTCTGGGGCCGCTTTTTGAAAATTCTGAAGCCTCGCAGGCGGCATAGGAGGGCGTTATGGGTGTTCGTGTAGCAGAGGAATGGCTGCATTCCTGTTCCGGTTGTGAAATAGCAATTCTTAATATTGGTGAACCCTTGATTGATATTCTTGGGTTGATTGATTTTGTTCACATGCCAGTCCTTATGGATCATAAATATTATGGTCAGTTGGGGGATGGAAAGAAACTGGAGATTCCTGAAGCCGTTGTCGGCATAGTTTCTGGTGGCGTTGCCAACGAAGAGCATCTGGAGGTGCTCGAAGAAATGAGGAAGCAATGCAAAATACTGATTGCTCTAGGTACTTGTGCCACCCACGGCGGCTTACCTGCGCTTATAAATTCCTGGGGAATGAAGGCAGGTATTGAAAATTCATACGCAACTCCAACAACAGATGATTGTCAGGTTCCGGAAGATATTGTTCCCACGCCTCTTGATCGGGTGTATGCCCTGGACGAAAAAGTCAAAATAGATATTATTCTACCCGGTTGTCCGCCGAATCCAAGGTTGATTGCGGAGGTGATTACTGCACTTGTTGAAGGAAGAGATCCGGTTATCCCTGGGAAATCAGTCTGTGATACGTGTCCCACAAAACGTGAAGGCAAGGGGAATGTGAAGACAGTACGACGTTTTCTGGAGAACGCTGATTTTGATCCGGAAAAACCCATTGATGATATGCGGTGTCTGCTTGAACAGGGACTTATGTGTATGGGCCCTGTTACTGCGGCAGGATGTTCCAGGCGAGGTGCTCCTTCCTGTATTAGTGCACGAGTTCCATGCAGGGGATGTTTCGGGCCTGTTCGCAAGGATGGCAATCAGATGCTCGATATGATGAATGCTCTGGCCAGTAACGGTATTGATTTTAAATCTGTGGTTGATCGGCGTTCACTGTTACGTTTTTCCGGGGCGCATGGTCAGTTGCGACAGCTGCCCGTACCCGTTCGCAAAGCGAAGGAGGATGAATGATGGCTAAAGTAATCAATATTCAACCGGTCACCAGAATTGAGGGCCATGCAAGGATTGCCATACATCTTGATGATGATGGTGAGGTAAAGGATGCCTTTCTCCACATCATGTCCTTAAGGGGATTTGAGAAATTTATCGAAGGACGCCCGGCTGAGGAAGTGCCACGCATTGTTAACAGGATTTGTGGTATTTGTCCCTGGATGCACCACTTGTCTTCCAATAAGGCTGTGGATGGGTGCTTTGATGTAACTCCGACACCCACTGGCCATAAACTGCGTGAGCTGTGCCAGACCATGGCACATATTAATGACAAGATCCTTCATTTTTTCTTTCTTGCCGCTCCTGATTTTGTTCTTGGGCCAGATAGTGATTTTGCGGTCCGAAATGTTATTGGTATTGTGAAGGAGGCACCGGAACTTGCGGCTCAAGTTGTAAAGATGAGGCAACTGGGGCAGATGATGCTTGAACGTTTTGCTGGTAAGGCGATTCATCCTATAGCTGGGGTTGTTGGCGGTTTTGCTAAACCGATGACAGAGGAGGAACGTATAGGCCTTCTCACTGACACTAGAACCCTGCTTGACTTCGCCTTGTTTGCCATGGATTTTGCCAAGACCAGTGTTTTTCCGAAATATGAGGAAACCATTGCCAGCCTTGGAACGATAACCACGGGGTTCCTTGGTACCGTTGATGACACAGGAGCACTGCAACTCTATGATGGGCATTTGCGACTTATGAAGGCGGATGGTTCTATCACTGATTTTCCTGTGAATCAGTATGATCAGTACTTGTCAGAGCATGTGGAATCGTGGACCTATGGGAAGTTACCGTATGCCCAATGCTGGGAAGAAGGATTCTCCATGGATCTGGATGCTCCTAAGGGAATATATCGAGCAAACACCCTAGCCCGCATTAATGTTTCCGAGACAATTGCGACTTCTCATGCCCAGGGGGAGTTGGAGGAGTTTCGTGAGAAGTTTGGAAGGCCTGCCCAAGGGACATTGCTGTACCATTGGGCACGTTTGATAGAGCTTGTCTATTCCTGTGAGCGTACCATTGAACTCCTCGAACAGGATGATATCACAGATACTGATATCAGGGCCAAAGTGGAGCCTAAAGCCGGTCGGGGTGTTGGTTCCGTGGAGGCTCCAAGGGGAACGCTTATCCATGATTATACCACTGATAATGATGGAATGATTGTCAAGGCTAATATGATTGTGGGGACTACCCATAACATTGCTCCTATGAACATGAGTGTCAAGCAGGCTGCTACCACCCTTATAAAAGGTGGTGTTTACGACGAAGGGCTGTTGAACAAGGTTGAAATGGCGGTACGCGCCTACGATCCCTGAATGTCTTGCGCTACACACCGCCTGGATGGCGGTATGCCACTGACAGTAACGTTGCTGGATAGCTCAGGCAACACCGTAAGTACACTCAGTAACAAGTAGGGGGCATGATGATGACTACAGAAAAAAAGAAACGAAGGCAAGTCAGGGCCGAGAATCCCAGTGGTGCCTGCGGATATATCGGACATTTTACAGCTGATGAACTGAAGTTAAGAGCTGTTGGGGACGAGGTGGATGGTACTTGTCCTCTTTGTGGACTTGTGCACTTGACAAATGAAGAGATAACTGAGTTGGAAAAAAAGAAGGTTATGGACTCTGCCAGATTTGGAGAGATCAAAGAAGAGGCTGAGGCCAAAGATGACTAATTGATCATACTCCGTAAGTTATTCTGCAGGTGCCCCTGTGGTGACCGACCGTCTCTTCTCCTCCTTATTGGTCTTCTGGAGGGTCATCTGTGGAATATTCAGTATGGAGCCATAGCCTCTTTAGTTTAACCTCTACTGTGTATTGAACGAATAACCATAAACAGAGCTCGTTTGTTGAGGCACTTAAGCCTATTTTTCTTAATAGGAAACATAGAGAAAAAGGTTCGTTTAAGCAGCTGGTTAGCTACGGAAGATTGTATCGAATGAGCCTTCTGGTTCCTGTGCGTCAATTTTATTTTTATTGGAGTTTTGGTGTATGCAACTGCGACAAGGCTTGTGAATGAAGTCTTTACTGCCGACCAGCAACGCATTGGAACGTTATGGGCAATTGAGCATTCAAATAAAATGGCTTCAATTGGCAGGTTGGCAGCAGGAGTTGGACATGAAATAAACAATCCTCTTACCATTATAAATGAAAAAGCGGGGATGATACAGGACATAATTACCTTTAATGAAACTTACAAGAATGATGAACAACTTCTTAACCTTACCAGTTCGATTCTTGCAACAGTGACGCGGTGCGGTACTATTACCAAGCGTTTGCTTGACTTTGCTGGTCATCTGGATGGTAATATTGAAACAGTGAATATAAAATGCATTTTAGAGGAAATCCTTGGTCTTCTCCATAAAGAATCCGAATACCGAAAATTCACCATTACCATTAAGGAGATAGATTCACCCCCTTGCTTTGACTGTGATTATGGTAAATTGCAACAAATTTTCTTGAATCTAATTAATAACTCTTTTGCTGTAATGCAGGATAATGGAATACTAACGATTACCATCCGTCATATTCATAGTGAGGCTCTTGTCGTGACTATCAAAGATAATGGCTGTGGTATAGTAAAAGAGGATATTGACCATATCTTCGATCCGTTTTTTTTCACTATTTCTCAGGATGGAGGAACCGGGCTTGGGCTTTCTGTTACCTATTCTCTTGTTCAGGAGATAGGTGGCTCAATAGAGGTGGCAAGTGAACTGGATAAAGGCACAGAGTTTATTGTTAATGTTCCGATGAAAAAGGCGAGGGTTTCCTGAGTTGAAAAGGCCTGATGGGCGTAAAAGAAACGAATACACATTGCATTGTAGGCAATGTTTTGACAGAACCTTAAAAAGGCCTTGGAGGGCTTGAAAAATTGTAGAGGGAAGAGACAATGAATATTGTTAGTAGCGTTGTTATTGTTGTGGCTTTGTTGGTGTTGACGGGGTGTTCTACAGGTGAGGAGTGCTCCCAGCTTGTCGTTGAAAAGTGTAGTAGTTGTCATTCTATAAAAAAAACCTGTAGCCAGGATGGGAAAGATAAAAAATACTGGGAGGCCACCGTGGACCAGATGATCAGGCTCATGGCTCCAATCTCTGAGAAAGAGAAGAGGGATCTAGTTAAGTGCTTGAGCAAGAGCTCTAAAAGACTGAATACATTGTGCGAGTAATAGATAATGTTTTTCTGTAAGAAAGAAACGGCTTTGACGGAAGCCATAAACCCAAAGAAGGGGGGAACATGAACCAGAATGATTTTGAACGTATACAGGAGCGTCTCGGCGGAGTATCACGTCGTGATTTTATGAAGATCTGTTCATCGCTTGCAGCAACAATGGCATTGTCGACTACTGTTGCACCAGAGATTGCCAGTGCGATAACAAGTCCTAGTCGCCCTCCAGTTATCTGGCTTCACGGTTCTGAATGTACTGGCTGTAGCATGTCGCTTCTTCGGGCGGAACATCCATCACTTGAGAAGTTGATTTTTGATATGATCTCGATGGATTTCCATGAGACATTATCTGCTGGAGCCGGACATCAGGCCGAGGAGGCCTTATATAAATCAGTGTCAGAAAATGCCGGAAAATTTATTTTGGTGGTAGAAGGAGCAGTGCCGCTAAAAAATGATGGGATTTTTTGTCGGATCGCCGGACATAATTTTGTTGATACAGTAAAGGAAATTGGCGATAAGGCTGGTGCGGTAATTGCTATTGGTTCCTGTGCTGCATGGGGTGGAGTTGCAGCCATGGATCCTAACCCAACAGGATGTGTGGGAGTAAACGAGGTATTATCTCGAACCCAGGTCGTCTCTTTACCGGGATGTCCGCCAAATCCTTACAACCTTCTTTCCACCATTATCCACTATCTCACTTTTAAAAAGCTCCCTGCTCTTGATGATGAAAACAGACCAACATTTGCATACGGACGTTTGATTCATGAGCATTGTGAGCGGAGACCCCATTTTGACAACGGTCGTTTTGCCAGGAAGTTTGGTGATGATGGGCATCGACAGGGTTATTGCCTTTATTACCTTGGTTGCAAGGGACCAGTTACCTATGCAAATTGTTCCACAAGCCAGTTCGGTGATGCGGGATCAGGTTGCTGGCCAGTTGGAATAGGCCATCCTTGTTTTGGTTGTGCGGAAAAAGGGGTTGGCTTTAATGTTCCCCAGTTTACAACCAGTCCTGTACTTCATGCTACTCCAGCTGCGGGGCATGCCCCCATTTCAGTTGAGCGTGGAGAAGGGGCATCTGCTGGTTCAGCGGCTCTCATGGCTGGAGCTGTAGGTGCAGCAATAGGAGCTGGAGTGGTGTTTACAGCTAAACTTGGTGGGAAGGAGAGTGGAAATGAAAATAAAGAGGCGTGATTTCCTCAAGGGAGCCGCCGGGAGTATGGCCCTGCTTGCGATGGATGGAAAAACTGCCCAGGCGAGAACAGTGCAGGCTTTACCTCCGGAGGCCGTCGGGATTCTTTTTGATTCGACCCTATGTGTGGGGTGTAATGCATGTATGACTGCTTGCAAAAAGGCTAATAATAAACTTCCAGATTATGCGGAAGGGGAGGATATCTGGGATAAACCTGTGGATCTTTCCCCTAACACCTTGAATGTAATAAAGAGATTTACAAGTGGTACTGCTGAAAACAAAGATGTTGAGGTTGATGGTTATGCTTTTATAAAGAGACAGTGTCTTCACTGTATTGATCCGTCGTGTGTGACTGCGTGTCCTGTTTCAGCCTTAGTAAAAGATAACGAAAACGGGATTGTTACATACAACAAGAATGCCTGTATTGGTTGTCGTTACTGTCAGGTCGCCTGTCCGTACAATATTCCAAAATTTGATTTTAATGATGTGTATCCGGAAATTGTGAAGTGTCAGTTGTGTGACCACCTGATCGCTGAGGGAAAGGTTTCTGCTTGTTGTTCTGTTTGCCCGACGGGGGCATCGCTCTTTGGTAAAGTGACGGATCTCATAGTGGAAACCAGACGGAGACTGCAGATGGTTCCGGGTGAATTATATGATTTTCCTGTAACTGCGATCAACTCAGGGGCGTCACACAAGTATAAAGCTCCTGAATATATTCCTCATGTGTATGGTAAGGAGGAGTTGGGTGGTACACAGGTCATGTATATGTCAGCAGTTGGTTTTGAGAATTTTGGCTTGCCTACCTATCCCAAAGAATCTTTTGTATCCATGTCCAGTGGTATTCAGTATGCGATTTATAAAGGTATGGTGTATCCGCTGGTGGTTCTTGCTGGCCTGGTTTTCATGGTGAAAAAGAATAAACAGCAGGAGGAGGAAAAAGCTGCTGAAAAGAGCCAGGAAAAGAAGGAGGATAGTCATGAGTGAAGCTAGACCGTTGGGTGGTAAAATTTTTACCCTCACTTTTTCAATTTGTTTAATAATCTCAGGAATAGCCCTCTATTTTACTGCCAAAAGGTTTATTTTCGGCATAGGATCAGTAGCCAATTTAAATGATGGCTATCCATGGGGGATCTGGATCGCCTACGATGTTGTTGTCGGCACTGCTTTTGCCTGTGGCGGGTACGTGATGGCGTTGCTGGTTTATGTTATTAATAAGGGCGAGTATCATCCTTTGGTGCGGCCGGCACTGCTTGCATCAATGTTTGGTTATACTTTGGCAGGTGTTTCTGTATTTCTTGATATCGGACGCTACTTCCATGCCTACAATCTTTATCTGCCCTGGCAAATGAATTTTCACTCGGTTATGTTTGAGGTGGCCATGTGCATTGGTACTTATATCCTGGTACTTTGGCTGGAGTTTGCTCCGGCTTTTACTGAAAAATGGAAATTGGAGAAATATCGTAAATTCCTGGATAAAATAATATTTGCATTGATTGGGCTGGGTGTTCTGCTTCCGACAATGCATCAGTCATCACTTGGCACCATGATGTTAATGGCCGGATTTAAACTGGATCCACTGTGGCATAGCAGCACTTTACCGCTATTGTTTCTTCTTACGGCAGTAATAATGGGTTTTGCCATGGTTGTCTTTGAAGCAACTATTGCCTCAAGGGTGTATAATCTGGGCGATGAGACATCAATGCTGGCAAAGGTGTCCCGCATCATGTCATGGGTTCTAGGATTTTATCTCGTTGTCAGGCTTCAGAATATTTTTATGAGAGGCGAGATGGGGCATGCTTTCTCAGGGAGTTTTCTTGGGAACATGTTTTTGTTGGAAAACTTTCTACTCATACTCGGTTTTATCATTCTAACGTTTATGCGCAATAATCTTACCCCAAGATTGCTGTTTATTGCGGCTGCTGTTATTTTGGCTGGAGGCTCTTTGTTCCGTTTTAATACCTATATAATTGGTTATGATCCTGGGACCGGGTGGAACTATTTTCCCTCTGTCGGTGAACAGATGATTACTTATGGGCTGATAGCCATGGAGATAGCAGCATATACACTTTTCGTTAAATATTTTCCGGTATTCAGTGCCCATGAGCCTGCAGTATCGACAAAATAAGGAGTTAGTAAAATGTCAGAACAAATTGTTATAGATCCAATTACACGCATTGAAGGTCATCTTCGCATAGAGTGTGAGGTGGATGGTGGCTTAATAACTGGGGCTCGCTCCATTGGCACCATGTGGCGTGGTATTGAAACCGTCCTTAAAGGAAGGGATCCCCGGGAAGCTTGGCTGATAGCTCAGCGAATCTGTGGGGTATGTACTACTGTACATGCTATGGCCTCGGTTAGATCGGTCGAAAACGCATTGGATCTAGAGGTACCGGTTAATGCCCAATATATTCGTAATATGATTGTTGGTGCCCATTGCCTTGCAGATAATATTATTCATTTTTATATATTATCTGCTGTCGACTGGGTAGATATTGCATCAGCGGCACTGAAGGCGGATCCTAAAAAAGCCTCTGCTTTGGCACGCCAGCTATCCCCTTGGAAGCATAATAGTTATCAGGAATTCAAACAGACTCAGGATAAGCTGAAAAAGCTTATTGAGTCAGGGCAGTTGGGGCCATTCTCAAGTGGGTATTGGGGGCATCCAGCCATGCAACTGGATCCTGATGTGAATTTAGTGGCCGCTGTTCATTATTTTCAAGCACTTGAATATCAGCGTAAGATAAATAAAGTGGTGACTATACTCGGGTCAAAAACTCCCCACATACAGAATCTTGCTGTAGGTGGAGTTGCCAACCCAATTAATCTGGATAGTCCGGCAACACTTACAATGGAGCGTCTTTACTATATTAAATCATTGATGGATGAAGTGCATGACTTTATTCAGCAAGTCTATATGACAGATGTTGCTACCATTGCTGCTCTCTATCCAGAATGGTGTTCTTATGGAAAAGGTAATGGTACATACCTTTCTGTTCCTGAAATGCCATTGGATGAGAAAGGAACAACATTTGCTATGCCTGGTGGATACATCACGGGAGGTGACCTCACAACTTTCAGACCGATTAAAACATCTCATGACCCGTTCTTTGAGGACAATGTCAAAGAGTCTGTCAAGCATTCCTTTTATAAGGGTGACTGGACTCGTCATCCTTATGTCTCTGAAACAGAACCGGAATATCATGATAATAGCGGTGATAAGTATTCGTGGGTCAAAGCGCCTTCTTTCAAAAACCAGCCTGCTGAAGTTGGTCCTGTGGCGAGTGTGCTCGCTATGAATGCAGCCAACTATCAACCCGCTGTTAAGCATACCGGATGGATGCTTGAAAAGATTGGCTCTATAAATTCTACCAAGCAGACTATGGACATTCTTCCCTCCACTATGGGACGACACATTTCCAGAGCTATTCGAGCTGCAGTAGTTCAGGAAGTAATGCTTGATCAGTGGGATTTTCTTGTGAATAATATCGGATCAGGTGACATGACAACCTGTAATGAACCACATTTTCCAAAGGGAGAACAGCGTGGGGTGGGCATCCATGAAGCACCTCGTGGAACCCTCTCTCACTGGATTGTTATTGAGAACGGTAAGATCAGGAACTATCAGGCTGTCGTGCCGTCCACATGGCTTGCAGGTCCACGTGGAACAAATGATGAACCTGGATATTATGAGCGTTGTCTGGTTGGTAATCCGATGGCTGATCCGGAAAAACCTCTGGAAGTGCTGAGGACTGTTCATTCATTCGACCCATGTATGGCATGTGCCGTACATATGATAAATCCAGAGGGGAAGGAATTTTCGAAGGTTAAGGTTTTATAGGGAACAAACCGACCAATTATCGAGCCCTCTGTCTCTTTGATGTAAATTCAAGGGGGGAGGGCTTTCTTTTATCCGGAAGTAGTCGTTTCATACTTTTGGGGATTTTTCAGCAGTGTGTATTCATAATGAAAACTAAAAAAATCGGGGTGCTTGGAATCGGTAATCTTCTTATGCGAGATGATGGTTTTGGGGTTCGGTGTGTCGGTGAGTTAACCCGGAATTATGTGATTCCTGATAACCTGGATGTGCTTGATGGGGGAACTGCAGGTATTATGCTCTCTCCATTTATTGAAAGCGTTGAGGTCTTGTATATTTTAGATTCTGTGAATTTGCAGGATACACCAGGGGCTGTACACCGTTTTACAGATGCTGATGTTCAGTCAGGAGATATTCAGACTAGGATGTCACCTCATCAGGTTGGACTGCTTGAAATTCTAGAGCTGTGTAAGCTGCGCGGGAAGGCCCCTGAACGGGTAGAGATGATCACTGTGGTACCGAAAGATTTGACATTGGGTCTAGGGTTGTCATCTGAGGTTGAGCCAAAAGTAGATGAAGTACTGGTCATATTATGTGATTGTCTCTTGTTGGATGGTTTTGTCCTGGAGAAAAAAGGAAATACAACTCAATGCACGAACTCTCTCTTGCTCAAGGCCTGATAGACCAGCTGACGGATCTTGTGAGATACCACAAGGCAACTCGTGTTGTAACTGTGCGGGTTGATATAGGTACCATGGCTGGGATAGTCACGGACTCATTTGCTTTTGGTTTTGACGCAGTTAAGACTACCACGGATTGTATCCGGGAGGCTAACCTGGAAATCAAAGAGGTGGCGGGCGATGATCTTGTTCTGGCTCAAGTAGTTATGGAATGATGAGTGTGCATGGGCAGAAACAGAATGTTAAAAAAAATAATTAACTGGGACGTATATAATGTGTGATGCATGTGGGTGTCATATTAATGATGATGCAACAGGAAAAATTGTAGAGATACATCAGAGTTTACTTGCGGCAAATATCGAGCAAGCTGAAAAAAACAGAAAGCACATTGAGGCCATGGGGGCTGTAGCCATCAATATGATTTCAAGCCCTGGTTCGGGGAAAACAACTCTGCTTGAGCATACGATAGAGCACATTGGCGATAAGATCCGTATCGGCGTAATCGAAGGGGATATAGAAACCGAACGCGATGCGGACAGAATTAGAGCAAAAGGTGTACCTGTCGTCCAACTGACCACAGGTGGAGCATGTCATCTTGATGCACCATTAGTTCACAAAGGTCTGCACCAGCTTGAAAATCTAAGTGATGGGAAATTTGACATTATCTTTATCGAAAATGTTGGTAATCTGGTTTGTCCGGCTTCTTTCGATCTTGGAGAACATAATCGGATTCTGTTGTTATCTGTTCCCGAAGGTTCTGATAAACCAGCCAAATACCCGACTACTTTTAATGGTGCCCAGGCTCTTATTATCAGCAAGACGGATCTGTTGCCATATTTTGATTTTTCCCTCGAGGAGGCTACCAGGGAGGCCTTACGGCTTAATCCTGAACTGACTATTCTACAGTTGTCAGCGACCAAAGGGACGGGGATGGAAGATTGGATTGTCTATTTAGATAGTGTTCTCGGGGGTGGGTAAGTTGTGATTGTCTTGTGACAATTGTGTTATTGTTTTCGTTATGGTTTTTTCTGGGCTCAATGCAGACTCAGGTAGAAGATTTTGACCATTTTGATTACAAGAACAGTTTTAACTGTCACGGAGATATTTTAATGTAAAATTATACACAAAAAGGAGAGTGTATGGACACTGCAGCATTAGGTGAAGCCACTGCCTTTATTCACGGGCATACTGCAGAAGTACTTCACATTATCTGTACCGCAATATTCATCTTTTGTGGTATCAAAGCTCTTTTTCATAAAGAGCTGAAAAAAGTTCTGATCTATTCGTTGATTGGGCTGGTAGTGGATATTCGTTCGCTGTTGACCCTGGACTCTTCCTTGGCTCTGAGTGCCTTTTATTATCATGTTTTTAATTTCCTGGTTATTGTCGGGATGATGCTTATTACAGCAAGGTCCCTGACGAAAAAGGCGGGCTCGGGTAAACTGTATGATATGCGAGGGTTCGGCAGGGCTGTACCATGGACTGCTGCGCCCCTTGCAGCTGGGCTGTTTGCCATGATGGGTCTTCCACCCTTTTCTGTATTCTTCAGTAAGTATCTCATGATTGCAGCCTTTGTTGACTCTGGAAATATAATCAGTTCAATTGTGCTGGCCGGTGGAGAGGTACTGTATTTTCTGGTTTTTATTAGAGTGATCAGGGTTATTTTCCTTGATAAATACCGGGGAGAACCGATCGAAGATAGGAAACCCAGGGAATTGTTTCCTGTTTATATATTCCTTGCTTTTATCACCATTGGAGGGCTCATTCCAGGGATTGCAGTAAAGCCCTTTGTCGCACTTGCTGATGCCATGGGCTCGCAGGTAACAGACCTCCCACCTATGGGATTAAGTTGGCCCATAGCAACTCTCTTTCTTGCTGCAGGATCTGCTCTGGTCTTTTTTCTCGGTCAGAAATCGAACAAAAGAGCAGGTCTACTGTCATCACTACTGTGCCTGCTTGCTATGCCCACACTGTTTTTCAGTGATGCGGGGATATATGGGATTAGTTTCGCTTTTTTAATCCTCTTTATGGGGGCATTGCAGTTTTTTTATTCCGTCAGCTATATGGAACATTCCCATAAACAGTACAGGTTTTATACTTTTTTCCTGATAATGATTGCGGGATTGCTGGGTGTCAGTCTCAGTGGTGACCTGTTAAGTATGTTCTTCTTCTGGGAAATCATGAGTGGATGGGTAATGTATCTTGCACTTGCCCATGAAGGTGACGGCTTTTCCATTCAGGAGGCAACTAAATATTTTACCTTCAATTACCTGGGTGCTGCTTTTCTTCTAGCTGCTGTTACCGTTGTGTATAACGAAACAGGGCATTGGAATTATACTAAAATTGCAGATAATTTTCAATATACAAGACCCATGGCGATTGCAGTCCTGCTCCTGACCCTCTCATTTCTGATGAAGGCTGCTCAGTTGCCGTTTCGAATTGATTTCCAGATGCACCCGAAGCCGGCTCCAACACCCATAAGTGGCTATATTTCATCAACTGTTCTCAAAAGTGGGCCATTTATGATGGTGAAGATTTTCTTTTTAGCTTCTGGCGGGGTGGTTGCAACCACACTGTTCCCCCTTGAGAGTATCATGCATGTCACAGGGTGGATTGGGGCACTCACAATAATAATTGCTGCTTCGTTTGCAATGCTGACCAACAGTATGAAACGCCTGCTTATATTTCACACGGTCAGTCAGCTCGGCTATGTGGTGGTTGGATGCTCATTGATGACGTCCATGGGCCTGGCAGGTGGCCTGCTGCACTTTGTTAATCATATGTTTTTCAAAAATCTGCTGTTTCTCTGTGCAGGTGCGGTGTTTATATCTACCGGTACTGACAAGATGGATAGGCTTGGTGGATTGGCAAGAAAAATGCCCATAACTTTCTTCTGCTTTATGATTGGTGTGTTGTCCATTGCAGGAGTTCCACTTTACAGTGGTTTTGTCTCCAAGTGGATGATCTACCATGGTGTGATGGAATCCGGTTTTGTAGGTATCGCCATATTGGCCCTCTTTGGCAGTGTTTTGACCCTAGCCTCCTTTATAAAATTTATGCACTCCGCATATCTTGGTCAGATTCAGGAAAATGTCAGGGATGCAAAAGAGGCTTCCTGGTATATGCTACTTCCCATGTCAGTATTAGCAGGACTCAGTGTTTTGCTTGGCGTCTTTCCGGGAATTGCCTTGGCTCCGGTGAACAGAATACTCGTGGAGTTTTCCATGCAGCCTCTCGATATTACGGCCTCATCAATAACATTTGGTGCTGATAGTATTGACATGTTGTTTATAGTCTCAATCCTCTTTATGGGTATGGCTCTTGCCGGATTAGTTTATCTGCTGACACAGACAAAAACTAGGAAAACGCATGTGTTTGTCTGTGGGGTCGGTGATTTGACCTGTGAGGATTCCCATGTTTCATCTGTTAATTTTTATGAAGATGCGAAGGGGTTCATTAAGGGTTCTGTGAGAATAATCAAAAAAATAATAGGTTTAAAAGGTGATTACATTGAGCGCTAGTTCTGTTTTTGCTTACCTGCTTTTTCCAGGAGGACTCTTCGCTATTCTTTTCGGGCTTATTCTTCTCAGTGTGGAACGGATAGCTGTTGCCAGGTTTCAAGGAAGGGTCGGACCGCCCATATATCAAAATATCTTTGATATTCTGAAGCTCAGGATTAAAGAGGTTTTGATCCCTGAGGATGTCACCAATCGGTTTATGTTCGCGATTGCGCCGGTCTTTGGCTTTGTCGGCATGATGACGGCGATTTTTATTCTTCCTGTAAGTGGAGTGTACGGTGGGACCGGGGCCAACAGCGACCTGATCGTTCTTGTCTATCTTATGGCACTGCCGGCAGTGTCGCATATCCTGGGTGGTAGTGCTTCCGGGTCAACATTTGCAGCCATATCGGTGTCACGGGAAGTTATTCTCATGTTTGCCTATGAGATAAGCTTTATCATAGTTCTCTTTACAGTGGCACTTGAAGCTGGCGCCGGTGAAGGAGTGGTGTTTTCTTTGAAGGGGATTGTGGATTATCAGGTTATCCATGGCTCTTTTATCTCAAATTTTAAGATGATTCCGGCATTCCTCGCCTTTGTGATTTTCATGCTTGCCACCCTGGAAGTTCCACCTTTTCATATCGCAGAAAATGACGGTGATGTTATGAAGGGATATCTCATGGAATACAGTGGGATGCCTCTGGCATTTTTTGAGATAACCCATGCTTTGAAACTGATCGTTCTGCTCACAGTCCTTCAGGTATTTTTTATGCCGGGGATTGCAGGGTACAATGTTTTCTTCAACCTACTGTGGTTTATAGGAAAGTCTGCCGTGGTTGTGATCGGTATCGCATTAATTCATGCTTCGATGCCAAGTTTCAGAGTAGATCAGGCGTTTAAATTTCTCATGACCGTACCAATACTGCTTTCACTTATGAGTCTTGGCATGGTTCTGTTCTTATAGGAGTGTAAGATGCTTTCTAAATATGCAATTAAATCCCCCTGGCTCTACAGGATCAATACGGGATCGTGTAACGGGTGTGATGTTGAGCTTGCAACTACAGCTCTTATCCCCCGCTATGACGTGGAACGCTTGGGATGTAAATATACCGGATCGCCAAAGCATGCGGATATTGTCCTTGTTACCGGTCCGATTACTGTGAGGGCAGAGGATTATTTGATTCGTATGTTGGATGAAATCCCTGAACCAAGGGTTATTGTAGCCATTGGTATCTGTCCTATCAGCGGTGGGATTTTCCGTGACAGTTATTCCATTCGCGGTCCGTTGGATAAGTATGTGGAAGTCGATGTGAACGTCTCAGGTTGCCCCATACGGCCCCAGTCCATCCTTGATGGAGTAGCCCAGGCTATAGCTATCTGGAAAGATAAAATCAACCAGTTTCACGAGGCATAAGTTATGGCGGGATTTTTTAAGATTGCAATCAGGAATTTTCTCAATGGACCGACTACAGATCCGTATCCATTCGGAGAAACCTTTACCCCCGAGAAGTACAAGGGGATAATAGCCTATGATCCTGAACTTTGTATCGGCTGCTCAACATGTGAATATGTTTGTCCCAGTGGAGCCATCAAGGTGACGGAAAAGGATGATGGGACAGGAGTCAGGTTTGTGTTCTGGCTCAATACCTGTTCTTTTTGTGGAAACTGTGGGTATTACTGCCCCACTGATGCCGTGTATAATTCAAATGATTTTCACACGGCACGACATCAGAGCGAAAAATTTATCCCGACCATAGATGATGATATTTCATATGTCAGGTGTAAGCGGTGTGAGCAGAAAATAAAAGCACCTGTGGAAGCACTGCTTATTCGTGCCTATGATGAAATAACAGAAGAGGTTCGACACCAGACGTCTCTCTGCCCTGACTGCAGAAGACAGGAACAATTTGAAAGGATGTAGTTATGGAAATTGATAAAAAGGAAATGGCTGCTCTTCTTCTTACGGAGTTTCATGTGTATATAGAATCAGGGTTTGACCATCGTTTTTCCCATGAGGATCACCTTGGTAATGTGGATATGTATATCAGTCTGCATGATAAGGAGGATATACATGCTGTGGCGCTTCTGATAAAAAAACATAATGGACGTGTTGTTACTATTACTCCCTATGTTGTCGATAAAGGATTTGAGATAGCATATCATTTTGATGCCTACGGAATTGTTATAACCGTAACCCTGCTGACAGAAGATAGCAGTGTCGATTCGATAACCTCAAATTTGAAAAGCGCGGACTGGACAGAGCGGGAAATGCAGGATCTGTTTAATATAAAACTCCTTGGGCACCCGAATCCTGATCGCCTGATACTCGATGAAAAGATGGCTCAGGGGATATTCAAGGAATATATGACATTATCCGATGCTATGACAGGGGCAGCCACCAACACTCTCTGGGAACGTATCAATGAAGCTAAAGGAGAGCAAGATGGGTGAAATATATAAAGTGCCAGTGGGGCCGATTCATATCGCCCTTGAGGAGCCGGTCTATTTTAAGGTGAATGTTCACGGTGAAACGGTAGAAAATGTTGATATTTTAAGTGGCTTTGTGCACAGAGGGATGGAGGCGTTGGTTCTTCGTCGAAACTATCTGCAAAATATGATTGTCACAGAACGTACCTGTTCTTTGTGTTCTAACAATCATCCCTTTACTTATATCATGGCAGTGGAGAAAATAGCTGGTGTCAGAATTCCCGAGCGTGCTGAGTATCTGAGAGTTATTGCTGATGAAGTTAAGCGGGCAGCATCGCATCTCTTTAACGTGAGCATGCTTGCCCACCTGGTTGGATTTCACTCCCTCATGACCCAGACCATGGAAACAAGAGAGGTGTTGCAGGATGTCAAAGAGTCCATCTGGGGAAACCGTATGGATCTTGGTGCCAATACCATAGGGGGCGTGAAGTATGATCTTGACAAAGATCAGATTAAGTATCTGCTCGGGAAGCTAATCTCACTAAAAAAACCGGTAAGGGAGCTTGCTGCAATATATAGAGATAACCGTATTGTACGCGCTCGAACAGAGGGGGTCGGCGTGCTGACGAAAGAAGATGCTCTGCGACTTGGAGTGGTGGGGCCCACTGCGCGAGGATCTGGTGTGGATAATGATATTCGGAAAGCCTACCCTTATGCTGCGTACAGTAAGCTTGACTGGGACGTAGTTCTCGAAGATGGCTGTGATGTGAGAGCAAGGGCGCTGGTTCGGTTGAAGGAGGTGTTTCAAGCCATTGATCTTGTGGAACAGTGCCTGAGCAAGCTTCCTGAAGGGCCGGTTGCTCTACAGGGGTATCCTCGTATACCTGCAGGAGAAGGAGTGGCCAGGACGGAAGCCCCCAGGGGTGAGTTGTTCTTTTATGTTAAGTCGGATGGCAGCAGTAAACCGGAACGGATGAAATGGCGGGTTCCCACATATTTAAACTGGGAGGCGTTAAAAGTGATGATGCCAGGGAATAAAATTGCCGATATTTCAGTGATTTTTAATAGTATCGATCCGTGTATTTCGTGTACAGAAAGATAGAGGATGATTATGGGAGTAACTGAAAACAGATTTGTCCTTTGCGATACGGAACTGTGTATCGGCTGCACAATGTGTGAAAAAAAATGTGCATCCAGTCATTTTGGACTCACCGTCAAAGAGGCAAGAGCAGCTGGTATAAAACTTATACCCAGAAACAAAGTGATCAAGGTAAAAGATCCCAAGAAAAGTGCGGCGTTACAGTGTATGCAGTGTGAGGATGCTGCCTGTGTCCGTGCCTGTCCCCTTGGCGTTATCCATGTTGAAAATGGTATAGTCAGAGTCAATGAAGAAGACTGCATTGGTTGCGGCACGTGTGTCATGGTCTGTCCGGTGGGAGCAATCAATGTTCACGACGTTCAGGATCCTGAAACAGGAGACAGCCGTTTGATTGCTCTTAAGTGTGACCTTTGTTATGACAAGGAGAGCCAGGCATGCATTGAAGGATGTAAGTTCAAGGCACTTTCACTTGTTTCCTGGGGAGAATTCCGGGCTGGCAAAGCGCCAAAAGAACAGGGCTGAACAGGTTGCTTTTCCAGGTGAGAGCCTAATGCATGAGTACAGTATAATTCAGTCTTTAATTGCAACCTGTGGTCGGTTGGCTCGAGAGTATGACATAAAGAAGATTGTAAAGGTACACATAACTGTTGGCAGGATGTCAGGAATTGATCCGCACTTTCTCGAGACCTCATACCAGTTTTTCCGTGAAGAAACTGTGTGTGAGCATGCGGAACTGGTGGTGGAAATTGAAGAAACAGAGGCTATGTGCCAGGATTGTATGAAGGCTTTTCCTGTTAAGGATTTTTGTTTTGACTGCCCGAGTTGTGGTTCTTTGAAATCTCGAGTTGTTAAAGGGAAAGCATTGCAGATAACGCATATTGAAGCAGAATAAAGGTGGCTCCAGAAAACCACAACGATGACCTGAGTTTGTGATAAAAGGTGTGCTGAACTAAGGTCTCAGGTCTTTCATGAAAAGTAAAAAGATAGATAATGCTTTTGTTTGTCGTTGTGTCAGTGATATGCTGAATGGGTTAAGTGATGGTTTGTCACACTTTTCCGGTTTGAGTCAGGTCGCAGTTATTTATTGTATCGAAAAAAACAGTCCGATGTTGATCTGCGATCCTCAAAATCTTTTGCAGGAGCATGGACCCAAGATTCAACGAATGCTCATTGATGATTGTTTCTTGAGATCAGTAGATGGGGCAGAACTTGAACAGGAAAAGGTCAGCCGAGTTTTTTCTGTGCAGGATCTTGAGTTGACTGGAATCATAGAGCATGGTGGCCAATCCGGTACGGTTTACTATCAGGCATGGTTTACGAAACAGCACCCGGATCTTTGTTCGACGGGTCCAGTGCGTCGCTGGCTTGAACATGCTGTGTGGTGTTTCTCCCACGACATTGCAAATGGAGAGGACATGTACACGGGAATTTCCGGCGCTTTTCTACGGGATTATTCTCTACATGCCGTACGGGATCATATCGTTGATGAAATGAATATTCACCTCGGTTGGGATTCTCAAATCCGGGTATATCCTCTCCTGGATGCTGTGCTTGCTGTTTCCAATACTCCGGAAGAGGGTGCCTGGCCTGTTGGTGAGCTGGTGGTTGTCGACCCTCGATTGCTTGATAAGGTGCGGTTTGTTGCAAAGTTTCTATGGGATGAATGCCCACAGCTCAAAAACAGCAAACATGTTCGTAAACTGCTTCTTACCGTTGAGGATTCTGATTATAAACTGATTTCTGATGGTAAGTCCATTCTTGGTATTTCTGAAAGTGCGTTGCCGGACTTTGTCATTCGAGCAGATTTTCACGGTCGGCATGGCTTTATGAAAATTAATGATACAAAAATATGCAGTTTCTCAGAAGGGAGTTTCAGTTCCTCCACCCGTTGCGCGCAGCTGGTGGAAGTTGAGGAAGCATTACTCAGCTTTCCTCTGCCATCGGAGACTAAAAATACTCTTTTTCAAATTGTTACCAGGCTGGTACATCATGCCCAGAAGCAGAGGCATGGCTGTACACTGGTTCTTGATCTTAACCAATATCCGGTGCTTTTGTCCGGACAGAAACTTGACCCGCCCCTGGATTTAAGACAGACGGATCTGTTAAAACTCAGTACTGCGTTAACAAGGGTCGACGGAGCATTGCATATAGGGGCTGATTTGTATCTCCATAGCTTTGCCTGCCTCCTTGATGGTCGGAGTATTCTGGCAGAAGATCGTGGGCGGGGAGCACGTTACAACTCGGCACTGCGATTTACGGCGGAACATAAAAATATTATTGTGGTGGTTGTCTCTTCGGATCGTCCTGCATCAGTTATCCGCGAGGGGGTAGCGCTCAGCAGTATTTGTCACTGGTACCCGGAGAGCGGATGTGTTTTTCCATCAGACAATTTGCAGGAATGGTGCGCAAAGAGCTAGGAGGCTGTCCGAGAATGCCCTTTCACTTAAATTATTCGTTATTTCTGAAACATAATGCTCGGAATATTGAGTATATGTATGCGCTGTATTTTACAGAAATGCCTCAATTTTGAACGAAATGTCTGTTCTCGGACAAGCTACCGGGACATATCTTATGCGGGCAGGTATTAGCTGCCTGAATTTTAAGCAATAAAAAAATATTGTTTGGTGATATGGAACGTTCCACTCCCCTCTGCGGGCATGCCTTAGATAAGATTAGATTGACATTTACGTAACTCTATTTATACTTCAACTCACTGCTGTCCCAACGTTCTTTATAGTAGACAGCGTAACTTGTTAATTTATTAAACTATTGACGACAAAATGCCTGTTTTCGACTTGAAATTAGACTATCCTCAAAATTTACCAAATTTTGAGCGA
>JALSMA010000078.1 GCA_026988015.1 Desulfobulbaceae bacterium | reverse complement strand
AAATGAAATTTGAACAAAATTTGCAGGTTGCGTGAAGTGGGTAGCTCGTTTAGTAGCAGACTGCAAGGCCAAGCCCCTGCGGGGTGGCTCCGCCAGCCTTGCAATCCGCTACTAAACGAGCTTAACCAGAAATTGAAAGCTTTGGTAAAAGATTTTTATTGAAAAACGAAAGTAAGCGAGACCACCTTGTACAGAATGTGCGAAAAATATTTGACACTACCATTCAGTCCTCAGTCTTACGTGTATTCCTTGGTCGGCTGCTTTTGCTACGGTTATGGCCTGGTGATTCCCGGTTATGCCATTTAATATGGCAAGATTATATTGACTGTCCTCGATTATGTTCTTTATACTCCATTGCGAGTTGTGGTCGGGGGAGCGTGGCACCGAATGAGTTTTGGGCATGGGAAAGAGCAGACCAAAATCTTTTCTGGCCTCCCCACTGCTATCTATCCACACAGTAAATCCGGTACGAAGAAATAACATTTTAGTCTTCTGCTCTCTGGTTACCAGCTGAACGTAGAGGGTATCATTGTTGTTTAAGATAGATACCCTGACTTTTGAGTCTTCATCAAAATAATTGATACCCTGAGAGATCTCAGCGTTTATATTGTCCGGGGATGATGGTTTTGCCCACTTGCTTCTGAGCTCAATGGTATTACATCCGCCGAGCAGCAAACCAGCTATTAGAATGGTAAAGGTACTGATCATGGAAGTGATTTTTCGGGTCATGCTCTACTTCAGTGGTGTGTTGTAAATTTGGGGGCCAATTGTATGTTTCTTAACTGTGATCCCTTTGCAAACACAATTATCTATGCCGAAACTAATGAGCGTAACAATTAGAAGTGTATTCCAGCAGGTTATCAAAAGAACAAACACAGGGAGGCGCGGATTCAGGTTATTTGTTTGTCTTTATCGCCAGCCTCCGTCTCTGCTCTGGGAAACGTAATCCTTGTCGAGAAACTAAGCCGCAGAGCATTTACAAAAGCAATAACTGGTCCAAGTGAAAAAACAAATAAATGTTGAAATGTCAGGACGATATCTGGGGGTAATGGAGGTCTTAGTAGCTGGAGTTCGACAATGTGCGCAGTTTGTCGACAAGTTTGTCGACATGGATTGTGGTTTATGAGCTTCGGTGTCTGTGGTTGATAAGGTAGAGACCGCAGAATACCAAAATCCCACCGATGAGAAGTGATTTGTCCAGATGTTCACCAAGCAGCAGGGTGCCAAGGAGCAATCCACTCACTGGTACCAGATTCACATACATGGCAGCTCTGCTGGCACCGAGCTTTTTTACGCCGTCATAGAACCATATAAATCCCAGAGTGGTGCCAAAAAAAGCAAAGTAAAAGATGCATGCCATACCTGTCACAGAGAGCTGGCTGATATCTGCAAGGTGCCCGGTGAAAATTGCAGTGGTAACCAGAAATATGGCGCCCAGGGTGCAGGAATATGCAACGGCAATTAACGGCTGGATATTGTTAAGGAGGCGTTTGCCGATGAGGGTGTATGCAGACCAGCTGAGGACGCATCCTGCCATGTACAGCTCCCCCGTTCCCCCAAGATCCCTAGTGAATATAATTGTTGGATTTCCCCTTGAAATTACAATTAATGCACCGGATACAGAGAGTATCATGCCGATACTGCGCAGTAAAGTCGAGCTTTCTTTGAAAAAGAGGATGGCCAGCAGTGTGGTTACCACAGGGTTCACAGCGATGATCATTGATGCCCTGCCAGCTTCTACAGATTGAAGTCCCGAGAAGAAGAATATATTGTAAGCATAAACTCCAGTGAGTCCAAGTAGAGCTATGGCCACCCACTGTTTGATTGAGAGAAGAGGGAGTTTTTTGTCACGTACCAGGATTACCAGTAAAAGCATACTGGATGCAGCAATGAAACGAAGTGAGGAGGCAGCTATTGGGTGCAGTTCCTCGGCGAGCAGACGACCGGCAACAAATGTTCCGCCCCAGAAGAGCATGGTCAGAATAAGACGGATGTGAACACCCGGATTGATTGTTTGTTTAGACATGCTGGAGGATGGGGGAATGGGGTAGGTTCTTTTATGGCACGGGACGATGCTAGGGGAATTGATAGAGATGCTATGACCTGAATCTGCGAGCGAAGGTTTCAAAGGGAAGCGAGTGATCTCTTCTGATATAACTGATGGTGAAAAAATACCTTTATTTCAGTATGCTAGAGAAAACAGCAATGAAGCCGTCACAGATTCAGGGAGTCTTGTGTAATCATAATGGGATGGTTGTCAGTCGTCAGCTGTTATCCTTTTTGGCCTGAGCCTTTGCATAGGCAGTGGCGGCACACTCATTCTTGCCAAGGTCCAGCTCTTCCTGCTTGTCTATATCGTACTGCTCCATGTTGCCATTGGCGAGACGGATGAGAGCGTATTCCGGAGGTTGTTCACGCATGTTGTCTTTGATGTATGTGATAAACTCATTTACATCAGTCATGGAAAAGACATTCTTGTTGCGATCTTTTACCTGACGTAAGGTAAGGCAGAAGATAAGATCTTCGTCAGCTTCAGACCAGTCCATGTAGTGACCGGGCAGCACCAGAAGCGAGTCATCAAGTTTGGCGACCTGTTGCAGGGTGTCAAAGAGCAGTACCGCCCAGTCTTCTGCCTGGCCGCCTAAATCGGGACGTCCGATGGACTGAATGAAAACCGTGTCGCCTGACAGCATGTAGCTGTTGTCAACAATGATAGTAAAGGAACCGGGGGTGTGGCCGGGGGTGAGCATGATCTTTACTTCAGGGCCGCCATTGCTGAATGCGTGAATCTCATTGTCAGCGACCAGAGTATGTCCTGCCCTGGTACCCTCAAAGTCAATGCCACCATAAAAAGTGGCCCCGGTTTTCTCAGCAATTTGACGAGATCCGGCAATATAGTCTGCCTGAAGGTGACTTTCAAAAGTTTTGGTGATTGTACAGTTTTTGCTCTTTGCGAAATTGATATAAAAATCAATGTTGCGGCTTGGATCAAGTACCATCATCTCTCCGCCTGAACAGATGCCGTAGCTGCAGGATGCCTTTCCGGGGCGGATAAACTGATATAGGCTGTAGTCGTCACCTTCACGAACAGCCTTTGGAACCAGCAGATTTCCCCAGGTTTTGATGCCGCCTGTGAGATAACGAACATCGTCAAAACCATGTTTTACGAGAATTTCTCCAACATACTTGGCAGAGCCCTCTTTGGCACAGACAATCCGCACCGGCTTTCCCTTGGGCACTTTGGCAACAGACTCCTCCTCGATTTCCATAAAGTCGTAATAGGAGACGTTCTTCATCTCAAAAGGGTAGGGTGATTCAACCTGAAATCGGTTGAAGTCCTGTTCGTTGCGAACATCGAGAACCAGAAAGTCTTCTTTGTCGGTGAGCCACTGAAAGAGGTCTTTTGCTTCGTATGAGGTCAGTTCCATGGGGAAATCTCCTGTGGGTGAAGGCGCAATCATCTGGCCATCTGAAAATAAAATATAATTAGCTCTAATAGTTTAAGAAATAATATCATATAGGAGTTCATTCCACAAACGAAAAAATATAGGGATAATAAAATGTATCAGTGAATCAGTTCGTTAAAATACGTGATTGCAGGATATTTTGGGGAAAATTTAACAGCTATCCGCGAACTCGGCCTGGCCACAAAAACTAAAAATCCCATGCCGTATTCTTGCGCGGAATCGAGTACTTTTGCAGTGTCGTCAGCGAGCACAGTACGTTCTTTGTTATAGCCCAGGTGTGTTTCCAGTTTTTCCCAGAACTCAGGTTGTTCCTTGGCGAACCCGATTTCCTCGGCACAGACAATGCGATCAAAGTGGGACCCGAGATCGGTTTTTCTGAGTTTAATCTCAAGGGTCTTGGAGTGGGCATTAGTTACCAGGTGGACTTCCTTGCCGATACGTTTCAGGTACTCAAGAAAATCCACCACATAGGGATGTATCTGAATGAGGTGGTCAACTTTGCACTTCAGTTCAGGGATATCGAGGCCAAGCCTGTCTGACCAGTAGTCGAGATCGGTCCACTGCAGGGTATTTTCCACGCTCTGGTAGCGTTGCAGTAATATTATCCGCGCTTCTTTTTCAGAGATTCCGTTGGATTTCGCAAAAATTTTGGGGACATATTCCTCCCAGAAATGGTCATCAAAATATTTATCCAGCAGGGTTCCGTCCATGTCGAGCAGGACGGTATCTATCTGGGACCAGAGAAAGTCAGGTTTGATCTGCATAGTTGTCATGATAAGTCTTCCGGTGGCAGTTTTAGTGCGGAGAGTTCTCCGAGTATCCTTTGCAATATTTGAAACAGTCTATCCTCAGAGTCTATGGTGGCAGGTATGATAAGTCTGCCGTCGGGGGTGATCCGACGTGGTGGAGCTTTTCGTTTTTTACTGCCCCTTTGAAGGAAGCTCAGTAGCAGGGCAGGATCAAGGGGGGTGTTGTCACTGAAGGTGAACACAAAGGAATCTTTACCTTTTTCCAGCTTGGTAACCCCGAGTTCACCGAGCTCTCTCTTAAGGGCCACGATCTTGAAGAGGTTTCTGGTTTCTTCTGGGATCCTGCCATAACGGTCTGCAAGCTCCTCCTGAAGGTCATCATAGGCATCGTCAGAACCACTACTTGAAAGGGCAGAGATGCGACGATAACTGATGTAACGCTGAGAGATGTCAGGAATGAAACTCTCAGGAATATAGGCTGAAATCTGGAGATTAATTTCAGTCTCAACATGATCCTGGCTCGGGAGGTCCTCTTCACCAGTGGCAGCACGGGCTTTCATGTCAGCTACAGTTCTCTGGAGGAGATCAAGGTAGAGGTCATAACCAATGGCTGCGATATGTCCGGACTGGGAGACTCCGAGAAGGTTTCCTCCGCCCCGGATCTGGAGATCGCTCATGGCAAGTTTGAATCCTCCGCCCAGTTCGTTGCACTCCATGAGTGCGCGGAGTCTGTCTTTGGAATCTTTGCTCAGGCTGTCCAGTGATGGTACGAGGAGATAGGCAAAGGCCTGGGCAGAGGATCTCCCGACACGGCCCCGCAACTGATAGATTTCGGCAAGACCCAGCATGTCCGCACGGTTAATAATCATGGTATTGGCAGATGGAATATCCAGTCCGGATTCAATGATGGTGGTTGCCATCAGTACATCAATCTCCCGATTTACAAAGCGCACCATGATATTTTCGAGTTCTTTTCCACTCATCTGGCCATGGGCCACAGCAATCCGTGCCTCAGGAACCAGGCCCTGAACATTTGCAGCCATCTTGTAGATGGATTTTACCCGGTTGTGAACAAAGAAGACCTGGCCTCCTCTGCGCATCTCCTTGAAGACTGCCTCTTTTATAACCAGATCGTCATAGCGGGAAACGAATGTTTTAACAGGTCTTCTGTGTTCGGGGGGGCTTGATATCACAGAGAGATCTCTGATGGAGAGCAGGGACATCTGAAGAGTCCTGGGGATGGGAGTGGCGGTGAGGGTGAGGATATCCACCTCGGATTTTATCTGTTTGATCTTCTCCTTGTGGCTCACTCCGAAGCGGTGCTCTTCGTCAATGATGAGCAGGCCAAGTTCCCGATAGGTGATATCTTTTGAGAGCAACCGATGGGTACCAATGATAATATCAATCTTACCGTTTTTCAGGTCTTTGATGATTCTTTTCTGTTCAGCAGGGCTGCGAAAACGGTTGATGCACTCAATGGTGACAGGAAAACCCTGCATACGTTCCTTGAATGTCTTGGCGTGCTGTTCTGCAAGAACAGTCGTGGGAACAAGAATGGCGGCCTGCAGTCCATCTTCCACAACCTTAAATGCTGCGCGGACTGCAACCTCGGTCTTACCATAACCCACATCCCCGCAGACCAACCTGTCCATGGGTTTGTTACTGCAGAGATCGTCAATGACATCGGTGATTGCCTTGTTCTGGCCAACAGTCTCATCATAGGGAAAGGATTCTTCAAGTTCATGGAAAAGCTCGCCTGGTGGAGAAAAATGCCTACCCTCACGGAGCTCACGTCTGGCATAAATTTCAAGGAGTTCCTCCGCAATCTTCCACACTTCTTCCTTGACCTTTGCCTTGGCTGCCCGCCATGATCCCGTGCCGAGTTTGTCAATACGTGGCTTTTTGTCAGAGATCCCTTCGTAACGGCTGATCAGGTTAAGGCGATCTACGGGAAGGTAGAGTTTGTCACCATCACGATACTCAAGAAGCATATAATCATTCACGACTCCTTGCATACTGAGGGTCGCCATACCCATATAAAGCCCGAGACCGTGATCACGGTGGACCACCACATCGCCGTGATGAAGCTCGGAGAAGCGGATGGGCTCACCGAGTTTTCCCCGGTTTTTCTTACGATTTCCTATACGCATCTCACCAAAGAGTTCACTCTCTGAAAGAAAGTGGATGGTGGGACTACCAAGGGAAAAGCCCTGGCTCAGGGACTGGTCGCAGAGATAGAGAATATCAGGGGATGAAGAGGAATGAAAAGAGTTGATCGCTAAAGGGCTGTTGATAAAATTAACCGTGTGCTGATGTTTTTCGAGCAGTTCGGCAAGGGTTTTGGTCTGGCGAGGGGAGCGGCAACAGAGGATTACCCGATCACCTTGATTCTGCCAGTTATGAATTTGTTCGGACAGGGGGGGGAGCAGGCCCCGTTCCTTACGACGGAGACTGATCTCCTGTTTCAGGACCTGGTGGTTTGTTGCATTCAGGTTGTGGATATCTTTATGGTCGCTGAAAGAGGAACAGAAGATGGTTCCAAAAGATGTGGTACACTTTTTGAGTTCCTCCTCCGGAATAAAGATATCCTGAGGCGGCAAGGCGGGGAGATGTTTTTCGAGAGACTCCTCGTAATTATTGTCAATCCGCTCCTGTACCATCGCCCTGGCCTGGTTTTCGAGCTCAGGGTTGAAGTGGATCAGGCAGCTCTGTTCTGGTAGAAAATCAAAGAGGGTGGCGATCTTTTCCTGATGTTCAGGGTAAAAAACCGGCAGAAAGAACTCCATACCGGCAAAACGGACAGTGTTTCCAATCTGTTCTCTGAGTTGAGAAGCGTTATCCTGTTCCCATGAGAGGTTGGAACTGTAACGGTCAAAGGTGTTCAATATATCCTTCATTTTTTCTGAGGAAGGACTGGGGTAGCAGATGTCACTTGCTGGCAGGATGATGGCCTCGGGGACCTCCACTATGGAACGCTGACTGACAGAGTCAAAGCCACGAAGGGATTCAATGGTGTCGCCAAAGAAGTCGAGTCGTAAAGGTGTAGTGTGAAGAATGTTGTCAGTAAGAAATGAGGGAGGAAAGATGTCGATAATGCCACCTCGAACAGAGTAGTCACCGACACTCTGGACAAGACTGACTTTTTCATAACCGAGTACTTCAAGTTTGGCTATCAGATCATCGCGGTCAATATCTTCTCCGGAGAGTAGCAGCTCTGCATTGTCAGAGAGTACTTTTAGCGGAAGTGTTCTGCGCATTAATGCTTCAGCTGAAACCACAAGGACAAAGCTGCCCTCTGTCTCAAGGAGCTGAAAGAGTGTTGAGAGCCTGGCCGCTGTGGTATTGGGGTCGGGAGAGAGAGGCGTATAGGGAGGAATCTCGTAACCGGGGTATGTGAAAACAGGTACAGTACTGAAGAGTTTCAAATCCGCTTCAACCTGAGGGACCATCTCTTCATCTGCAACAATGCAGCAGCAGGGCTGCGATTCTGCGAGAAGAGCAGCAAACAGGGCCTTTGAGCTCCCACGCAGTGAGGCCATTGTGTGGCAGCTGCCGGCTTGAATTTTTGATGTGCTAAAGGGAGTACGCATGACTTGGAAAAAAATTCGGCTGCATGGAAACCATGCAGCCGAATGCAATAGAAATTAGGTGGAAACCGACGATTAGAATGAACCACCAATGGAGAAGTCAAGGACAGAGCTGTCTTCATCGTCCTTGGGGTCAAGATTGTAACCCCATACCAGGCGAAGGGGCCCCATGGGGGACATCCATCGAAGTTCAACACCTGCAGCTTTATTATAGCTGTCGATATTCCAGTCCTCATCGTCCGCATAGACCTTGCCGGCATCAAAGAAAATTACTCCACGGAGACCGGCCGCGGTAACCAGTGGGAAAACATATTCAACATTGGTGTACCACATTTTGTCACCGCCGATTCGGTCACCTGTGACGGGGTCAATGGGACTTGCCTTACCATATTCAAAACCACGGATGGTATTCATGCCGCCAAGATAGAAGCGTTCGTAAACAGGAAGCTGACCTGTTTCATTTTCCCATACCTGGCCACCTGAGAGCTTAAAGTGAAATACAGTGGTCCAGGGTAGTGGATAGTACCAGCTGGTGAAGGCCTCAAGTTTGGTGAACTCTGCATCACCGCTCAATAGGCCACCTGCGTACTTGATTGTGACAGAATTTTCAGATCCCCTGGAAGCTCCAACCATCCGGTCACGGGTATCGCGAACCATGCCGAACTTTACGGCACTGGTTACCTTTATGTCCATAGAGTCAATGATAATCTGTGAGGCAAATTCTGATACATTTGTTAAGGTGGTGTCGGTGTAGCTATAGCTTCCATAGCCACGCACTCTTTCAAAAAGCGGATATCCAAAACGAACGGCCCCACCTTTGGAATCCTTATCATAGTCATCAAATTCCCGGAACCAGTTGAAGAGGTCTGCACCGAGGGAGAGGTCAGAGTCACGGAACTTTGGATTCGTGTAACTGAGGTTGAAGCGATTGGATGTACCACTGATGTTTGCTGCAAGGGAGAGCCTGTCGCCACGGCCGAGAAAGTTGTTCTCTGAGATTTCACCCATGAGCATGAAGGAGTCAACGGAACTGTAACCGGCTCCAATACTGAACTGACCGGTGGATTTTTCCTTTACGTTGATGGTTACATCCATCTTTGACGGGTCCAGAGCTGGCTCCGGGACTATATTCACCTCTTCAAAGAAGTCAAGGCGTTGCAGGCGCTGAGTACTGATTCGCAGTGCTTTGGAATCAAAGATGCCACCTTCTGCAATTTGTAGTTCACGACGGATAACATTGTCACGGGTCCTGCTGTTTCCTTTTATGGAAATACGCTGAATATAAACAAGATCACCCTTCTTAATATCAATGAGGATGTCAACCCTGGCTCCTGTTGCCGACTTCAATGTTTTGGGGCGGATATCGGCAAAGGCAAAGCCGTTTTCAGAATAATAGTCAGTCAGTCTCAGCACATCTTCACGGAGAATCTGACGATTGATGAATTCCTGATTCTGGATGGTGAGCATGCTGCGCAGCTGCTGTTTATCGGCTATGAGATCACCCTGAAAGGAGACGGTTCCAACACGGTACCGTGGACCTTCCTCAATGGTGAATGTTATATAAAGCCAGTCACCATCCTGTTTAACCTGGGGCTTTGCAATCTTGACTTCCAGAAAGCCCTGATTGTTGTAGAAGGAACCAAGCCGTGCGACATCCTGCTCAAGCATCTGCTGCTTCATCAGCCCGCCCTCGGTGAGCCAGGTAAGCCAGTTTTTCTCACTTGACTCAATGATGTCTTCAAGCTCATCACTGTCAAAGCTTTTGTTGCCGATAAATTTAATTTCTTTAATGTAGATTTTTTCACCTTCCTCAATGACAAAGCGTAATTCAGCGCTTTCGGTATTGGGGTAGCTTATCTGGGCTGTAACCTGAGTATTGTAATATCCTTTGGCCTTGTAGAGTGCTTTTATTGCAGCAACTGCATTGTTTATTTTACTATTATTCAGGATGGTGTTGAGGCCAATGTTGGCAGCCTCCGCCACCTCTTCTTTTGAGAAGGCGTCAAGTCCGGAATATTCAATGCTGCGGACGATGGGTTTTTCTACTACTTCAAAGGTGACAACCTTTCCTGCCTCGCTCTCTGTTACTTTTATGTATACATTTTCAAAGTAGCCCATTTTGAAAATGGCCTTTAAGTCTTCACGCAGTGTGGCAGGGTCATAAAAATCCCCTGCTTGAGTCTTTACTTTTCTTGAGATCGCACCGGAGTCAATACGTACGTTGCCGGTGGGGGAAATGGAAGCAATGATAAAGTCACGCTCCGTGTAGGCAATAACGTCGCGCACCACCTCCGACAGGGTACCTGCCAGGTTCTCGATGGATTCCCCCTGGGCGTAATAGTATTTGGGCGAAGAGGGCGCCAGCAGGTCAAAAACCTTGTAATCAATACTAATCTGTTCGCCAAGGATTGTGAGACTTCCCACTGCCACATAGTCCAGGCCAGTTTTTGCGGCAATTTTCTTGAGTGCCTCCGGTTCCGGGGGCCAGATTCCATCGTAATTAATGAGCTTCTCAGCTTCCTGACGTGGTATCATGGAAAAAGAGGTGGTGAAAAGGGCATTTTCCAGAGCACTGTCGGCTCGCTCTGCGATGGCTTTCTGGTCTGCAGGAGCATTTATTTTCAGAGGGAGGTAGCTTGTGTTTTGCTCAACAGCTGAGGCAAGCCCTGTGAAAACAAGGGTGAGACAGAGGACAACAACCAGCAAAAGGCTGGGATATAGAGGTCCCTGTTTTGAAGTTCTGGAAATATGGGTGGCTTTTCTGCTGTGATTCATGTGATATCCTGTTTCTCTAAAGGAAATGTTTTTCTTTTGGCAGTTTCTGCCAGCATTTCATTATATTCTCAGGTCGGACTGAATGAAAAATGATAAATTAACCAATATGCCATGTTTCGCGGGTTTTGCAAAGAGTCCATAATTAGAAAGGGGAAAAAGAATTGTAAAGGGTTAATTATGACAATCTCGTAAAAAGGTCAATTTATAGATGGTTAAGTAAAAAACTTCAGATGCGAGGCACGTATTTTTTGTTTTATTTCGGCGTACTAGGGTTCGTCGTAATTGAACAAAAAATGCAGCAACGAAGCAGGTGAAGAGTTTTTACGACGCCATCAATTGTCAATCAGGTCTATAAAGGGTGATGTGGAATCTTCATGGACACTGTTGAGCAGCTCAATGGGTGACCGTTCGAAATCTTTTGCCATTGCCTGGGGGTGGAGAATCGACTCGTTAAAGGTTGAGATGAGATTCTCATGGGTCCAGCGTTTAAGGTAGTAGACGACCAGGGCGGGAAGTTTGGTGTAGATAGTCTCCTCGGGTTTGGGGTCGATGAAACTGGAGTTGAGTAGTTTTTCCGCAGAGAGGGTCTGGGTTTTATAAAAGCTCTCCAGAAACATGAGTTCGGCTGGCAGCCCACCGTGGATACCGATGCGTGAGAGTCCTTTCAAGAGGACTTCCAGCATTTTCTTTCCAAATATGGCCATGGAATAGGGAACATAAATTTCACGTGGAGTTTTCAGTTCCAGATAAGAGCGGATGGTGAGGATGAGGTTGGCGAGTTCCACAGGATCTTTGTCGACAAAGTGATATGTTTCCCCGTTGAATTCCTCTCTGTTTTCCAGGGCATGATGCACGAAATAGGGGAATTTGTTGGCGTTGGAGTAGGAGTGCATGACATTCTTTTTGGTAAAAAGAACAGGCATGGATTCATCGGCGATGGAAAAAAAGAGCCGATGGAATCCCTGGATTTTATGGTCATGCTCGCCATAGACAACGGCAAGACGGATACAGGTGTAGTCAAGTCCAACTGCCTTATGCATGTATCTCAGTGTCTCTTCGGCCATGAGTTTCGATTTTGCATAATTATTCAGTTGTGGCTGAATCTCGAGGCAATCGTTTTCTGTGAGGTTCTCGCCGTTGGGCAGGGTTGCAGCTGAGCTGACATGGATGTACGGGATTTTCAGAGCTGCTGCAGCACGGGCCATGTTGAGCGTGCCAACATAGTTAACCTCAAAGGCCAGTTGGGAGTCAGATCCAATGTTCGCGATTGCGGTGTTGATGACAAAGTCCGGTTGCAGCCGCTTGAGGTAATCTTTGATGTCGGCAGCATTTCTAATGGAGAGTTTTTTGCTGCTTGGAGCGCGCAATTCTATGGTGTGAGGAGTCTTGGTTTTAAAATAGTGCGCCAGAGTACCCCCGATAAGACCGGAGCCACCAATGAGAACGCCCAAGAGTTTTTTTGAGGAAGAGTTGCTTTGTGTCACAGTCTAATATATTAAAATTTGTACAATAAGCGATCTTTTTTCTCTGGAAAGATGTTACCGCTTATCCTAGCACGAATTATTGAAAAAAACATCTTTTTGCTACTGATTGGGGTGGAAAAAAGTGGTAGACTTAATTGCAAAGTATCGAAAAAGTGAGCAAAATGATGGGTGAGAGGCAAGTTGCAGCAATTACTGGCTGGCTGTCTGCAGTGAAAAATCTACTTTTTCCCCTTTCCTGCGCTGTTTGTTCCTGTCTGGTGTCTGGTGACGACCAGGGTATCTGTAACAGCTGTCTGCATGACATTGCATATATCAAAACACCGTGCTGTTCTGTGTGCGGATGTGAGATGGCTGATTCGACGGCAGGAGATCATCTCTGTGGTAATTGTCTTCGCACCCTCCCGCCCTACGCTGAGGCCCGTGCTGTAGCCAGATACCAGGAACCTGTTGTTACCTTTTTGCACAGCTTGAAATACGGTGGTGATCTTACAGTCCTGCCCTCCCTTGAACGGATCATTCGAGCAGGGAAAACAAACCATCTTGCCGCTGATGAGTGGATCGTGCCGGTACCCCTTCATCTAAAGAGATTGCGGCAGCGCGGCTTTAACCAGGCTGTTCTTCTTGCAGAGATTCTTTACCCCAATGATAAGGAACGTATTCAGGTGGATTTGTTGCAACGTGTTCGTGATACAGATCCACAGACAGGACTTGATGGTACTGCCAGACGAAAAAATCTTCGCCATGCCTTTACTGTCAGCGGTGCTGGAAAACTGCAGGGAAGGTCAGTTTTGTTGGTCGATGATGTCCTTACCACCGGAAGTACGGTTTCAGAGTGCAGTCGTGTCCTACTGCATGCGGGGGCAAAAGCTGTGAAAGTGCTGACCCTGGCCCGGGTATAATGATGCTGATTTTTGTAAGATGAGAAAGCTGTGCGGGAATGTCTATTAGAACGCCCTCTGGAGGCCTGTCAGTTCATAGATGTAAGAAAAACACTTCTTACTTGAAAATATATTTTTCTGAGTGACGGAAAAAAGAGCAAAAAAGAATTTTTCTCCGAATCCGGTGTACTCATTGATATAGCGACTCCTTTTGTGTGGCTTGGGAATAATGTTTAGCAATTCACAGAAAAACATCGTTATTTGCAGAAATAAAGAGTTTAAGAAAAAATGAAAATTGTTGATAACTTATCGTTACCCGGACTAAGATATGAAGATAACAGCATATTGGTGTACGATGCCTGCCATGCCCGTAAACAAAGGCTTTTGGAGGGCTGTGTGGTGCAATCCCGTCCCTGATGGGCGCCTCAGAGAAGGTGTGATAATATGTGGTACTGATAGGAAAATTTGTCGAAATCGACTTTGACCGAAACGGTAAAATGAAGTTAATTCCCCCCTCATGAGTGACGGCAGTGAATCTCGCTTTCGTGACTTCTTTATGATAGGAGCTATGTGTCTTGTTCCTGTTCTGAATTAATTGAATCCAGCGTTTGAGAAAGAGAATAATAAAGGTTGTAAGGCCGAATAATTCACGATTTTGGCCTGATTTTGTTGTTTGGTTTGACTTTTTGAGGGGAAGAATATGGTTTGGGAACAGGCAAAAGAGGCATTGAAAGAAAATCTGGGTGACTCTGTTTATGATCTCTGGGTGGAACCCCTTGAATGCATACATTCTGATGCTACTGAGATCAGACTCGCCTGTCCAGATCGTTTTTATCGAGCCCATCTTGATCGGAACCATCTTGCAACTTTGCAGGAAACTGTGGAAGCTCTTTCCGGCAGTCAATGTCGAGTTGTTCTCTGTGATAAAGAACCTGCTGCAGCGCTGCCATCTGTTCAGTCCCGGGAGCAGCTTCGTCTGCCCCATATCCCGGAGAGAAAATCCATAGTTCGTTCTCTGCATCCCAGGTATACCTTTGACGCCTTTATGCTTGGTGAGTCTAATCTGCTCGCCCAGTCTGCCTGTAAATCAATGATAAATGGTGATGATACTGTGGGAAGCTGTCTTTACATCAATAGCTCTACAGGGCTTGGGAAAAGTCATTTGACCCATGCCGTTGCCCATACCCTCCTTGAGGAGTCACCGGCAACCAGGCTTCGTTATGTAACTGCCCAGCAGTTCTCCTCAGAGATGGTGCGTGGTATTCAGACAGGAAGTATGGATGCTTTTAAGGCGAGTTACCATGACCATTGTGATTTTCTGCTGGTTGAAGATGTCCATGCCTTAAAGGGCAAGAAAAAAACCCAGGAGGAACTCAATGAGCTTCTCGATTCGCTGATTAAGAGTGGCAAGCGGGTGATCCTCACAGCAAACAATGCACCACGTGATCTGAAGGGAATAGATAACGAGTTCCGTTCCCGGATGGGTGCTGGACTGGTAACAACTATCCAGGCCCCGGATTTTGCCACCCGTTATCGCATTGTTGAGAACAAAGTGGCCCAAAGTGGGCTGGAACTTGAAGAAGAGGCCATCTCCTACATCAGTCAGCAGATTCATGGTGATGTGCGGCGCATCGAGTCTGCTCTTCTGTCGCTTAGTTCCAAAGCCTCTCTGACGGGTGGTACTGTTGGAATGGACATGGTTCGTGATGTTGTGGCTGAAATAGTGGGGATTTCCAGGAATCTCACCACAGCGCTCATTGGTGAGATGATCAGCAGGGAGTTTAATGTGAGTTATAAAGACCTGCAGTCACGCTCTAGAAAGAGGGTTATTTCTTTTCCTCGTCAAGTTGCTATGTATCTTGGTCGTAAACATACCGAGGAATCACTTGGCGATATCGGAAAGATCTTTAATCGAAATCATGCCACCGTTCTTCATGCGGTTAAGGTGGTTTCCGAGTTATGCAGGCAGGATATTTCGGTTCGGCGTCAGGTGGAAATTCTTGACCGGAAGATGGCAGAGCTATAATACGATATCTTCCTAGGAATGGTTGAGTCCTTTTTGTAACTGTGCTCCTTGGTAGTATTGTCTTGAGATAATATGGTGTTATGGCGTGATTGGAGGGGGGTGCTTCGTGATGACGAAGCAACCCCCCCCTTTTTTTGTTTGTCCTGTCCGGAAGTTTCAATATGGCTTTGCGGGCCAAAATCGTATATGATATCGTTTTTTCAATATATATGATCACTGGTGGAAAAATCCGGTCTTGTCGGAATAAGGCGGTGATTGAATTTGTACAGATGAAATATGAGGAATTTCCATGACAACTCAAGAGATTATTTACACAAAAATTGATGAGGCGCCAGCCCTGGCATCATACTCCCTGTTACCGATTCTACAGGGGTTTACCAGGGGGGCAGGCTTTGAACTTGTGCAGAAGGATATATCCCTAGCTGGACGAATCATTGCAAACTTTCCTGAAAATCTCACTGCAGATCAGCAGATTTCTGATGATCTGGCGGAACTGGGCAGGTTGGTAAAAGAACCTGAAGCCAATATTGTCAAACTGCCCAATGTGAGTGCTTCTGTCCCTCAGTTGATAGAAGCTGTTCAAGAGTTGCAAAATAAAGGCTATGATATACCCAATTATCCCGCAGAACCACAAACCGATAAGGAAAAGAAGATTCATGCTAGGTATGCGCAGGTACTTGGCAGTGCCGTGAACCCGGTACTGCGGGAAGGCAATGCGGATCGCAGGGCAGCAGCTTCAGTGAAACGTTTTGGCCAGAAAAAACCGCATCGGATGATGAAAGAGTGGCCCGATGATTCCAAATGCCGAATCAGTTACATGGATGATGGCGATTTTTACGGTAGTGAACGTTCAACCACAATGGACGAGGCTGCTACGGTGCGTATTGAGTGTGTGGCAGAAGATGGCGATGTGACAGTTCTTGATCCCGCAATTCCTTTGCTTCCAGGTGAGGTGATTGATGTCTCTGTGATGAATGTCAAAAAGTTACGCGCGTTTTATGTACGTCAGATTAAGGCCGCAAAAGAGGATGGTGTTCTGCTTTCTCTGCACTTGAAGGCAACGATGATGAAGGTTTCTGATCCCATAATGTTTGGCCACTGTGTGTCAGTGTTTTATCAGGATGTTTTTGACAAACATGGTGATCTGTTTGATTCACTTGGGGTAAATGTGAATAATGGCCTTGCTGATATTTACGAGAAGATCGAGTCCTTACCTGCAGATCAGAGGGCGGAAATTGAAGCGGATATCATGGCAGTCTACGAACGCGGATGTGAGCTTGCCATGGTGGATTCCAGCAACGGGATTACCAACCTTCATGTGCCCAATAATATAATAGTGGATGCTTCTGTGCCAGTGGTCATTCGCGATGGTGGCAGGATGTGGGGGCCAGATGACAAACTCCACGATACCAATGCGATGATTCCTGATCGTTGTTATGCACGGATTTATCAGGAAGTTGTTACAGACTGTCAGCAAAATGGCGCCTTTGATCCAGCCACCATGGGCAGTGTCTCCAATGTTGGTCTTATGGCCCAGAAGGCTGAAGAGTATGGTTCGCATGACAAAACATTTGAGGCACCTGCCGCAGGAACGGTTCGGGTGGTGGATGAAAATGGCAGGGTACTGCTTGAGTGTTCAGTGGAAAAAGATGATATATTCAGAATGTGTCAGACCAAGGATGCCCCTGTTCAGGACTGGGTGAAACTAGCGGTTTCCCGGGCTCGTGCCACAGGGAGTCCGGCTCTTTTCTGGCTTGATCCGGAGCGTGGCCATGATGCTGAACTTATAACCAAGGTGAACAGGTACCTCCCGGACCACGACACTATTGGTTTGGATGTCCGTGTGGTGACCCCCCTTGAAGGGATGCGGGAGTCAATTGCCAGAATCAGAAGAGGAGAGGATACTATTTCTGTTACCGGTAATGTGTTAAGAGACTATCTGACCGACCTTTTTCCCATTTTAGAACTTGGTACCAGCGCCAAGATGCTCTCCATTGTTCCTTTGATGAATGGCGGTGGCTTGTTTGAAACTGGTGCCGGCGGTTCTGCGCCAAAGCATGTGCAGCAGTTTGTTGCCGAGGGGCATCTGCGTTGGGATTCCCTTGGTGAATTTTGTGCCATGGTGCCCTCTTTTGAGCATCTGGCAGCGACCTACAGCAATGAGAGGGCAGCTCTTTTTGCCAGGACGCTGGATCAGGCTATTGGGAATTTTCTTGAGAGTGAAAAATCACCCTCACGTAAGGTGGGCGAGCTTGATACCCGGGGCAGCCATTTTTATCTGGCATTATGCTGGGCAAAGGTCCTTGCTACTCAGACTGAAGACCCGGAGTTACGAGAAAAGTTTGTCAGAGTTGTGGAAGAACTGCGTGATAACGAAGATCTGATTGTAAAAGAGATGATCAGCTGTCAGGGACAGGCAGTGGATCTCGGTGGCTATTATATGCCGGACTTTGACAAGACCTCTGCCGCCATGCGTCCCAGCACAGTCTTTAACCAGATTGTTGATGCCCTGTAAGTCGTAAGTTGAGAGAAAACCATAGAGAAGACCCTACCTGTTCGTTGAGGGCTCTATTGATGCTTTTGGTCGGGGTCTCTGTGGTGTAGGGATTTTTTATAAAACCGCTGACGCTAAGATCCAGGGCTGCTTTTTACGTCATCACTTTCTGAAAATCTGGAGGTGATGACAATCTTCTGTCTAGGGCGTATTTTGAGGATTTCTCTGTATGGCTGGTACCCATTCATTCCCGGTTCCATGAGCATATCCATTAGAGGGATGTTAACGGGGAATTTTTCCATGTATTTGATGGTTTCAATTGGCTTATGCAGGCCATCTAGAAAAACCCTGTGCCAACGGCCCATTTCCACGGAGAGTACCCCCGTGTTTGCTTTTGTGACACACATACTCAACATAGCCACTGCATTTTTGCAGGTGGCTATGTTGTTGATCAGGTTCATGCCGATATAGTGGGAGGCCGGTGGTTGAGATAGAGGCCGTCATACTGAAAGACAAAGATATATCCTTCGCCATCTGGACCGTAACTGGTGTTGTTTATCTTCCTGAGGGCTTCTTGTCTTGCAGCGTCAGGATGGAGCAGGAGGAACGCAGGTGGGTGGTCAGAAATATATTTTTTTGACTGCGGCATCTTTTTCTCCACCATCCTGTTCGCCCTGATTGATGGCGTCACTTACCCGAAAGGCGGTTTTTATCATGTCATTGATCCCGATACCGTCCCAGCCAAAACCTGTCACATATAATCCTTTTTGTGATTCCATAAGAGCGTTACGCCAGTTGAGCAGCGCGGGATAGCCCTTCTCCAGTTGTGGAATTCCGCAGCGGGGACGTAGAACCCTAGCGTATTGCGGAGGAGCTGGGAGGTTGAGTAGTTGCTGTAGATCTTTCACTGCACTCTGGATTAATGTATCATCGTCGAGTTCCAGACGTTCCGGGTGTCTCCGACCACCCACCAGAGCTTCCAGGAGTATGTGACCATCCGGGGTGCGGCCGGGGAACATATTGGAAGAAAACAAGGCCCCAAGACAGAACCGATTTTCCCGTTCCGGACTGAGATAGCCGAAACCTGGCGGGAGACTGGCCTCATTGCTGAACCCAAGTCCTATGGTGATTATCCTGGCTTCCGGTATAGCTGATTGAGGAGGTGGAGTTCCGGCGATATCAGCAAGAAGTTTGAGAGCCACGTTGACCGGAAGTGCCAGCACCAGGTTCTGGCAGCAGTACGTTTTTTCTTCTGTGACCACATTCCAGCAATCTTTTTGCCGGGAGATACGCAAGGCGGGACAGCCAAGCTGGATTTCGTCGGGGGCCAGGTTCTCCCGGAGTCTTGCCGCAAGTCTTGTCATGCCACCAGGAAAGCTGGTCATGGCAGGCAAACCTTTGTTTTCCCCGGAGGGCTTTTTGCTGGCAGCCCGCATCTTTTTGATCAGTCCACGGATGATAGAGCCTTGTTCCATCTCTATTTTTCGTACTCCCGGCATAACACCATCAATAACCAGTCGTTCAAAATCTCCGGCGTAGGTCCCGGTGAAGACGGCATCCACATAGGGCAGCAGTGCTTTGCCAAAACGGTATTCCACCCATTCCCGCACTGTGGGTTCACCCTGTAGCGGCTTTTTGAAAAGATCAGCAGCAACGCGTATTTTGGCGGAAATGGAGATGAGGGGGGCGGCAAGGATTTTGAGTGGAGACTGGGGGATGAGTTTTAATTCACCGTCCATGCACACATAACGGACAAACTTGGCGAGCGGAGCTTTCAGAGCCTCACTGTCAAGCCCGGTCTCTTTGAGCAGAGCCTGGGATTCAACGCAGTTGTCCAGGAACCCATGGGGCCCGCCTTCTGCAAGGTAACCGTCTTCACGGTGGCTGCTGATGGCGCCTCCTGTCCTTTTTTTCCGCTCAAGCAGGAGGAAGGAGTGGCCTGAAATCTGTCGCAGTTTCCAGGCAACGGTGAGACCGGAAAGGCCTGCTCCGATAATAATGGTGTCTTTTTTCATTTTTTTCCTGCTGCGATTATTGTTTTTGTGTGCTTCTCCTGTCGCTGAAAGGTTGACAGCAACACATGCATGCTTATCATTTTTGCCGACTTTTAGAAAAAAAGCAACGGAATTGGGGCACTCCCCATTATTCTTAATGATTTTGTGAGAGGAGAATTAACAATGAGTGATACAGGAACAACCCATGAGTTTCAAGCGGAAACCAAGAAACTTTTAGATATCGTAATTAACTCGCTCTATACCGAGCGTGATATATTTATCCGGGAGCTAATCTCCAACAGCTCCGATGCCTTGGAAAAGATGCGTCATGAGAGTCTGACTAGAGAGAATGTCTTTGATGAGAATGTTCCCCTTGAGGTGAATATTGATCTTGATGAGGACAAGCATACCATGACAATCACCGATACTGGTATTGGCATGACTCGCGATGAGCTTGAAACCAATCTCGGAACTATCGCTCATTCCGGATCCGGGAAATTTGTGGCAGAACTTGCTGAGGCTGCCCGCAAAGATGTGAGCCTGATCGGGCAGTTTGGGGTTGGTTTTTACGCGGCCTTTATGGCCGGCAAAAAGGTGACGGTGCAAAGTCGTTCCTGGGATGGATCAGAAGGGAATGAGTGGGTCTCTGATGGTGGCGGTAGCTTTACCATTACAGAATGTCCAGGGCTGCACCGTGGTACCAGGATCATTATCGAACTCAAAGATGATGCCCATGATTATGCCAGGAAGTGGAAGGTTGAAAGTATTATTAAGCAGTATTCAACCTTCGTTCCCTTTCCTATTAAACTTGAAGGGGAGACTGTAAATACGGTGCAGGCCATATGGACCAGAAGTAAGAATGAGATCACCGATGAAGAATATAACGATTTTTATAAGTTTATCGGAAACGCAACAGATGAACCTCACTATCGGCTACATTTTTCAGTTGATGCACCCCTTGCAATCAACGCTGTCCTTTTTGCCCCCAAAGAGAACTTTGAGGCCATGGGTTTTGGCAGGGTGGAACCGGGGGTGAATCTTTACTGTCAGCGGGTACTTATTGATCAGCATTCTGAAAATATTCTCCCTGAATGGCTGCGCTTTTTAAAAGGCGTGGTGGACAGTGAGGACCTGCCTTTGAATATTTCACGCCAGTCACTGCAGGATAATGCTCTGGTGATGAAGCTCAGGAAGGTGATCACCAAACGTTTTCTGAAATTCCTGGCTGAAGAGGCCAAGCGTGATTCCGACCATTACCTGGATTTCTGGAACACCTTTGGTATTTACATTAAAGAGGGTGTGACCTCTGATTATGAGTTTCAGAAGGAGCTGGCTCAGCTGGTTCGTTTTGAATCTTCCAGATCTGAAGATGGCAAACCGACATCCCTTGCCGAATATGTGGAACGGATGGGAGACGGCCAGGAGGAGATCTACTACATAAATGGTCCAACCCGGGCCGCCATCGAAGCCGGTCCCTATGTGGAGATGTTTAACAAAAAGGGTATTGAAATTATTTACACCATGGAACCCATTGACGATTTTGTACTTAATCATCTCGGTGAGTTCGATGGCAAAAAACTGGTTTCTGCGGATCGTGCTGACCTGGATCTCTCAAAAAGTGGTGACGCCGATTCTGATGGCGAAAGTGCGGAAAAGCTTGCAGACGATGCCAGCAGTGAGTTGATCTCCTGGTTGAAGAAAAACCTTGAGGACAAGGTGGCTGATGTTATTGAATCTAAACGGCTGGTTGATTCCCCTGCAATGATTGTGAACCCTGATGGCTTTATGACCTCATCCATGGAACGGATAATGGCTGCGAGTCGAATGGAGAAAGGATTGACCCCAGAGGCCAGTAAGAAAAATCTGGAAATCAACCTGACAAGTCCTCTTATCAAGCAACTGGCAGAGCTTGTAAAAAACGATGAGACCTTTGCTGCTGAAGTTGCTGCGCAGATTTATGACAATGCCATGATTCAGGCAGGTCTTGTGGTTGACCCCATGGTTATGGTGGAGAGAAACTACAAGATTCTGACCAGGGCTGTGGGGGGCTGATTCAACTATATATTGAAAAAAGCCCTGTAGCACGCTATAGAACGGTTGGAAACGTTAACATTAATGGCGTCCAAAAACTCTTAACTTGCTTCGCTGCTGCGTTTTTTTTTTGTTTGATTGCGATGGATCCTGGTATGCCGAAATTAAACAAAAAATGTGTGCCTCGCGACTGAAGTTTTTCGGAGCCTACGCTTACCTACTCAGCCATCGGTTATTTGAGCTATTTACGAATTTGTCAACATTACCATCTTTTCAACCGTTCTCTTTTTTTGCGGGAGATTTCAATGATAAATACTTTTCGGCCTCTTTTTTATACAGGCATCGTGCTGATGACTCTTCTTCTAGCAGGATGTTCCGGCACTCCAACTCGTCAGTTAGTCTCAGATGTGTGCATGATCAAAGTGGGTGAGACCGGTCGTCAGGAGGTATTGAACCTCATGGGGGATCCGGATACGACCCGTATGGTGACTGACTCAGTGGAGGAGTGGGTTTATTACGAAGAAGATAAAGCTTTTATGCAGGGCATCCCTCTGGTTGGCGGTGCATTTGATTCCAATGGCTACAATATGGTCGTCATCACTCTTTCTGGAGATACCGTTGCAACTTGTCGTTACAGTGGCTACGAGGAGGATGAGTTTGATTGGCAGGATGACTATTCCTGGCAGGAGACGGAAAAGAAGTGACAGATCGCTTTGCTACAGCGCGTGAGCGTATGGTGCAGGAACAGCTTGTGCGACGTGGTATTAGCGACAACCGGGTTCTGGATGCCATGCGGGAGGTCCCCAGGCACCTCTTTGTGGAAGATGCTCAGCAGGCAAGGGCCTATGGTGATCACCCTCTGCCCATTTCCGGGGATCAGACAATATCTCAACCCCTCGTTGTCGCAGCAATGACTCAGGAACTGCAGCTGCAAGGTAATGAGCGGGTTCTTGAAATAGGAACTGGTTCTGGTTACCAGGCCGCTGTTCTTTCACGACTCTGTTCCAGGGTCTACACAGTTGAGCGACTCAACATTCTTCTTGCAGGTGCCCGTAAGGTTTTTGACCGGCTCCACTACCATAACATCCTGTCCCGCCTTGATGATGGGACACTTGGCTGGCAGGAGCATGCCCCTTATGACGCCATCATCGTGACAGCTGGCGGGCCGGAGATTCCTGAACCCCTAGTGGCTCAGCTTGCTGATCCGGGACGAATGATTATCCCCGTGGGTGATCGCGAGGTGCAGGAACTGCATCTTCTCAGCAAAGGAGATGGCAATATTGTTGTATCACGGTTGGAAAGTGTTCGGTTTGTCAGCCTTATCGGGGAACATGGCTGGAATAATGAATGAAGTGGCGGTGAAAAAGAATGATGGTCTGGTGCGCCGTCTCTATGACTGGATGCTGCACTGGGCCGACAGCAAATATGGTCTCCTGGCTCTGATTGTTCTCTCTTTTGCTGAATCAAGTTTTTTTCCTGTCCCTCCTGATGTCCTTCTTATTGCTCTTGTGCTCGGGGCAACATCTCGCTGGTACAAGTATGCTTTCTGGTGTACCCTGGCTTCTGTTGCAGGAGGTCTTGCCGGGTATGGAATAGGGGTTTTTGCATGGGATACCATGGGGCGCTGGATTGTTGAAAATGTGGCCCATATGCCCCTGGTTGACGTTGATGGCCGGCTCGATATAGCCCTTCCCTCATATCTGATTTCGACAATGGGGAGTGCACTTGGGGGTGAATATCTGTTTCAGGTCTATGACCACTGGAATGCCTGGATAGTCTTTGTCTTCGGGCTCACTCCTTTGCCATATAAATTGACCACTATCACAGCAGGGGTTGCCCGTGTTGATCTTACGATTTTTTTCCTTGCCTCCTTTGTTGCGCGTGCCTGTCGTTTTTTTCTGGTTGCCTGGCTTTTACACAAGTGGGGCGAGTCTGCCAAAGAGTTTATAGACAGGTATTTCAATACACTCTGTGTCGTTTTTGTGGTCCTGCTTCTTGGCGGTTTTGTTGTCTTGAAACTGGCTTTTTAGGTTTTTTCCAGTAAGTTATTCTTAGATTTCGAAGGTAGGCTGGTAGCTTTTTTCAAATATACCCGATTGTGAATGTTATTCTTTTTATTTCAGTATGTTAACGAGAAACGACTTGCGAATCCGTCACATATTCAGGTAACTGTCTCAAGTGTAGCCCACCGTTACAGGTGTCCCAGTGGCACTGCAAGACTGCGGACTTTCTCAAGGGTTTCGGCCAGGTCAAAGGTGAGAAGTTGGCCTCCGCGCAGTACGATACTGCCATTGATGATGACTGTGCTCACATCAGATCCGCTTCCGCTGTAAACCAGGGAGTCGCAGCTGTAAAATGGTTGCAGATGAGGCTGGTTCAGGTTGAGGAGGATAAGGTCTGCTTTGTATCCCGGCGCGATTTTCCCAAGATTTGTAAGTCCCAGTATCGCAGCGTTATTTTCTGTAGCTGTGGCCAGTGCCCGTGCTGCAGGCATTGCTGTGGCGTCGAGTTGCCGCAGCTTCTGCGTCTTTGCCAGCATGTCCAGTTCGACAAAGAGATCAAGTCCATTGTTGCTGGCGGCGCCGTCTGTTCCCAACCCCACCGGGATTCCCAACGCATCCATTGAGGAGGCTTGGCTTATGCCCGAAGCCAGCTTGAGATGACTCTGGGGGCAGATTATGGCTCCAGCACCACTCTTGTGGATGATGTCAATGTCTTCATCGTCAAGCCAGACGCAGTGGATCAGCACAGTATCACTATCCAGTAGATTCAGGGCAGAGAGATGACGAATGGGGCTTGTCCCCTGCGGATCCATAATGATCTTCTGTTCCTGCCTACTCTCAGCAATATGGATAAAAAAGGGCAGCTTCTGCTCTTGTGCCAATGTTTTTGCCGCCTGCAGGGTGGCGGGAGAACAGGTGTAGGGAGAGTGGGCAAAGACTGCAGGAGTTATGCGCTCATCCCGTCCCTTCCACTCCTCTATAAATTCTGCCACGGCAGCAATGTTCCGGCCGGGGTCGGCAACTCCTGGTGCCGGAAAATCAACTATTCCGTGTGCAGTAACCGCCCGCATTCCACTTTCAAGCAGAGCACGTGCTACCTGCCCCTCATGGAAGTAGCCATCAGCCACTGTGGTAGTGCCGGAGAGTATCATTTCGGCTGCGGCAAGTTTTGTGCACCAGTACACCATTTCTTCGCTTACATGGGCAGCTTCTGCCGGGAAGATGTGTCTGTTGAGCCATTCGTTGAGTTCAAGGTCATCGGCAAGCCCCCGAAACAGTGTCATGGCACAGTGATTGTGAGCATTGATCAGCCCGGGCATCAGTAATTTACCGGTTCCGTCAAGTGAGACAGCTTCCGGACATTCAGGAACGGTGGTCATGGGGCCAAATGAGTGGATGAGGCCATCTCTGCACAGGAGCCATTGCTTTGGTGCCGGAGTTGTATGGGGACCTGTGTAGAGCGTGACGTTGCTGAGTAGGATGGAAGCTGGAATCATGAACGGCTCCTTGTAAAAAAATGGGCATTTTCTCTGTGGGCAGGGTATACTATTCTATTTTAGATGATTTGTCGTCTTTCTGTTCTGTTTTCGTTTTTATCCAGCTATTCACTTGCTTATTACCAGGGAAGCAGGTGTGAGGATTTATCGTAAAATTGTTTTGAGTCTTTTTCTTATGCCCGAAAAGGGTGGGGAGTTTATATATGGGATTTCGTTGTGGTATTGTTGGCCTTCCAAATGTCGGGAAGTCTACAATTTTTAATGCATTGACAGCGGCCGGTATTGATGCTGAGAATTATCCGTTTTGTACCATTGAACCCAATGTGGGTATTGTACCGGTTCCGGACAAACGTCTGGATGTGCTGGCTGAAATGGCCAATACCAGGAACAAGGTTGCTACTCAGATGGAGTTTGTGGACATTGCCGGGCTCGTAAAAGGTGCCAGTCAGGGCGAAGGACTTGGCAACCAGTTTCTGGGGCATATCCGTCAGGTAGATGCCATTGTCCATGTTGTTCGTTGTTTTGAAGATGAAAATATTGTCCATGTGGATGGTTCCATCGATCCGGCCCGGGATCGTGAGGTGATTACCATGGAGTTGGTCCTTTCAGATCTGGATACCGTGGAAAAACGGCTCAAAAAAGCGCAGTCTATGGCTAAGTCAGGTGATAAGGCCCTGAAGGCCCACGCTGTATTTCTGGAGCGACTTAGGGATGTTTTGGACAGTGGTGCCTCAGCAAGAACCGTGGATCTGGAAAATGACCTGGAAACGGAAATGATGAAGGAGATGTGTCTTCTCACCGATAAACCCGTGCTCTATGTGGCAAATGTTCTCGAAGATGATGTGTTAAGCGGTAACGAGTATGTTCGTGTCCTTGAGCAGCTTGCTGCCGAAGATGGTGACGGGGTGGTAATCATTGCTGGTTCCATCGAACAGGAACTGAGCCAGCTTGATGCTGTGGAACAGCAGGAGTTTCTGGCAGATATGGGGATGAAGGAGCCGGGATTGAACCGGCTGATTGCTGCAGGGTATGAACTTTTAGGTCTTATCACCTATTTTACAGTGGGTGAAAAAGAAACTCGTGCCTGGACCATTCCCCTTGGAACCAGGGCACCCGGTGCTGCCGGGAAGATCCATTCTGATTTTGAGCGTGGTTTTATCCGGGCTGAGACAATCAGCTATGATGATTTTGTGGCCTGTGGTGGTGAAAGTGGCGCAAAAGAAAAGGGGCTGATGCGCTCTGAAGGGAAGGAATATGTGGTTGTTGACGGCGATTGTATGAACTTTCGCTTTAATGTATAATAGTATTCAGTTGGGTTGGTGATGGGCGCGCGGCGGTTTATAAAGAATTTGCAGGAAGGTGAGCGGGTCTCAGATCTGTTTCTGGTGAAGGCTGCCCGGCTAGCAGAGACACGTGCTGGAAAGGCCTATATCCAGCTCACCGTTATGGACAGCAGTGGTGAAATCAGCGGGCCGATCTGGGATCGGGCCGAGGAGCTTTTTGGGCATTGCGGCCCCGGTGCTTTTGTCAGGGTGCAGGCTGTGGTGCAGCTCTACCGTGAGCAACTGCAGTTGAAAATAGATACCATTGAATCCGTATCAAAAGAAGATGTGGATCTGGCTGATTTTGTTCCAAGCTGTCCTCTGGATCGTACTGAGCTTGCCAGGAGAGTGCAGAAACTTGTGGGTTCTGTAGAGAATTCGTTTCTGAGAAGACTCCTGAATCGTTTTCTAAAAAAAGAACCTATGTGGCAGCGTTTTCAGGATTCACCGGCTGCGAAAGGGATCCACCACGCCTATCTCGGTGGCCTTCTCGAACACTCCCTCTCGGTTGCAGAGCTTGCCGACAAGTTGTCCGGGCATTATCCCGGAGTTGACCGCTCACTTCTTATTGCCGGAGCACTGCTTCATGACTTGGGAAAGGTGGAGGAGTTGACCATGAATCTGGCCCTTATTGAATACACTCGACATGGTCGCCTTAAAGGGCACCTCGTTATGGGCAGCGAAATGGTGGCTGAGGAAGCCTGCAGAATCAAGGACTTTCCACGGGACCTTCTTGAGCAGCTGCAGCATCTGATTCTCAGTCATCATGGTCGGCATGAGTTTGGATCACCCACGGTTCCCATGACGACGGAGGCCTTTATTCTCAGTTTTCTTGATGACCTTGACGCAAAGATGAATCTGATGGGACAGTTGCGGGCAAAAATAGTTGAGCCCGGGTTGCATCTTACCGACTACCAGCGATCGCTGGAGCGTTTTCTGTATCTTAATCCATTGCCGGTAGCTGAAGAAGATATCGCAAAAGATACAGAGAAAGCTAAACCGGCAGGAAAGCAGCTGTCGCTTCTCTAGCAGATGAACAGTAGCTGGCAGACAGAACAACCAGAACTGCTGATAGCTGGCAGGTCTTTTTACGGGCAGCATCAGGCGAGGAAGCTTCTGGGCAGGAGTCTGGACTCAGGTCGTGTGGCTCATGCCTACCTGTTTCGAGGTCCGGAAGGAGTTGGAAAACAGTTGTTTGCCCGGGGACTTGCTGCTGCTGTGAACTGCAGAGAGCAACTGGGGTTGGTGTCGTGCGGTATCTGCCCATCCTGCAGGAAGTTTGCAGCTGAATCGCACCCGGATTTTCTGCAGGTGTCTCCTGAACAAGGGGCGATTAAAATTGCTCAGGTTCGTGAACTCATAAAAAAACTCTCATTTGCACCATATGAGGCCAGAACCCGGGTAGTTCTTATTGAAGATGTTCATGCCATGCGCCAGGAGGCAGCAAACTGTCTCTTGAAAACCCTTGAGGAGCCGCGCGAGAACAACCTCCTGATCCTCACTGCAGATTCTGCTGCTACCGTTCTGCAGACAATTGTTTCCAGATGTCAGACCATCCCTTTTTATGCTCTTACCCCTGAGGAAACCACAGAAATTCTCATGGAGTTGGATGGTGCGATGGAAGAGAAAACCGCACTGCTGCTTGCACGTATTGCTGAAGGGAGTCCCGGCAGAGCATTGTTGTTTCACAAAAGAGAGCTGGTCTCGTTCTGGGAGGATTTGTCGGATTTGCTGCTGTCCCAGCACAGGGATGAGCCAGCAGATGTTAGAAAATGCCTGCTGATGGCAGAGAAGATGGCAGCACTGAAGGAAGATTTGTCCTACCTGTTTTCATTGATTAGACTCTGGATCAGAGATGGTCTCTTCGAGCTTTGTGGTCAGGAAATGGGCGCAGGGGGCCTGACTACACGGAAAGGCTGGAATTATGAACAATATTTTGCTAAACTGCAGGCCGTTAACCAGGCAGAAAAAGAACTGGCCCGAAATTGTAACCGAACGCTTGTCTGTGAGGTGCTTCTTTTTAGGTTGAAGGAATAGAAGGAATTATGGCAGAAGAGAAGCAGAAAAAAGAAGATCCCAAAATGGGGTTTGACAAGAAAAATGTGCAACTGAGCTATTTTTACCGTATCCGTTTTCGGGATCAAGGACAGGAGTTTACAGCCTCCACGCTGCTTGATGATCTGAGTCGTGGAGAAGTGGTGATGGTTCGCGGAGAGTACGGAATAGAACCCGCCTCTATTATCTGTTCTGCCCCTGCCTGCAGGGAATCTGAGGTTGAACGCAGGGCGAGTTACGAGATCTTACGGCGTGCAGTCCACGAAGAGTGTAACCGCTATGAGAATATCCCTGTTGAGGAGGCACATGCCTTCGCCACCTGTAAGGAGTTGATAGTCCGGCATGCTTTGCAGATGCGCCTTGTTCGAGTGGAGCGTTTTTTTAACGGCAGTAAGATGATCTTTTACTTTACTGCGGATAAACGGGTGGATTTCAGGGCGTTGGTCAAGGATCTTGTGCAGGAGTTCAGAACCCGGGTTGAGATGCGGCAGGTTGGTGTGCGTCATGAGACCAAAATGATTGGTGGGCTTGGTACCTGTGGACGGGAACTCTGCTGTTCAGGACATATGAAAAAATTTGATTCGGTGTCCATCAAGATGGCCAAGGAGCAGGATCTTCCGCTGAACCCATCAAAGATATCCGGTGTCTGTAATCGTCTTCTCTGCTGTCTTACCTACGAGTTTGAAACCTACAAACGGGAGCGTAAGGGAATGCCTAGGCCCGGAAAAAAACTCATGGTTGATGGGAGCTGTTACAGGGTGAAACGTCAAAATCCGTTGCAGGCAACACTTCAGGTGGTTGATGAAGAGGGTGAAATTCAGATCCTGAATGCTGAACAGTGGAAAAATGCCGAACCGGTACGATCGGAGAAGAAGGCAAAGAAAGGAAAGAAAGACAGAAAAACGGATAAAAAAGAGTAATCGGCTGATCGTCTGATAGTTCTTGTGCTGGAGTAACCCTGAATCTATGAGCTGTCACTGGTTCAGGGAAAAGAATACTGCCCTTCCAGCAGGAAGAGAATGTCCCAGTGTATTGCTGATGATTGTGACGTAAATTTTGAGCTGTGATGGCTGGGCTCTGGATACAAAGCAGTATCAACCTATTTTATATTAACGATGACAACCTACATAACGACCCCCATATATTACGTGAATGCGCAGCCACATCTTGGCCATGCCTATACCACCATTGTTGCCGACACTTACGCCCGTTTTAAGCGCCTCACCGGTGACAGTGTCCGGTTTCAGACTGGTACCGACGAACATGGTGACAAGATAGCTGAGGCAGCTGCCAGTGAAGGAGTGAGTCCTAAGGAATATGTGGACCGGATCAGTGGGATGTTTCGGGAAACATGGCCCCAGCTGGATGTTGAGCCTGACAACTTTATCAGGACAACAGATCCTGAGCATGTGACCACGGTTCAGAATATTCTGCAGCAGGTTTATGATAAAGGGGATATCTATTTTGATAAGTATACCGGTCTGTATTGCACCGGTTGCGAACGTTTCCTCACAGAAAAAGAACTTGTGGACGGGAAATGCCCCGATCACCAGACCGTACCTGAGGAGATCACTGAAGAGAATTATTTCTTTAAGATGTCGCGTTACCAGAAGGAACTTATAGATCACATCAAAACAAATTCCGACTTTATTACTCCACAGCGTTATAGGAATGAGGTGCTGTCATTTTTGAGTGAACCCCTAGAGGATCTCTGTATCTCCCGGCCCACTTCCCGGCTTACCTGGGGGATCCCGCTGCCGTTTGATAAAAATTTTGTGACCTATGTCTGGTTTGATGCACTCATCAATTATCTCACCGGTATTGGTTATCCTCACGGGGATAATTTCCAGAAGTATTGGGGGGCAGCAGAGCATGTTATTGCCAAGGATATCTTAAAACCTCACGCCATCTACTGGCCTACTATGATCCTTTCCATAGGGCTGCCTCTATATCAGAAACTGCATGTTCACGGATATTGGAATGTGGATGAGACCAAGATGTCTAAGAGTATTGGCAATGTGATACGGCCAGCTGAACTCATTGATGAATATGGCGTGGATAGTGTTCGTTATTTTATTCTGCGGGAAATGTCTTTTGGCCTTGATGCCTCTTTTAGTTCCGATGCGATTGTGACCAGAATGAACTCAGATCTGGCCAATGACATTGGGAACCTGTACAGTAGAACCACAGCAATGCTAGTCAAGTATTGTGATGGTGTGGTACCGGAAGCAGTTGCTGTCGATGATGATACGGTTCTCTGCGATCTTGCTGCAACAGTACTCCAAAGTTATCGGGAAAACATGGGCAGCTTTCAGTTTCATCGTGCCCTGCAGGCCGTATGGGAGCTGATCAGTCAGGCCAACAAATATATTGTTGAAAACGAGCCATGGGCCCTGGTGAAGGACCCAGCCCGGCAGGGTCGTCTTGGCACGGTCCTTTATAATCTTGCTGAGACTTTGCGTCTGCTTACGCTGTTGCTCCAACCAGTGATGCCAGCAACCTGTACCAAAATGGCGCGGGGGCTTGGGCTTGATCAGGATAGCCCTTTGGTAACAAATCTCGCTGACAACGGGAACTGGGGAGGATTGGTAGCTGGAACCCGGCTGGAGAAGGTGGAGGCACTTTTTCCACGTGTTGCTGTTAAGAATAAAGAGCAGCCGGTGAACCGTGACAAAAATCATAAGAAATCTTCGAAAGCTGGGAAAAAACAGAAGGTCACGCTGGCTGAAGGTGTGATCGGTTTTGACCAGTTTCAGAAAGTTCAGTTACGGGTGGCCGAAATAGTGGCTGCTGAACCTGTAAAGAAATCAGATCGTCTGCTTAAACTCACTGTCAAGGCCCCTGAAGAACGGACCATTGTCGCTGGTATTGCTAAATTTTACCGACCTGAAGAGCTTGTCGGTATGCAGGTGTTAATAGTTGCCAATCTCCAGCCCATAAAACTGATGGGGGTTGGTTCCCAGGGGATGGTACTTGCTGCAAAGGTGGAAGGTGATGAGGGGACGCGTCTGGTTCTCTCCACCGTGAGTGGATCGGTTCCTCCGGGAACGCCAGTTGCATAAAAAAAAGATGGAGTATTCAGATGTTTGTTGTAAATAATTTTATGATGGCCATAGCCCAGCTACTGGATTTTCTGCTCACAGCCTATATGTGGATTATCATAGGTAGGGCTGTGATATCCTGGGTAAACGCTGATCCCTATAATCCGATTGTACGCTTTCTTTACGATGTGACCGAGCCATTGCTCAGTCGTATCAGGCGTTTTCTCCCCATTAATATGGGTGGAATAGATTTTTCTCCCATGATTTTAATTATGGCCATTATGTTTCTGCAGAGCTTTCTGGTACCGACTCTGAAACAGTTGGCCATGGGAATGGGATAACTCCCTCTGTCAGTTGATCTGTCTTTGTCCGTAGGTTTTTGTTTTTATATGTGATTGACTTTGTTTTTTCAAGAGCGTGACCATAAGAGGATTTTGCCATGACATTAACCCCGCAGCTAATTAAAGATCAGGAATTTCAGGTCAAATTCAGAGGGTGTGATCCACTTGAAGTGAGGGATTACCTCGAGACCATAGCTGATGAGTTTTTTGAATTGCAGGAGCAGTGCAAGGAATATCTTGATGAACTCGAAACCCTGCGTAAGGAAAAGGAGTCTTCTGAAGACTATAACAGTTCTCTGGAAACGGATATGGAGTTCACCAGAAAGATATCCGAAGAGCTGAAAGAGGGGTGTGTCCAGAAAGAAGAAAAAGTAAAGGAACTGACCCAAGAGGTTGAAGAGTTGCAGCTGCGAATTGCTGACATGGAGCAGGAGAATGTAGAGCGGGACGAAGAGGTTAGTGCTGCAAGTGCCAAGGTTGAAGAGGCGGAAGCAGCCTTGAAGGCAGCAGAGGCCGAAAAAGAGGGTCTGCGTACGAAAATCGAGCTTCTTCAGGAACAGAATAACGAGCTCAAGAAGGAAGAAGTGGATTTTAAATCTGCACTGGCAACAGCTCAGCAGTTTGCAGAAGATCTCAAGGAAAAGAGCAGGGTAGAAGCTGAAGAGATGATTGCGGCAGCAAAGGCCGAGATTGAAAAGATCCGTGATGATGCCCATAAGGAACTTACCCGTCTGCCCATAGAGATAGCGGCCCTGAAAAAGAAAAAGAGCGAAGTGAAGGAGGATTTAAAGTCCACCCTTGCGAGTTATCTGGAGACCATTGAGGTCTTCTATCCCGACGAGGATGAGGATGGTGATATTTCTGAAGACGAGAGTCTTGCAGAAGAAGGCGGTTTGGAAGGTTTGGCAGGAGATACCGCAGAAGATATGGATGAGCTCTTTGAGAAAATTGAAATTAATGAAGATGGGACTGTTGCTGAAAATGACTTTGAAAAATTGGCCAGCTCTTCTGAATCCAGTTCTGATTTAGCTGAAGATGCTCTGGAATCACTATTGCGTGGGGAGACGTCAGGGGATACTGGGGAGGATTTTAACATAAAAGATATGTTTACTCTGGAAACCAAGGAGGACGGAAAGGATTCCTCTTCCTGAGTAATTCCCTGTGTCGTTTGCTGCGTGCTATAAAGATGGGCGGGTGTTGTTGCGGCTCTATGTTCAGCCAAAGGCTTCACGAACTCGTTTTGTTGGATACCATGGCGATGCCATAAAAGTCTCTGTCAAAGCTTCTCCCATGGATGGTAAGGCCAATGATGCAGTGCTCTCTTTTCTGGCAACGTTTTTGGGTGTGAAGAGGAGAGATTTGGAGATCGGTCATGGTTTGCAGTCTCGAAACAAAGTGGTGCTGGTCGCAGGAGTTGCAATAGGGGAAATTCGAGAAAAAATTGCGGGCAGTTTGCTCTAATCCTCTCAGTTGTGATGTTGGGCCTATTCTGACCCGTGTGTTTTTACACATAATACAGGTGTTGCGCATGAAAAAGTACGTGATCGGCAACTGGAAGAGCAATAAAACCAGAAATGCGGCTCAAGAGTGGTTTTCCGAGTTTGCTGATCTGTATCGGCCTGTGGATGGGCTGGAGGTTATTGTCGCTCCCTCTTTCATCTGTTTGTGTAGTCTTTCTGAGTATATCCAGGCATTGAACCTGCAAAATTTTTCGCTGGCAGGTCAGGATGTCTCTCCTTTTCCAAAGGGCTCTTACACAGGTGCGGTGGCCGCTGACATGATTCGGGGGATGGTGGATTATGTGATCATTGGTCATTCAGAACGAAGACGTTACTTCCATGAAACTTCGCAGGATACAGCCAATAAAATGTCAGAATCGGTTGATGCAGGCTTGAAACCCATCGTTTGCATTGATCAGCCCTATGCCATGTCTCAGCTCACGGCACTCAATGATATAGACTGTGACGAGTTGTTGATTGCATATGGACCTACCGAGGCTGCAATCACAAGGGTTCCAGAACAGCCGACTCGTGTGCGGGAGGCAGCAAGATTTATCAGACAGGTACAGTCTGAAAGGCCTGTGGTCTACGGTGGCTCCCTGCAGCCTGATAACGTGGAAGAATATCTTGCTATTAAGGAACTCTCAGGAGTTTTTGTGGGCCAGTCAAGTCTTGATGCCAGAATTTTTGCTGATCTCTGCAACAGGGTTGGTGGTTTTTTATCCCGTTCCTGAAAAAAGTTATTTCTTTTTTTTCTTTGGCAGCAGAAAAGAAGCCACAAATCCAGCAGAGTAGAGTCCCGCTCCTGCAAGCCCAATCAACCCGACCACGCCTAGAAATCCAGGCTTTTTTGCCAGTGAATCCGCAAGAATCAAGATTGAGGAGCCCACAATAAGCGCCGAAATGATCATGGAAATTCCCATGAGTCGACTTGAAAGGTCAACCTTGTCGGCAAGGTGCTCAATCCGTTTCATTTCCAGGTTCAGGGTCAAACGATTGTGACGTACCTGGTCAATAATCCGCTGGATATTGAGGGGAAGACTTTCTATAAGATCAACATACTCAATCATGCTTTTCTGCATGCGATCCCGAAGGGCTGTGAACCCGTACCTCTTGGTGACCACTTCCCTGATCTGTGGTTCCACGTGGGCCAGTACATTAAAAGACGGGTCAAAGTGCTCGGCCACCCCTTCAATGGTGGTCAAAGCCTTGGTGAGAAGGATCAGGTCACTGGGGCAGGTGATCTGGTAGCGTTGCAGCATGTCAAAAAAGTCTGAGAGCAGTCGGGTGATGTCCAGTTGCTTAAGATCGGCATCTTGAAAGGTGGATGCCATGATCTGTGCGTCAGAGCGAAAATCCCGCCTGTCAGTGACCATGGGGTCCACATCCGTTAGTTCCACCACCACCCTGCAGAGTTTATCTATATTGCCTTGGCTGATGGATGCGACAAGGTCTATGAGCTGTTCAGCGGTTTTTTTGTCGAGGTGGCCGGTCATACCGCAATCAATAAAACAGAGTTTCTGGCCAGGCAGAAGAAAGATGTTGCCCGGGTGCGGATCGGCATGAAAAAAACCGTACTTGAGGCATTGTTTAAATACTGCATCTGTGCCGTTGGCAACAATCCTGCGCCTTTCTTCAGGAGTGAGACTTTTGGGATCAACAGCTGAAAGAGGACGCCCTTTGATTTCTTCCATGGTCAGAACATTTCTGGTGGATACCTCCCGATATACTTTAGGAAAAAAGATATTGGGGTCATCTTCAAAATAGCGACGCAGCTTGTCAGTTGACTGGGCTTCCTGGAGGAAATTCATTTCCTTGGTTATTTCCCGTGAAAACTCGGCTGCAACAGCCACTGGGCTGTATCCGAGATTGGAAAAGTAGTCTTCTACAAACTGGGCCAGCCACTCAAGAAGGGCCATATCCTCTTCTACAAGTTTACTACTGCCAGGACGCAGAACTTTTAAAACCACAGCAGTACCATTTTTCAGCTTGGCTTTGTGTACCTGGGCCATGGACGCGGCAGCCAGTGGAACCTCGTCGATGGATGCAAAAAGCTGGTGAAGGCGACCTGGAAATTCCTGGTTGAGAACTTTTTCGATCTCGCTGAAGGATACCTGGCCACAGTTATCCTGAAGGTGCTTGAATTCTTCCGCCCATTCAACGGGAATGAGGTCGGGCCGGGTGGCAAGAATCTGGCCGAGTTTGATGTAGGTTGGGCCAAGTTCTTCAAGTACGTGACGCATGCGGAGGGGGCGTGAGGAAAGGTTGTCCTCCTGATCGCTCTCTTGAACATTACTGCTGCTGAAGCTGTCGAGTCCAAGATCCACAATGATCTCTTTGAAACCAAATTTAGAAAGAACTTTGATGATGTTGGTGAGTCGTTTGGTGCTCTGTATAGTTTTCCTGATGTTGGTAACTTTCATTGGACCCCGGCACTAGGACTTGAAAATATTGAATATGGCGCTGTCTTTTTCAATGCTGGTAAGAAGGGCTTTCATCCATTGCTGTACCAGCTCTTCGCTGATATCGACCCCATGCTCTTTCCATAGTAGTTTGCTGTCGGGAACGAGTCTGAGAAGTTGAGGCAAAAGAGGTTTCTGTTTTGCAGGGTCCTGCCGAGGTGCAAGGAGACTGAGGGCATCACTGAGCTGGATGATGAGGGCATAGAGGGGGGTGTTGCATGCTTCAGGATGATGGTGGAACCCGACGGTGTTGAGGAGAGTTTCAGGAAAAAGCCAGCGGGTGAGCAGTCGGTATCCGACCTGTTCATGGTCTATGCCCAGAATTTCAATCTCGAGGGGTTTGCAAAGGATGGGAGCCGTTTCAGGTAGTTCAAGGATTACCAGGTATTCATCTGGGCGAGCGGTGAAGAGCGCCAGTTTCCCAATATCATGGATCAGGCCGGCGATGAAGAGTTCACTGGGGGAACATCCGAACTTTTCTGAGAGGATTTTAGCACAGAGCCCACAGGTAAATGAATGATTCCAGAAGACATCAAGGGCGTTGCGGTTGCTGTCGCTGATACTTTTGAAGGAGTTGAAAACCGCTTTACCAAGAACAAGGTTATGAACTTCATTAAATCCGAGTACAGTTACAGCCTTATCCATGGTGGCAACTTCCCTTGGCATCCCAAAAAAAGCAGAGTTGGCCAGCTTGAGGATGGTTGCGCACATGGCCTGGTCAGGCAGTATGGCCTGAACAAGATCTTCAGCTGAACTTTCGGGATCTGCAGTTACTGCCAAGACTTTGGACACCGTCGCGGGGAGGGAGGGGAGTGAGTCAACCTGCCTGAATATTACTGCATTTTGTTGGTTTTGCATAATGTGAGTGACCTGATGCTCTCAGTGGTTCCTGCAGCTGCAGGGGAGTTACCGGAACATCACCTTGGACCTGTGACGCTCTGGTGACTTGTACTTACGGTATATTGATTGATCATCGAAAAAAACAATATTCAAATAGTTACAGATCCAGGTTGTCTCAAGTAAAAAGTAGTCTGAAAAAACTGTAAAATCAATAACTTTATAGGGGGTGTGTTCCGTAATACAGTAAACATATGTGACCCTCTGGAAATGGTACAGGGACCAATGATAGTATATGGCAGGCTGATTGTTAAAAGCAAATGGAAATGCGGCAACGCCTGAAGGGAAGTGAGTGACTTCGTCAAACAAACCCTGTCTTGGAATTTCAAATCTGTATTTCAGTCTGTTATCAGAAAAAAATCACCAGGCTTTCACGGCTTCAGGGGTACCTTAAACAATTCCACCCCGTTTGAAGAAGCTGGGTTGTTTATTGTACCCCTGGTAACCGCATTTTTACATTGCCCCGAGACGTTTTATCCGTTCCTGCATGGGGGGGTGAGTTGAAAAGAGATTTGCCAACTGGCCGCCTGACAACGGGTTAACAATATACATCTGTGCTGTTGCCGGGTTGACATCAATGGGCCTGCGTCTGTTGTGGATTTCCAGTTGCTGCAGAGCAGATGCCAGGGAACGGGGCTTGCCGCAGATAGCTGCGCCGGATGCGTCGGCCTGAAACTCGCGGCTCCTGGAAATAGCCATTTGGATAAGCGAGGCCCCTATTGGTGCCAGAATCATCATTACAAGGCTTCCAAATAATCCGCCGCCACCCTCATCATTGTCTGACCGTCCGCCCCCGAAGATCATCGCCCATTGCGCCATTGAGGCCATATAGCCAATGGCACCAGCCATGGTTGCAGCAATGGAACTGATCAGGATGTCCCGATTTTTGATATGGGCCAGCTCATGGGCCATGACTCCTTCAAGCTCGTCACGGGACAGTATTTTCATCAGCCCTGTGGTTACAGCTACAGCGGCATTTGCCGGGTTTCTTCCGGTTGCGAAGGCATTCGGGGTGTCCTGGTGGATGATGCACACCCGTGGCATGGGAATCTCAGCCTGTCTGGCAAGCTTGGCTACCAGTGCATGAAGATCCGGGGCTTCAGTGGGGCTGACCTCCCTTGCACCACTCATCTTCAGAGCCATTTTGTCACTGAACCAATAGGCAAAAAAGTTCATGCCTAGGGCTATGAGCAGGGCAAAGACCATGCCGTTACTGCCACCCAGCAACTGTCCGGCGACCATGAAAACCGCTGTCATGCTGGCCATGAGCAGGCCTGTTTTTATCATACTTGTCATTTTTTTATTGCCTCCAAGGAACGTTTATTTTCTTCCTATACCCTGAGGCAATACAATAATTATGGACGGATTTCTGTCAAGATTGTTTCATTCTATAAATCTTTCAGGTCAAAATCGGGTTGCTTTTTATAGGCACTTTTCACAAGGCGGGTGAGTTCTTTTTTAATAGTCGACAGTTCGGGGATTTCTTCTAGAATCGGAAGGAATTTTTCAACTGGTTGCGGGGGATGGATCCGCATCTTTTGTTCCATGGTGATACTGCCACCACTGTCAATGGTACCGGACATGGATCCGGATGTGGGGCTGTTTCCTTCAAGGTTGCGGAGAAAGAGCATGATGCCGCTGATATCATTTTTTTGATAAAAAAGCTTAATTTCCTCCTCAATAACTTCATGTTCCTCAATGAGCGCAGCGAGTTGCTTGCGGTACTCGTTCACGTGCTGGTACAGAGATTTGTAGACATCGAAAAACATGTTGTAAAACCGAGATCTACTGAAAAAACCCCTTAGTTCAAGGCCCTCAAAGAGACGCTTCCGAATGGTGACAGAGTTGCTGACATAGGGATCAAAGAAGAGGACTTCACCAAGACCGGTGAGCCGGTAAAACTGTTTTATGAGTTCATCGGTACGCAGGAGTGAGTAGATCCGAAGCAGGTCAAAGCCTATTTTGTTTTCAAGCGTGAGGGCTGTTTTGATGACTTCCTGCTGGTAGTCATCAGAATCTTCTTCAATGATCTTTCGAAATCCGAAATAGCGGTCCGCGATCTCTTTTTTGACCTCAAAGGTCAGGCTTTTTGCAAAATCTTCCATGCAATAACTCTCCTTGGATTGGAAGTCGAGGTATCTGCTTGACAGTGGCATTCTATCAGATGATTATAGCGTGTCCAGAGAGGAGTTGCATCATTATTCACAGGAAGGAGATATGGGGTATTCAGATTTTAATGATGATCTGCCGGCTAGAATAAAGGAACAGGCAGATATTGTGCAGGTCATCGGAGAGTGTGTTGAACTGAAACAGGCAGGGGTGCGTTTTCTTGGCTGCTGTCCGTTTCATAATGAGAAGACACCCTCTTTTTCGGTGCATCCCGGGCAGCAGTTTTTTTACTGTTTCGGCTGTGGTGCTTCCGGTGATGTCTTTGAGTTTCAGATGAAGTATCACAATCTTGATTTTCCCACGGCCCTGAAGGAGCTGGCCAGGCGTTTCAACGTGCAGATTCCGGAAAAACCGCAGTCGCCTCAGGAAAGAGAAAGGAGTCGGAAGCGCAAGGCCATGTATGCAGTAAATGAAAAAGCTGCAGCAATTTTCCGTAACAATCTGATTAACGAAGCCCAGGCAAAGGTAGCTAGAGAATACCTCAAGCAAAGACAGATCCCAACACAGGTTCAGGAGAAATTCGGCCTTGGCTATGCCCCTTCACCCGATACTACTCCGGCAGGATGGAATTTCCTGGGTTCGCAGCTCAATGATGCTGAGAGGCTCGCAGCCATAGAAGCAGGCTTGCTTGTTAAAAATGAAAAAGGCGGAACCTATGATCGCTTCAGGGATCGGGTGTTGTTCCCCATTTACGACAGACGGGGACGGGTTGTTGGCTTTGGGGGGCGTATTATTGGAGAGGGGCAGCCTAAGTACATGAACTCTCCGGAGAGTATGGTTTTTAGTAAATCTGCATCTCTGCTGGGGCTCTTTCAGCAGGGAGATGAGATCCGGCGCAGGAAACAGGCCATCCTGGTGGAGGGGAATTTTGACCTGGTCTCTTTGGTGGTTCATGGTTGTACTAACGTGGTGGCTCCCCTGGGGACAGCTCTTACCATACAGCAGCTTAAGTTATTGAAGGGATTTGCCGAAGAGTGTGTACTGCTCTTTGATGGAGATGCCGCTGGAATGAAAGCGGCCATGCGCTCGGTACCACTGTTTTTGAGTGAGCAGATCGCCGGAAAGGTGGCGCTACTTCCTTCTGGGCATGATCCGGATACTTTTGTTCAGGAACAGGGCTTGGATGCACTCAATGTTTTACTGGAAAATGCCCTGCCCCTTCCAGAATTTGCTCTGCAGCAGCTTGTTGAAAAGCATGGACTGACCCTTGACGGCAAGAACAGGATAGTGACAGAGCTGCAACCACTGATTAAATCAGCAAAATCAAGTCTGCAGCGAACTCTCATGTTGTCACACTTCAGTGAATCTATCGGGATTACTGCTGAGGAACTGGGAGCTTCCATGCCTAAAGCTGAGGAGTCTATTCCTCTTCCGGTGGAGGGACCTCCTTTGGAGGCTGAGTATGGACATTCTTCCCAGCCTGAAGAATTACGCCCTTTGTCAGGTTCCCAAAAGCGACTGGTGACCCATATGGTGCTTTATCCCTCGTCTGCACTGCAGCTTGAGAAGTATGGTTTAAGAGAATGCCTTAGTGGTACCATTGGAGAGGTACTGCTTTTGCAATTACTGGCACTCCTTAAACAGTATGACGGGGTTGAGCCGGAAGAGCTACTCGCAAAGTTACCAAAAGGTGGGGAGCGGGTATTGGTATCTGATATTTTGTTGCGCTCTTCATCACCTGATGAGGGGGAAAGTTGCCGGGGAACGGAGGAAGAGCTTGATGAACTCCTCTGTTGGCTGGAACGGGAGCAGTTGCGACGTCAGTCCAGCGAGCTGGTAGAGTTGATCAGCAACTGTGCTCTTCGTAATGATCCGGAAGAGCTGCAGCAACTGGTCAACCGGAAGATGAGTGTAGACAGGCGACTTCAGGAACTTCGACAGGCGAATGTTTTGGGCAGTGGTTGAGCGGCGACGGTATAGGCGGGATTTTTTTTTATAATCTCAAGTCATTGACGGCCCCGGAATGCTGTTTAACTGTTGTATTGTTTGTTGTTTTCTCACGGGGAATTGCACTTGAGGCGTAACGGGGATTCTTTATTTGTAAGTTGCCGAAGCGGTGTTGTAAATTGAGTTGAGTTTTTTTCTTGAAAGGTGGAATATTTGCTAAATATCCTTTTTTTTTAGTTGTTTATGCTGAAATGATTGAATAAGCTGCTAAATTACGATATTGTACAGGAGGAGAGAAGGGCAATCAGTTTTATTGCAGTAATGCTGGCTTCTGTTTCTTTGCGGAAACAGGGTGGAGATTGGAGGGACAAGAATGGTTGATGATGGCCAGGTGAAGGGTGAGATGTCAGATTTGGCAGACGATGGTGTGGTTGATTTGACAGGTATTTTTGAATCAGGTGAAGAGGTTCGTTCAGTGGGGCTCCCTGAAGGAATCGATGAAGACCGGCGCAACCCCAGGATCGGGGACAGGCGAAAAGGGTTTTTTACTGACAGGCGGCAGGGACAGCGAAGGCTGGCCAGGAGCAGCAAGCGAGATTCAGAGCATGCGGTGGATCCTATGTCCATTTACCTTCGGGAAATGGGCACTTTGACTCTGCTTAGTCATGAAGAAGAACTCGAGCTTGCCCGTATGATGGAAGAGGGGCTGCTTCGTGTTCAAGATGCAGTACTTTCCACGCCTCTGGCAATTCCTGCTCTTGAAGAAATTGCCAGGGAATTACAGGATGACACTGTTAAGATCTTCAATGTTATTCGTGGTATTCAGGATACTCAGACCGCCCTTGTGGAGAAGGAAAAAGAGAGGCTTCTCGGTAAAATTGAGAAGGCCATAGGGTTGGAGGAAGAGCGGAAAAAACTACAGCAGGAGCTGGTTGTTAATGCTGAGGATGTGAAAAAGATCGAACAGATTGGCAAGAAAATGAGTGCCATTGGCTCTGATATTGCTGCGTTGTTCCGGGACAGGAGCATCTGTCCCCGCTGTATTAATGGAATTGCTGCGAACCTCAAGGATCTGTCACGGCGCTTTCGTCGAGTGCGGGTGGAGGTGCTGAAGGCTCAGAAGCTCGCAGCGGCAGATGGTGGGCAACCTGAGATGAGTCCGGCTGAGCTTGAATTTCATATCGGCCTGCAGATGAAAGAGAATCTGGGGTTTGGGTATCGTGCATTGAATGCTGTTATCCATGAAATTGAGGCTGGTCGTGATATCAGTAAACATGCTAAAGAATCTCTTGTTCGTGCCAACCTTCGTCTTGTTATTTCCATATCCAAGAAGTTTGTCAATCGTGGTCTGCAGTTTCCTGACCTGATTCAGGAAGGGAATATTGGCCTGATGAAGGCTGTGGAAAAGTTTGATTATCATCGTGGTTATAAATTCAGCACCTATGCCACTTGGTGGATAAGGCAGTCCATCACCCGTGGCATAGCCGATCAGGGGCGCACTATTCGTCTTCCTGTTCACATGATAGAGACCATTAACCGCCTGCTGCGGGTGTCAAAGGATTTTGCCCGGGAAGAAAACCGGGAACCTACTCCTGAGGAAATGGCTGAACAACTTGGGACAGATGTGGGGAAGGTGAAAGCTGCTCTGAAGACAGCAAAAGATGCAATCTCTCTTGATACTCCAGTGGGAGATGATGAGGAGACTTTTCTTGGTGATTTCATTGAAGACTGCTCCACCCTTGGTCCTCATGATGCTTCCATGGTGGAGAGTTTGAAAGAATGTCTCTGCAAAGTTATGTCCTCCCTCTCCCCACGTGAAGCAAAGGTTGTTCGCATGCGCTATGGTATAGATGTAGGCTGCGACCACACCCTTGAGGAGGTGGGAAAGAGCTTTGCTGTGACCCGGGAGCGGATTCGCCAGATAGAGGCCCAGGCTATTAAGAAGTTGAAACATCCTTCTCGGGTGGATGAGTTGCGTGTTTTTATGACTGACTGAACAGTGTGAAAATAGGTGTACTTACAATCCCGGACTTTTGTCCGGGATTGTTGTTTGGGGATGAGGGAATGGGTTGGTTTTGCATTATGGGAAATGAATAGGTACCTGTTCATAAATGGCCTTTTTCCTCGAACTCGACGGTGCTGTGGGAATTTATCCTCAAAATATAAACTATATGTGCCTCTGGAGAATTCCCTGCGGGGCATTTGCGGTAATATTTTCTTTGTGCCTCGATTTGGAGAAAAATTCTCGTTAATTGACGGATACCAACTGAGTCGCTGTTTGCTATGGATACAGTAAGAGAATCAGTAATTGACTGGATAGCATTGAGCCTTGTGGCAGGGCTTGGTAGTCGCGGAATTGCGCAGTTGATTGGGCGTTTTTCCACTCCGCATGAGATCTTCCTGGCGGCCGGTTCCGGGCTCGAAAGCAGTGGCTTGCGTAAGAATGTGAGCGCTGCTTTGGCAGAGCCAGCTCCGTTACGTGAAAAAGCGGAAGTCCTTCTTGGGCAGCTCGCAGGTTGCGGGGCAACAGCAGTCTGTCCAGATGATGATGAGTACCCGCAGCATCTCAAGGAAATAGCAGATCCGCCGGCAGTGTTGTATGTACAGGGACAAATTCAGCTGCTTGGGTCTCTTTGTCTGGCTATGGTGGGTTCCAGGGCTGCAACTGCCTACGGGAAGCGCTGTAGTTATTCACTTGCTCAAGGATTGGCCTCTGCTGGCGTGACGGTTGTCTCCGGTCTGGCATTAGGTATTGATAGTGAGGCGCACCGGGGGGCACTGTCAGTGGAGAGTGGAACAACCATTGGAGTACTCGGTTGCGGTATTGATGTGGTGTACCCGAAACAGAACAGTGCTTTGTACTCGGAAATACGTGAAAAAGGATTGCTTGTTTCCGAATATCCTCCGGGAGTAAAACCAGATGGTTTTCGTTTTCCTGCCAGAAATAGAATTATCTCGGGTCTGAGCAGAGGTGTTGTGGTGGTTGAGGCGGCTAGAAAATCCGGGTCACTGATTACGGCTGAAATGGCGTTGGACGAAGGCCGGGATGTTTTTGCGGTACCCGGACAAATTGATTCGTTTAAAAGTAATGGTGCACATTGGCTCTTGCAGCAGGGGGCCAAGCTGGTACAATCAGCACAAGACATACTGGTGGAGATCGGGACAGGACAGACGCACTATTTGGAAACAGAAGCTTCCGGTGTTGCGGCTGCGGATTGTGTTGATCCGGAGTCCCGTACGTTGCTGGAACTGCTGGATGTGTACCCCAGTTCCAGAGATGCCCTGATCGCAAGTTCCGGTCTTGGTTCGGCAAAAGTCACTGAGCTGTTGCTTCTGCTTGAGCTCGATGGGCTGATAGAGATGTTGCCAGGTGATGAAATCAGACGTATAGTATAACAGCAACAGGAATCATTAGAGGTATATCATTTATGCTTGAAATTCAATTTGCACCATCAATTTTATCAGCAGATTTTACCCGCCTAGGGGAAGAAATAGCAGCCGTTGATCAGGCTGGTGCTGAGATTATTCATATCGATGTCATGGACGGGCACTTTGTGCCAAATATTACCATCGGTCCCCTTGTGGTCAGAGCCGCACGGACTGCAACAGAAAAAATCCTTGATGTGCATCTGATGATCACCGATGCGGACAGTTATATAGATGACTTCGCAGTAGCCGGTGCCGACTGGATAACCGTCCATGTGGAAGCCTGTACTCATCTGCACAGAACGGTCTCAAGGATAAAAGAGCTTGGAAAAAAAGCGGGTGCCGTACTCAACCCTGCAACCCCCCTGTCCAGCCTTGATTATATTCTTGAAGACCTTGATCTGGTGATGCTGATGAGCGTTAACCCCGGTTTTGGCGGGCAGTCTTTTATTGAGTCCACCCTTGCCAAGACAGATACCTTGAAAAAAAGAATTGATGCTCTTGGTCTTGAAGTTGGGATTGAAATTGACGGGGGGATCAGTCCAGCCACCATATCGCGTGTGGCTGAAGCTGGAGCAAATATCTTTGTGGCTGGTTCCGCCATATATGGCTGTGCTGAATATGCGCCGGTTATTGCAGAGATGCGGAGCCTGGCAGAACAGGGGAAGGGAAAACGGGGCTGAAGCTGCGTATGCCTATACAACATTGGAAATCCATACTTGAGTGCAGGGCCTTTGATGAGCTTGAAAAGCTGTCTTCGAAAGCCTGCGATTTGACTGCCGAAGGGGTCTTGAATTCGTCGCGGTTTGAGCGTTATGTGTGTCAGGGTCCGCTATTTGATCTTCTCTATCCGTGTCAGCGTGTGGATGCTGAGGTTCTCAGTGCCCTGCAATCTCTGGCTGATGAGTGTGGGCTGATTGAGCAGTTTGTCCAGATGCGGGCAGGTGCAGTCATGAACAGGATAGAGGGGTACCCGTCGGAGGAACGACAGGTTCTCCATACGGCTTGCCGGGATTTTTTTTCAGATTCTCCTGCCAGCGTAGAGGCTACCAGTAATGCGAAGATAGAGCTGGAAAAGCTGAGAACATTTCTCTCTCAATTGAAAGATGGTACCATTTGTAATGCAGAAGGTGAGGCATTTACAAGTCTTGTGCAGATTGGAATCGGTGGCTCTGATCTTGGCCCCAGGGCAATGTATGAAGCCTTGAGGGCGTATACAGAACCAGACAGGGAAGTGTTTTTTATTTCCAATGTGGATCCTGATGATTGTGCTGCGGTGCTGGAAAAGGTTGATCTTACTAGGGCGCTGATTCTTGTGGTGTCTAAGAGTGGTACAACCCTTGAAACCCATACAAATGAAAAGCGCGTGCGTGTGGCCCTTAAGAGTCAGGGGCTTGACCCCTCGCGACACTGTGTGGCTGTGACGGGTGTGTCGAGTCCCATGGATGATCCTGATCGTTACCTGCGAACGTTTTATATGTATGACTATATTGGAGGGCGATTCAGTTCCACCTCTATGGTAGGCGCGGTTATGCTGGGTTTTGCTCTTGGCTATGATTTGCTGCTTGAGTTTCTTGAGGGGGCGGCATTGATGGATGTGGCCGCAGAGCAGAGAAATATACGTGAAAATCTGCCACTCCTTCTTGCTCTTTTCGGAGTGTGGAACCATAATTTTCTGGGAATGGAGACTTTGGCTGTATTGCCGTACAGCCAACCACTGCACCGTTTTCCAGCTCACTTGCAGCAGTGTGATATGGAGTCAAATGGGAAAAGTGTGCAGAGAAGTGCCGGGAGGGTTCAGTTGAAAACCGGGCCGGTGGTCTGGGGCGAACCAGGTACAAACGGGCAGCATGCCTTTTATCAGCTTCTTCACCAGGGAACAGAGTATGTGGCTGTGGAATTCATTGGATTCAGGCGCAGTCAGCGTAATGTTGATGTGGAGGTGGAAGGCAGCACTTCTCAACAGAAACTTCTAGCGAACCTTTTGGCTCAATCTGTTGCCTTGGCAACAGGTAGGAAAGATTCTAATCCTAACAGGAACTTTGACGGGAACCGGGTCAGTGTGATCCTCATGGCAGACCGACTCACTCCTAAATCCATGGGGGCACTGCTGTCGCTTTATGAGGCAAAAATAGTGTACCAGGGGTTTTGCTGGAACATCAATTCCTTTGATCAGGAAGGGGTGCAGCTTGGCAAACTTCTGTCCACAAAGTTTTTGTCTGTGATGAAACAAAAAGGGACTATTGGGACCCTGGCAGGGGATTTCCTTGCAGCCGCCGGATTAAAGTAGGGCTTTTCGCCGATATGGGCTGAATTATCATTCAGTTTTCCAGTTGTTTAGTTTCGTTTTTTGTTGACAAAGATGCGGTTCAGAGATATTCTCCCACGCTGAATGACTATTCAATAGTGTATGTTTCGTAGTCTGCTGTTTTTATCATTAGTGATGGTGATTGATCTGGCAGCAGGACAGACTGTTTCATTTTCTGACTGTCAGTTTTTGAAGCAATCACTCTTGGTATGTATATTCTGGTAAAGGTTGAAGTATAACAGTAATTTTAAGGAGGAAAATTCATGGCAAAGCATGATACACCCCTGTTGGACGAGCTTGAAAGCGGCCCATGGCCAAGCTTCGTTACCGACATGAAGCGTCAGGCGGAGAAAAACCCCGATTGTTGGGATATTCTTGGTCAGCTCGAGCTGTCTTTCAGAGATAAAATCACCCATTGGAAACACGGCGGAATCGTAGGTGTTTTTGGGTATGGTGGTGGTATTGTTGGTCGTTATTCTGACGTTCCTGAACAATTTCCAGGCGTTGAGCATTTTCACACCGTTCGTGTAAATCAGCCAGCATCCAAGTACTACTCCACTGAGAATCTTCGTCATCTGATGAAACTCTGGGACAAACATGGATCCGGTATGACCAACATGCATGGTTCCACTGGTGATATTATCCTTCTTGGTTGTCGCACAGAGGCTCTTGAGCCTTTCTTCTGGGATCTGACCCACGAATTAGGACAGGATCTTGGTGGTTCCGGATCCAACCTTCGTACTCCTGCTAACTGTCTTGGACAGTCCCGCTGTGAGTGGTCGTGTTATGATACTGAGGAAGCGTGTCATCATTTGACCATGCATTATCAGGATGAGATTCATCGTCCTGCATTCCCTTATAAATTTAAATTCAAATTCTCAGGCTGTGCCAACGACTGTGTTGCTGCTCTTGCCCGTTCTGACTTTGCTGTTATCGGAACCTGGAGAGACGATATTCGTATCGATCAGGCTGCGGTGAAAGAGTATGTTGCGGGCAATATCGTCTCTAATGGTGGTGCCCATGCTGGAAAAGACTGGGGTGCATTTGATATTCAGAAAGAAGTTATCGATCTCTGTCCCACCGAGTGTATGTGGATGGAGGGAGATGAGCTGAAGATCGACAACGCTGAGTGTACCCGTTGTATGCATTGTATCAACGTAATGCCTCGCGCACTGCGTCCAGGTGCAGAACAGGGTGCTTCCATTTGTATAGGTGCTAAAGCTCCTATCCTTGATGGCGCTCAGTTTGCAACTCTCATTATTCCATTTATCAAAGTTTCTGCTGAAAACGAATTCGAGAACGTAATCGATGTTATCGAGAACGTCTGGGATTGGTGGATGGAAGTTGGTAAAAACCGTGAACGTGTCGGTGAAACCATGCAGCGTGTTGGACTGCCTACCTTTATTAAGGTTATGGGTCTCGATCCACTTCCGCAGCATGTTAAAGAGCCTCGTTCAAATCCATATGTCTTCTGGAGTGATGAGGAAGTTCCTGGTGGTTTTGATCGTGATGTTGATGAGTTCCGTAAACGTCACGCAGCATAAGAAAATAAATCGAGTTGAATGTTAAACTCGAGTACATATTCAAGGAGGATATAAATATGGGTTACGATCCCGAAAATCCCATGGCGGACAGGATTACAGACATTGGTCCCCCACATTATTCAAAATTTCATCCCCCGGTTATTGCAAAGAACAAGGGGAAATGGCTGTGGCATGAAATCACTCAACCGGGTGTACTTGTTCATAAGGCTGAGTCTGGAGACGAGTGCTGGACCATCCGTGTTGGTGCTGCCCGTTTGATGTCCACTCAGCTTATTTATGAGATGTGTGATATTGCAGATGCCCATTGTGACGGCTTCTTACGTTTCACTACCAGAAATAACGTTGAGTTCATGGTTGATGATAAAGCTAAGGTTCAGCCTCTGCTCGATGACCTTGCGTCACGTGGTAACAAGTTCCCCGTTGGTGGAACTGGAGCCGGTGTAACCAATATCGTTCATACCCAGGGTTGGATTCATTGTCACACCCCTGCAACTGATGCATCCGGTGTTGTTAAAGCCGTCATGGATGAGCTGTTTGATTATTTTACTTCCATGACACTTCCTGCACAGGTTCGTATCGCACTTGCCTGCTGTCTGAACATGTGTGGAGCTGTGCATGCTTCCGATATTGCCATTCTTGGTGTACATCGTAAGCCACCTATGATCGATCATAGTCGAATCACCGGTGTCTGTGAGCTTCCTCTTGCCATCTCTTCCTGTCCTCTCGGCGCTGTTAAACCAGCTAAAGCTGAAGTTGACGGAAAAGAGATCAAGACTGTAAAAGTAAATAACGATCGTTGTATGTTCTGTGGTAACTGTTACACCATGTGTCCTGCAATGCCTCTTGCTGATCCCGATGGTGACGGAATTGCTATTCTTGTTGGTGGTAAAGTTTCCAACTCCAGATCGGCTCCTAAATTTTCCAAGCTGGTTATTCCATTCCTGCCTAACACTCCGCCACGCTGGCCTGAGACCGTCGAAGCAGTGAAAAATATTCTGGAAGTTTATGCTGGAGATGCAAGGAAATACGAGCGTATCGGTGAGTGGGCCGAGCGTATCGGTTGGGAGAAATTCTTTGAAAAATGTAACATCCCCTTTACCATCAAGTCTGTCGATGATTATCGTCTGGCTTATGATACCTGGCGTACAACGACTCAGTTTAAGTACACCAACGCTATCAAGTAATTGACCTCTAGCTGCAGTCGGGGCATTAGTTCCCGACTGCACTTTCTGGTCACTTGCTTGTTAAGATCTTCCTAAAGGAGTATGGATTATGGGAATGAGTGATGACGAAATTAAAACAGCAATGCTTGAGAAGGCTACCAAAGCTCCCAAACCACAGCTGTACATTAAGGATTTCTACAAATGTGATCCTGACACCAAGCCTCGTAAGATTAAAAACCTGGCAAATGATCTGGTAAAAGAGGGGAAACTTATGTTTTGGTCCTCTGGATCCACTACCATGTATGCCCTTCCCGAACGCATTAAGGATGAAGAGGGGGATGATGGTGTAAACTAACCCTTATCACTGTCATTCTTTTCTAGGAAAAGGTACATAACTCCTCTGGAGTGTGTACCTTTTTTCGTTTATGGATAATCTGATTTATAAAGAAGTCACCGGCTCCACCAATGATGATGCTGTAAAGCTCGCAATAAAGGGTGCACCTCACGGCTTTGGTGTTCTTGCTGCAACACAGTCTGCAGGGAAAGGTCGGCTCGGAAAACAGTGGCTTTCCCCTACTGGAACAGGACTCTACTGCTCCACTATTCTTCGTCCAAAACTCCCTTTTATTGAATTTTCGAAAATAACTCTTACAGCAGGTCTGGCGCTTTGCAAGTGCCTTGAACAGCAGGTACCTGGCGTCGATTTTGGATTGAAATGGCCCAATGATCTTTATAGTGAGCAGAAAAAGTGTGCAGGGATACTGGTTGAATCATCGACACCAGGGAGTGATGACTTGGACTCTTTTGTCGTTGTTGGCTTTGGGGTGAATGTCAATACCAGTGTAATGCAGTTTTCAGAAGAACTTCGCGAAAGGGCTGTCTCACTTAAAATACTCAGCGGAATTCAATTCGATATTCAAAACCTCTACCGTCAGATTCACCAAAGTCTCCTTGAGCATCTTGTGATCCAAGAAACCTTTGGTTTTAAAACTATTTTAGAAGAATGGCGGTTGCGGGATATACTCCTGGGTAAGGAGATGCAATGGGTAACAAGCGAGCGGACACTTGTAAGGGGAATCGGACTTGGACCTGATGACAGTGGGCAGCTTCTGGTCGAGGATAGCTCAGGACGGGTTCACGAAATACTGTCAGGAGATGTTCAGTTGGCAGAGATCTGAATAGCGGGTGTTGAGTAAAACCTGTGAGCCATACGTCCTGGCATCACAGGTTTCAGAAAGGGATTTTTAAAATAGTACTTTCCTGGGTTCACCAGTTAGTAGCGGTAGTATTCAGGTTTGTAGGGCCCCTCTACAGGGACACCTATGTAATCTGCCTGCTCCTGGCTCATGGTGGTGAGGTGTACACCGATCTTTTCCAGGTGAAGGCGAGCCACTTTCTCGTCAAGATGTTTAGGCAGGAAATACACCTGATTCTCGTAGGCCGAGGAGTTCTGCCAGAGTTCCATTTGAGCAAGAACCTGATTGGTGAATGAGTTACTCATGACAAAACTTGGATGACCAGTGGCACAACCGAGGTTAACCAAGCGTCCTTCAGCAAGTACGATTATTTTCTTGCCGTCTGGAAAAACAACATGGTCAACCTGAGGTTTGATGTTCTCCCACTTAAGGTCTTTAATACCTGCAATGTCAATCTCAGAGTCAAAGTGACCAATATTGCAGACAATGGCCTCATCTGGCATCTGTTCCATATGGGATCTGGTTATGACATTGAGATTGCCAGTACAGGTAACATATATATTACCTGTTGAGGCTATCTCGTCCATGGTGACAACTCTGTAACCTTCCATTGAGGCTTGAAGGGCGCAGATTGGATCAACCTCTGTCACATAGACAATTGCTCCCATGCCACGAAGCGCCTGAGCGCAACCTTTACCAACATCGCCATAACCAACAACCACCGCATTTTTTCCTGCAATCATTACATCAGTTGCACGCTTGATGCCGTCAATCAGCGATTCACGGCAACCGTAGAGGTTGTCAAATTTTGATTTTGTGACGGAGTCGTTAACGTTAAAAGAAGGACACATCAATTTTCCGTCACGTGCCATCTCGTTGAGACGGTGAACACCTGTGGTTGTCTCTTCAGATATCCCTTTAATATTTTTCATCTCGTCTTTGTACTTGTCGTGCATGATGAGGGTAAGATCTCCGCCATCGTCAAGGATCATATTGGGTCGCCATCCATCAGGACCAAAAATGGTCTGATCAATACACCACCAGAACTCTTCTTCAGATTCTCCTTTCCATGCAAATGTCGGTATGCCAGCTTTTGCCATTGCGGCGGCGGCATGATCCTGTGTAGAAAAAATATTACAGGAGGACCAGCGGATTTCAGCACCGAGATCTATAAGAGTTTCCATAAGGACTGCAGTCTGAATAGTCATGTGAAGACAGCCGGCGATTCGGGCCCCTTTTAATGGCTGGCTCTCTTTATACTCTTCTCGAAGTGACATAAGACCAGGCATTTCAGTCTCTGCAATTTTTACTTCTTCTCTTCCCCATGCAGCAAGGGACATATCGGCAACTTTGTAATCACTCATAAAATGTATTTCCTTGTAGTTGTAGGTTTTGTAAACAGTTAGATTCCGGCATCACTTTTAAGGATTTCTGCCTTATCAGTACGCTCCCAGGTGAAATCATCAAGCTCTCTTCCAAAATGGCCATAGGCTGCGGTGGCCCGATAGATGGGACGGAGAAGATTCAGCTGCTGAACAATGGCTTTGGGACGCAGGTCAAAGTTGCGGCTGATAAGTCCGATAATTGCGGAATCCTCAATTTTACCGGTTCCAAAACTATTTACGTTAATGGATACAGGCTGTGAAATGCCTATGGCATAGGCAATCTGAACCTCAATCTCAGAAGCAATCCCTGCAGCTACAATATTTTTGGCAACATAACGGCCCATATAGGCGGAAGAACGGTCTACCTTGGAGGGATCCTTTCCAGAAAAGGCTCCGCCTCCATGGGAACCTCTGCCGCCGTAGGTGTCGACAATAATTTTCCTCCCGGTGAGGCCGCAGTCTCCAACTGGTCCACCAATTACAAAACGTCCGGTGGGATTAATGAAATATTTAGTATTCTCATCGACCATATCAGCGGGAAGGGTGGGCTTAACGATAAGCTCCATTACACCTTGTTCAAGGTCTTTGTGGCTGACTGATTCGTCATGTTGAGTGGAGAGAACAACAGCTTCAATACGTTTGGGTTTGTTGTCCTGGTATTCAATGGTGACCTGACTTTTTGCATCTGGGCGTAGCCAGGAAAGCTTGCCTGATTTGCGGACATCAGCCTGGGCTTTTACAAGACGATGAGAGTAGGTGATGGGCATGGGCATGAGAACCCTTGTCTCGTCGCACGCGTATCCAAACATAAGGCCTTGATCACCTGCACCTTGATTGAGATCCATGCCGCTTCCTTCATCAACGCCCATGGCTATATCTGTGGATTGTTTGTCAATGGAGGTAAGTACTGCACAGGATTGCCAGTCAAACCCCATTTCGGATGAGTTATAACCAATTTCTTTTATAGTCTGACGTACAACTTCAGGCATATCAACCCAGGCATTGGTGGTAATTTCACCAGCGATAATGGCCATACCAGTGGTGACCATGGTCTCACAGGCAACTCGACCCGCCGGGTCCTGTTTGAGAATGGAATCAAGAATGGCATCGGATATCTGGTCTGCTACTTTATCTGGGTGCCCCTCTGAAACTGACTCAGAGGTGAACATGTGGTTTGACATGGAAAATCTCCGTTAAATGGACAAGTTATAAGCAGCAATGAAAATTGTGGAAGAATATGATAATCTCTGCTATTCATGCTGAAAAGTATTTGGTGAAACTTGTTAATATGACGCTGAAATAGATGGTTGTCAAGGATAAACACAAAACTGACCACAGATACAGGTTAAAAGCAGATTGCTGAATTTTACAGAGTGATTACTTTAGGAAATAACCTCGGTCGCATCGGCTGGAAGAAGGTTGGATTGATTAATTTTGCAGGAGCGTAAACAGTATGTCCATTGAAGATGCCAGAAAGGTTCTGGCCATAGAGGAGCAGGGCCTGGCCGCGGTAAGGGAGAGGATTGGTGAAGAATTTAATCAGGCGGTTGAGACAATTCTTTCCTGCCCGAGCAGGCTTGTTATCACAGGTATTGGGAAATCCGGGATTATCGGCCAGAAGATATCGGCAACATTGAATTCAACAGGTACCCCCTCGTTTTTCCTCCATCCTGTGGAGGCCATGCATGGTGATCTCGGTATGGTTATTCCTTCCGATGTGGTTGTTGCTATTTCGTATTCAGGGGAGACAACTGAGCTTAATGGTCTGTTGGTGAGTTTGAAAAAAAGAGGAACTGCTATAATCGCTATGACTGGCGGAAGTGACTCAACCCTGGCGAGGGCCAGTGACATTGTACTTGATATTGGAGTACCCAAAGAGGCCTGTCCACTGGGACTCGCTCCTACTGCGAGTACTACAGCAACACTTGCCATGGGCGATGCCCTTGCAGTGGTCCTTCTCAGACGTAAGCAGTTCCAGGCCTCAGATTTTCGTGAAAACCACCCCGGGGGGAGCCTTGGGGATCGGTTGAAGGTAAATGTCAGTGAAGTTATGCTCAAAGGGGATGCTGTCCCCAGTGTTGAACATGGTACCACAGTAGCAGATGCAGTCGGTGTACTCAATCGTGAAAATATCGGCGCTGTATTGATTATTGACCGTTTACGAAAGGTGGAGGGTATTATAACAGATGGTGATGTGAGACGTGCGGTTGCTGAGGGGTGTGAGCTGAAAAGTATCATGGTTGATGACCTGATGACCGCAGGGCCTGTCACCATAAGCGATTCCATGCAGGCCGTTGATGCCTTGAGTATCATGCAGCAGCATGAAATAACGATTTTACCGATTGTCGGTGGAGGGGGAGAGATGATAGGTATTTTGCATCTCCATGATCTCCTGGGAAAAGGTGAATTCAGGTTTTTGGTTTGAGAGGGAAATATGTGTCAGATGAGTGTACTGGTTCACGGGCCAGAAGAGGATGAGTTGGTTATGGAAAGTGTTACCCGGCTTGGTGTCAGAGATGGAGGAGTCGAGGTTGAGACATTCTTCGAGGAACCAAAATTTGTAGCTGATGTAACAGTCGTTTCCATTGATTTTCTTGGTGGAAAAGTGTTTTTAGAAAAGAACTAGTGTCTGGCCATTGATGAGACTTTTTTCTCTAACTCGAATCGCAAGGGCTACTGCTCATAGCAACGGAGAGTTAAGAGTGAGCATTTACGGGCAGGCTCTGACCAGGATAAATTACCCTCCAACGCACCCCAGGGAGGAGAGTAAAACGTTAGACCTGGTTCTGAGTGTTTTTTCAGGAGAGAAAACTCAATATGTCGCACAGCCACATTACAATGCTGTGACGGATTTAGAAAAAAACTGGAATGGAGGGAAAGGTGTATGGGTCAATTGGAGAAACTACAGGTGTTATTACCCCACTGGATTGAACATAACCAGGGGCATACGCAGGAGTGCAGGAAGTGGGCAGATCAGATTGATGACCCGGAAGTGTGTTCAAGTCTGGAGAAGGCCTGTGCTGCAATGGAAGAAGTGACCAGATATCTGCAAACAGCGCTGAATGCTGCAGGAGGGGCGAAAGATGACGGACATGGACACCACCATCACCATTAATGCAAGTGTCTGACGTGCTGACTGAAGAATAAAAGAATCGGCTGTGGTCAGCTTTTATTCTTCAGCATAAAAGTTCCAGGCTCCTGTGGCAGGTGAGTAGAGGTAATCCATCTGAAGGCGTAGCGGGCGACCACCAGCGGTTTCGGTACACTGCATCCTGAAGAGGAGTTTGTCGCCGATATTTTTAAGATATTCCACCTTTGGCGCGCTGAGTATGGATCGTCTTGCTGCGGGGTAGTGCTTGAGAAATAATTTTTCGAAATTATTCGTGAGGTATCTGGTCTGTTCAACCAGCATGGCCTGTTTTTCAGCACTTTTGATCTGTGCTGCGATTTCGTGGAGGATAGTCTGAAACTCAGGCATCTCAGTAAACTGGCTGTTTTTAATGGAAGACTGGATATTTCTTAATTTTTCAATGGCTGACGGGTACTCTTCTGACTTGAGAAACTTGGCAGCATCCTGTTTGTCTTTGATGATAGCGGCGTGGAGCATGATTCTTGACAGCTTGACTCTACTCTCCTTGGTGTTGATTTTGCTCAGCAGTTTGGAGTTTTCCTCAAGCAATAGAATTGCCTTTTCGTACTGCTCAATGACATCGTCCCATTCAGCTGCAGCAAAGGCCTTTTTCCCCTTTTCAATGGTCATGTATATTTGAGTCTTTGCGATGTTTTCGTGCAGGTTGGATATGGTGTCTGATTTGCCGAGGTTTAGTTTTTTGACAAGCTCAAGGGCGAGTTGGTAATTTTTGAGAGCATCGCTCCAGTCACCAGAGTTGAAGGCCTTGTGACCCAGATCCCTGAGAGTATTAAATTTTGATTGATTGGAGAGTAGTTCCAGTTGGGTTATGTCTTCCGAGAGGACGTGGGGGGTATCTTTGGCAAGTTCAAGAGCCTTCTCGAATTGCTTAGTGGCACCCTCCCAGTCGGAAGTGGCTAGGTATCGTTCACCGGCCTGCATGATACTGTTGAACTGTGAGCGTGACATTTTCTGATGAACCTCGGCAAGGATTGGCGCATCAATGAAAGTTGTCTTTTGGGCAATGTTCAGGGCTTTTGTATAGCTGTTGACCGCTTCGTTCCAGAGTTCTTTTTTATAAAAAGAATCCCCGTTTTTCTTTGCCTTGTGGAAGGCCAGGACTAGTTTTTTGGTGTCCTTGGTAACGTACTTTCCATTGAGAATGATCTTTCCGGTGAGTCCCTGGCGGAGCTTGGGAGAAGACAAAAGGATGCGAATGTTACGGGATAGTTCATCCTTCTCGTCCTGTTTCACCATTCGTACTTCTTTTGTCAGGCTGAGGGCCTCGTCGCATTTTTTCTGAGCTCCAAAAAAGTCATTGGCATCAAGCAGTGCCTGGCATTCCCCAAACCTCTTTTGGGCTTTATGGAGATTGGAACCCAGGGAGAAATAGGTGAAGGTAAGAGTAACAATGAGGGCAATGGTGCCCCCCCCAAGAGCCACGAGAAACCATTTTTTACTTGCAGCCTTGGTTTCTTCGAAAAATGTCCGTTTGGCGGAACTGCCACCGGATTTTTCAGAGCCAGAGCTAGCGGGTTCTTTTTCCTGGCTGGTTTCGTTGTCTTTATTGTTACCGGGAAGCCAGTCACCGAGGAGGTCAAAGGCTTGTTGTACTCTCTCCTTGGACTCATGAAGCATCGGGTAGTCAGAGACTAGATTTTCAATGGCATTATACTTCTCCATTGCTCCTTGCTGGTTTCCCTCATGCTCCAGAGTGTTTGCTTCACTGAAGAGTGCCATGGCCTGATCCATGGCTGTCTGTACCTGCTGTTCGAGTTCTGTTCTCCCCTCGAAGGGTTCACTGATGGTCTGCAATTCTCTCGACAGCGCCTGGAATCTCTTTTGTTTTGCAATAATACGGAGACGGTCAACATCAATTTCATTAGCAGGAGCCGGGGTATCTTCGAGAGTGAAAGAGGCACCAAAATCACTGTCGTCAAGGGTGTCGATGCTGTCGAGCTCGGTTTCTTTTGCAACTTCTGGTACTGCTTGTGGGACAGGATCCTTTTCAAAATCAACGCTGTCAAAGGGGAGCTGGTCGCTGTTAGCTCTGTACCACTTCGCTGCTTCTTCATTGAAGGCGTTGGTTTTTGAGTAGACTTCTCCTGCGACCATCTTCCCAATATGAAGAATAAGGGAGATTATTGATTTGTCAGATTCCCATATATCTCCTATACAGATGGCCGAGGAGTCAAAATCCGGGTGAAAGGTGGGGCTCTCGGGAAGACAGTTTGGTGGGAAGTGAGGGAAACCAAATGGGAGCGAAACGGAGATAACATGATTATTGCAGGAATAAACATCCCCGCCACTTTCTTTGCAGAGTCCTTTTATGGCGTAAGTAACTGTGTACTGTTCCGGCGGATTACCATCGCCTGGGGTGACAGTGATTTTAGGAATATCATGAAAATATTCAGTTACTTCTTGGAATACGGTATCAAGTTGATTGCTGGTTTTATTCATAGCAGAATGAAGCCTGTAAGGAGAGAGCGAGTGAGCGTGTTCGTTCACGAATCATTAGTATTCTAGTATATTAAAGACGATAGATATTGCAAGTATAGCAGTAACTTCTGGTAAAACAAAAATATTTGTTACATTAATAAAAAAAATATTTTTTTGTCATCAAGATAGTGCTGGTATGGTAACGTGAAGAACGATGAAGAATTTAAAATTATATTTTAAGATAACTGTCGATAACAACTGCCCCCTTTATGAAAAAGGTGAACTCCTGTCGTTATCTGACAAGGCTCTTTCCTGCCCGAAAAATAAGGCTACCTGCCTGATACTGGTGCGAGAAATGACCAATATTCTTTTCGGCCTTCTGGATTCCGGTGCTGACATGGAAGCAGCTGATGATAAAATCTACAGCTGCAGCGGTTGTACCGGGCTCATTAAGTTCGATCGTATCTCAGAAGCAGATGCCCGCCAGGAGGGAGCGTCTGTGGTAGCACCTCTGGATGCCGATGCCGTAGCGCTGCTTGCGGAGATTCGCGATTTTCCTCTTATTCAGGCACTCCCTGATGCGTATCTCCATAGTGTCATCCGTTCTTTTCGCAGAGAACGATTTGCCGCAGATACTACCTTTATAACCAAGGGCCAGAACAGTTTGTACCTCTATCTTATTCTGTCCGGTGAGATTGTGGTGTCTGATACTTCTCTAATTATAGCAACTCTGGGACCGGGAGACATTTGTGGTGAGATGAGTTATCTTGGTGGTGATGTAGCCGGGGCTGATGTGAAAACTGTCACCGATTCTGAGGTGTTATCTGTTTCAGGTGATGCGTTCAGTAAACTTCTCGATCGAATCCCAGAGCTGCAACTCTTTATGGCCAAAATTCTTGTGCAGCGCCTGACGCAGTCCAATGCCAGCCATTTTGATACTTTTGATGCCTGTATGAGTGGCTGGATTCGCGAGATGCCTCCGGCAGAACTCTTTCAGATATTTCACATGAATCAAAAAACCGGGGTGCTTGCCATGGATCTTCCCCAAGGTGAAGCCAAAGTTTCTTTTCGGGAAGGCTGTGTGATTAATGCCCAATACAGAAAACACTCCAATCAGGCCGCAATTTTTGCGATGCTCAAGGAGAAAGAGGGGCGCTACACTTTCACTACAGGACTCTCACCCGAAGAGATGAAGGCCGCTGAAATCGGAGACTTCATGATGCTGTTAATGGAAGGAATCAAGCGGGTTGATGAGTCTGGTGAGGACGGATAATATTGAAACAACAGTTGTGGTGATTGTATCGGCTGTTATTTTCAGTTACCTGCTGAGCGTTTTCTGGAAGGGTGGCAACCGTAGAATTTCCATAAAACTGTCGACATGGTATTCGGCAGCAAGTGCTTTGTTTCTAAAGGCGATAAGTCGCATCCCGCATCTTTCAGAGTGTTCTCTGTCAATGATTGAGTCCCCGATATAAATCGCTTCGTCCACAGTGCATTCACAGTGGTCAAGAATCTCGAGCAGTGCGTCAGGTGCGGGCTTGGGCCTTTTCGCATTTTCTGCTGTCATCACCTTGGCGAAATAGTCCTTGAGCTTGAATATTTCAAGAATCGGTTCCATGGTATTGGTACGGTTGGTGGAAACAGCCAGCTGGTAGCGGGGCCTGCAGATATCGAGGAACGCAATAAGATCCTCCTCCATCTTCATGTATTTCAAAAAGGGCGCATATCCTGTCTCTTCACGAAACCGGGTAACATCTTCCAGATCCTGTTCCGGATGGTGCCGGAAGATATGGTGAACTGATTCGTTTACATTATGGATGTGTACGTATTCCAGTTCATTATCATCCATGACAGGATGACCAAAGTGCTGCAAAAGGTGATTGTAATAAGTCTTATTGGCAAACTTGGAGTCAAACATCACTCCGTCGCAGTCAAAAATTATGAGTTTCAGAGTCATTGTTGAAAAAGTATCTGCTGGAGCCATTCAATCCCGAAGATGAGTAGCTGCTCATCTTCTTTAAGGGCTTCTTTTTGAGCCTGGTAGCTCTCCTGCCTGGGGAGTTCCTCCAGATCCAACTGCTTGCGGAATGTATCAATATCGTAAAGAGCCAGGACAAAGTAGTCGCTCTGTTCCTGAGTGAGCTGCATTCCATTTCGAATTTTCTGGTGCTGAAGCAGGGTGGCTACCATATCATTGTGGTAATTGTAGTCCTGCAGGCCCTGGTCAGCGCAGTACCTGTGTGCGGTCTGCTCTTCTTTTTCTTGGAAACCATTACAGTGTGATTCCCGCAACAGCACAAAAAATTCCTGCATGGAGTGATCTTGCTGGCGAATGGCGGCTCTCCCCATGGGGTAGGCTCTGCATGCGCCGGGGCGCCCTTGGTAGACTGTGCAACCAGTTTTGGCCACAAAGACGCAGGATGCCTGACCATCATCCACCATGGTGAGGTAGAACCGTGGAAAAACGTCTTCTGCCTCCTGTTCGCGAATTACATATCTATTGAGAAAACTGTTCGACTCAAGTTGCGTTTCCTGCTTCAAGCGCAGCACATCGTACGGAGTGAGAGCGAGTTCCAGCTGACGACAGCAGTCAGTGAAACAGCTGACAGCCGGATGACATGAGAATTGGAACGGATCATTCTCCTCTATCCGGCTGACATTTTTAGGAAGTTGTACCTGTTCCATTGTTTCAGCTCTTCTTTGCAGGCCACAGGCTGAGTATGGGGCTGGCTATGAAGATTGAAGAATAGGTACCGACCAGGACTCCAAGGAGAAGAGCCAGGGAGAAGTTGTGAATTACTGAACCACCAAAGAAAAACAGAGCAAGAAGAGTCATGGCGGTTGTCAGTGAGGTGACAAAGGTTCGCCCCATCACCTCGTTGATACTGCGGTTAATCTGCTGCAGGAGCGAGTGGTCTTCGGATTTCTGCATATTTTCACGAATACGGTCAAAGACGACCACGGAGTCATTCAGTGAATATCCAGCTAGAGTAAGCAGGGCGGTGACAATGAGAAGAGTTATCTCGACATCAAGGAGCCAGCAGATACCGAGTACTACGATTACATCATGGAACGTTGCAACGGCTGCAGCAAGGCCGAAACGGATATCAAAACGCATCGCAAGATAGATGATAACACCAAGCAGAGATATGAAAATTGCCTGTATTGCTTTGTTTCTCAGTACCGCACTGACGGAAGAGCCGATTTCAGACTGGCTTTCAAGGGTGAAGCCCTTTTCAGGCATCTTCGTGGCAAGTAGATTTGTAATCTGCTCGCTGAGGTCTCCCACCACTTCTTCCGATTTTTTGATTTTAACAATCAGACGATGCTCACCTTCAACCTCTTGAAGGTTGGCATTCTTGAGATCATTGTCACCGAAGACTGTACGGACTTCGTCCATGGTAAAGTCGGCGGATGCTTTGTACTGCAGTAGGGAACCACCGGAGAAATCAACGCCCATGTTGGCTTTTCCTCTGGCAATCTGGATAAAGGCGACCATGCCAATTATTACAAGTACTCCTGATATTGCAAAGGTGAAATTTCTGATCTTCATAAAGTTCAGGTTGGGCTTTTTTACAAACTGCATGAAGTTGAGCTTCTTCATAAGTCTGAAGGAGTAAAGAGTGTCAAATATCAAGCGTGAACAGAAAAGGGCAGTGAACAGGTTGAAAATAATTCCCAGTGACAAGGTGATGGCAAATCCTTTGATTGGACCGGTACCGAACATAAAAAGTGCCATGGCGGTAATCAGAGTTGTAACCTGGGAGTCGACAATGGTCCAGAACGCCTTGCTGAATCCACCGTCAACACTGGACTTTACAGATTTTCCAAGACTGTATTCTTCCCGCATCCTTTCAAAAATGAGTACATTGGCATCAACGGCCATTCCTATGGAGAGGATAATACCGGCAATACCAGGCAGGGTGAGGGTTGCATTGAGGATGGCCAGGCCGGTAAAGAGAAAAAGAATGTTTAAGATAAGGGCTATGTTGGCAATAACACCCGAGAGTCTGTAGTAGATGCCCATGAAAACCAGCACAATAAGAGCGCCAAAGACACCTGCGGTCATTCCCTTGGTGATGGAATCCTGACCGAGACTTGCCCCGACTGTCATGTTCTGGATAATATCAACCGGAGCAGGGAGTGCACCAACACGCAGGACAATGGCGAGATCTGCCGCATCCTCATGGGTGAAGCTTCCGCTTATCTGGGCGGAACCGCCCAGGATTTTTTCACGTATAACAGGGGCTGAGCGGACAACGTCGTCGAGTACAATGGCCATCCGTTTTCCCACATTCTCCTCCGTGAGTTTGGCAAAAACTCTGCCACCTTTGGAAGTGAAGTCCAAGGAGACATATGGCTCATTAAACTGATTGGAGATCCGAACCTGAGCATTCTTGACCATCTCACCTGTCATCAGGATCTGGGTGTCCAGGAGAATGGGCCGAATGATCTCTTTGCCGGTCTGGGTGTCAGTGTCTTTTTCAATATATATTCTGGTGTTTTCAGGCAGTCTGTTCTGCAGGGCCCTGTTGAGCTTGGCGAGTTCTTCATGGCTGGTCCAGGTTCCATCCCATTGTCCAGCCGTCCGTGCTTCTTCTGCCAGCACCCTGATATTGATCCCGGCAGCATCGGCCACTCGTTTAAATTCAAGCTGGGCGGTGTCCCCGAGGAGTTTTAAGGCTCGTTTCGGGTCTTTCACCCCCGGAAGCTGCACCACTATCTCAGCTTCACCCTGGCGGATTATCACAGGTTCTGCTACACCAAACTGATCAATCCTGTTCCTGATGATCTCAAGGGACTGCTCAACGGCGTGGGTACGGATGAAGTCAATTTCAGAACTCTTGAGAGTCACAGTTATCTTTGGAAAAGAGCCTTCCTTGGCGTCTACTTGCACATCAATTTCTGGAAAGCTGTCTTTTACCACCCGGTTGACCGTCTCGACCGCACCGGAATTTGGCAGGGTAAAGAGAACAACTCCAGGATCTGATTTTGTACGGACCGCACTGATACCCTCATCCCTCAAAAGGTCCTTCAGCTCGTTTGCGGCAAGTTCAAGAGAGTCCTCTTCAGCCTTATCAAGATTGACCTTGAGGACAAGATGCATACCACCCTGAAGATCAAGTCCCAGGCGCAATCCTTCAGGGGCCATGTACTTCTCCCACCAGTCAGGGGTGGAGTTGTAAAATGAGGGAACAATAGTGATAATAGAGAGCGCAATAAAGAAGATCAGCGCGGAAACTTTCAACTTCAGTGATGTGTTCATTCAGGTTCCTGGAATAAAAGGGCTACTGGTTGATTATTGATGACGATCTAATTGGATAAAGCATACAGATTATACTGTACTGCCTGAATCTTGCAAGGTTTCAGGCTGATTTTTTCTGTTAATGGCTGATGCGTGACAGGCGGCTCCAAATCCGTTGTCAATATTTACCACGGCAAGTCCCGGGGCACAGCTGTTCAGCATACCGAGCAGTGCGGCAATACCGCTAAAGCTGGTACCGTAGCCCACCGAAGTCGGCACCGCCACCACGGGACAGCTGCACATTCCGCTCACAACACTAGGCAGGGCCCCTTCCATTCCGGCCACCACTATAATAACGGTGGCACTGCTGATGGCTTCCTGCCGTTTGAACAGACGGTGCAGGCCGGCGACTCCTGCGTCATAATGGGTGGTGACAGGGTTACCAAGGCTTTCCGCTGTGATTCGTGCCTCTTCTGCTACAGGGATGTCAGAAGTTCCGGCGCAGAGGATGACTATGGTGCCGCGACTGTGGCCGGGATCAACTTGAGGGACATTGCATGAGAGCATGGCCGCCTGCTGGTGATAGCGGAGTTGAGGCAGAACTTTCAGGATATGGTCAGCTTTTTCAGGTACGACACGAGTGGCAAGGAACAGTGAGCGGTGCTCGAGGAAGGTCTTTGCGATGTTGATTATCTGTTCACTGGTTTTAGACGCACCGTAGATTACTTCAGGGATTCCGGTTCTGAGGCTTCTGTGGTGGTCGATGCAGGCATCTTTGATGAACTGCCCTGGAAGGTGACGCAGCTTATGCAGCGCCTGATCCACCGAGCAGTCTCCCTGCTGTACATCGTGTAAGAGTTCCTGTATGCTGTGCCGATTCATAATTGCCAGTTTAGAGTGGAAAGTTGAAGGTTAAAAGTTTAAAGTGCCACTATAATCATTATCGGAAACGAAGCTAAAGTTTTCCCACCAATAGTATTTATTATTTTTCTAAGGAGTTTGTTGTATGAGCGATGTGATCCTCCCTGCCTATATTGAGTACCTGCAGCAGTCTGGCAGTTATCCTCATCCTGCGACTGATGTCAGTATGGTCCAGACCCATATCTCTTTTGTTCTGCTTGCAGGTGATTCTGTGTACAAGTGGAAAAAACCTGTGGATTTTGGATTTCTTGATTTTTCCACCCTTGATAAAAGAAAATATTACTGTGAGCAGGAGTTACAGCTGAACCGCAGACTCTGTCCGGATCTATACAAAGAACTGGTTACGGTAACAAGAGATGGCGGTGGATTTTGTCTTAACGGCAGTGGAGAGGTGGTTGAGTATGGAATCCGGATGGCGCGCATGGATGAGTCCAGAATGATGGGTCGGGTTATGGCTGCCGGAGAACTTCAAAAAAAACACCTTGATCTGATTATCGATCAGCTGGTTCCCTTTTATCAGGAAGCAGCTGGTGGAGACGAGATAAAAAAATTCGGCAGGGCAAAATCTGTCGCAGTTAATGTCCTTGAGAATTTTGAACAGACTGAGAGCTTTGTGGATAACGGTGCCGTAACGAGGAATCAGTTTGAGAAAATAGTGTGCTATTCGAAAGAGTTCCTTGGCCATGAGGATCACTTTCAAAAGCGCATTGACGCCGGAAAGATCAGGGATTGTCACGGCGACATGCACTCCGGTAATATCTGTCTTTCTGATCCTGTCTATATCTTTGACTGTATTGAGTTTAATGAACGTTTTCGCTATACTGACGTGGCGGCCGATGTCGCCTTTCTGGCCATGGATCTTGATTTCCATGGTCAGGCTGAACTTTCAGACTACTTCGTTGAGCAGTTTGTGGAAAAATCAGGAGATCGTGGGCTTTTGGGAATGTTAAATTTTTACAAGTGTTATCGCACTTATGTGCGGGCAAAGATTGCCCTGTTTACAGCCAGTGATCCGGCAGTGGATGAAAAGACCAAAGCTACCTGCATCGAACAGGCAAAGAAGCATTTCCTTCTGGCGGAGCGGTATGCGACGACCTGAAAAACTGTTACTGGTGTTTTTTGGTATGATTGCCACTGGTAAGAGTTACCTGGCATCGCACTGGGCGAAGCAATATAAGTTGCCCTGCTATAATTCTGACCGGATCCGTAAGAAGCTTGCTGGCATGCGTCCCGAAACCGGGCAGCAGGAAGATGTGGATCAGGGGATCTACACTCCGGAATTCAGCAGGCTCACCTATGATACTCTCATTGATCATGCCGAAAAGCATTTTAGGGAAGATCCCCAGGCGGTAGTCGTCCTTGATGGTTCGTATCAGTCTCTGGCAGAACGGGAACTGCTGCGAAAGACGTTCTCGGGTCGGGTGCGATTGGAGTTTGTGCACTGCTTCTGCTCAGAGGATGTGATTAAAGAGCGGCTGCAAAAACGGGCTGTTGATCCGGATGCGGTTTCAGATGGAACCTGGGAAATCTACCAGGCACAAAAAAAACGATTTCAGCCGGTCTCTGCACAGGAAGAGGTTATGGAGATTAACACAGATGCCCCTGTGGCAGAGCTGCTCCAAAAGGTGTCTGATACAATACTTGCTTAAGGTGCAGGACAACCTTGGTTTTTGTCCGGCACTCAGGTCGGAGAGCCTGCATCCCGCTGAAAGGGATTGCAGGGCTTCCGGTCTGTCCTTTATCCCTGCAGCAGTTGCAGGTTTCCAACAATGTAGTCGTTGTTCTCATAAAAGCTGAGTACCTCCATGTCGTTCAAAGATGATCGTGTCTGGTATTGTTCGGCTCGCCACCATTTTGCATTTAACAGAGCTTCTCTAGCCTGGACGTGGGTTGCCTCATCAATGGTAACCATGGGGGTTTTCCAGGATATCTCCTCATTGGACACTGTGAATATGGAGTAGCGCATGGGGTGCGAATTTAGAGAAGGGAGGGCAAAGTATTCCACATCATTGAGCGTCCTGGCGCGTAAACCTATGTGGCGATGTCCTGAGAAGGCAATGGGTGTGGCCTGGCTGTTTTTTTCGAGAATGGCGCGGACCTCTGCAGCATTATCAATACAGAACCACTGCTTGGGACCACCGCGTAATTCATCAACGCTCCACGGGATAAAATTATGGTGCATGAAAATGAGGTTTACCTGATCTCTGTGGCTTGCAAGCTGATTGTCGAGCCAGTTTATCTGTTCTTCAGCAAGTCTGCCACCCCATTTCTTCTTTTCAAGGGGCATGCAGGCATCCAGGGTGATCAAGCGCATCCCAGGTGTGATCTGCTTAGCGTAATAGGGTCGATCACTGTTTTGATAGCCATATTCCGAAAAATATTCCCTGAATCCTTCTGCAGTAAGATAAGTGAAACCATCCCTGCGTTTTTTCAGGTTTGCCGGTTCATAATCATGGTTGCCACTTATGACAAAGGTGGGAACCGTGAGCTCCCCGAGAATGTTACGAACTACCTCTGCGTTTTCCATTTCTCCGTCCAGAAGTAGATCCCCGTTCACCATGACAAAAGCCAGCCCTTGTTCTCGGTTAATATCGGCAACACTGTTTTTCAGACATTCCACACTGAGTGCGCTCATCTTCATTTTATTGATTCCGCGGATGTCCACATGCGGGTCTGATATGACTGCAAATCGCAGGTTCTTGAAAGGAATCGCTGAAGGGGTAGCAAAGACTTTGCTACTGCTGTTCAGAGCCACTGCAGCGCCCAGGAGTGATAGAGTTCCTTTTTTAATGAATTGCCGCCTCGTTACATTCTTCATACCTGTTTCTCCGCAAGGGTGATTTATTGTTGGCAGGTTCAAAACTGTCTGCCGTCTCAGTTACAGCGATTATCTTTGCTGTTTATCGCACCCATGTTACAAATTGATTACAAAAGAATTACAGGAGGATTAGGCTGCTGTGTTCAGGTATTCAAAAATGATAGATTTCTAATCACTTTGAAACGGGATCCTAATATCATCGTTGTAATTTGAAGGTGTCTTCTGACGGCGTTGCTGTCGGGAGTGTGTTCTCTTCTTCCCAGGGCCGGGTCTGTTAACGATCCGGCCCTGCTTCTGTTGTGGTGTATCCCTGTTTTATTTAATGCATAAATCTGGTATGGTTGTACGGTGGTCAGACAGCGAACATATTACCAGGAAAAATTAAGCTAAATTGCGAAAGGTGCATCATGGCAACACGAATTTATATATTAAGGTTTCCCAAAGAGACCAGTAGTGAACCCATCATTTATCAGCTGGTGAAACAGTACGATGTGGAATTTAATATTTTAAAGGCGGATATTCTTCCCCAGCGTGAGGGAGTCATGATCCTCGAACTGAAGGGGACAAAGGACAGGGTATCCTCTGGACTTTCTTATTTGAAGTCATTTGGTGTTAACGCAGAACGGCTTGCTGCAGCCATAAACCGTGATGATGAGAAATGTTTTCAGTGTGGCGCCTGTACTGGTATCTGCCCTGTCGGGGCACTTTCTATTCAGCGGCCTGCAATGGAAGTAATCTTTGATCCTGACAAGTGTACCGGATGTTCACTCTGTGTTCCCATATGTCCTGTTCGGGCCATGGAGGTAGCACCTGTCTCCGAGGTATTGGCTGAAGCAGTAGAAAAAAAATCGTCACCTGAGTTCTTAAGATGAAGGTCTGGGTGGATGCAGATGCCTGTCCGGTGGTGATCAAAGAGATTCTCTTTAAGGCGGCTGATCGTACCGGGATAGAGACAGTCCTGGTGGCAAATAAAAGTATAAAAATACCTGTTTCTTCCCATATCTCTTTTATCCTGGTGTCTGCTGGGGCGGATGTGGCAGATTCTGAAATCGTGAAGCAGCTTGATCCCGGCGACCTGGTAGTTACTGCTGATATCCCGCTGGCTGCTGACGTGATCAAAAAAGGAGGGCATGCTCTCAATCCACGAGGTGAACTCTATACCACTGATTCTATCGGTTCCCGCTTGAGTATGCGCAATTTTATGGATGATCTTCGTGCAAATGGTGTTGAAACAGGTGGCCCGCCAGCCCTGAACAGGGGTGATCGTCAGGCATTTGCAAACAAACTTGATTCGTTTCTTGCCGGTCATGCCCGAAAAATAAAGCCCTCTGGTCGCAAGACCTCCTCCCCCCCTTGGTAGGGATAACAAAGAGCAGCCTGAAAAAGTGAAACCTAAAAGAATATTTAAGAGCCCTCCGAAAAGATTTCAGCCCAAAGGACTTGATGTCCTTTACGAAGACCATGACCTACTGGTGGTGGAAAAGAGAAATGGAATTTTGCTGGTGAGTAGTGCCAGAGACAGGGAGAAAACTGCTTATTATCTGCTTGGTGATTATGTTCGCAAAGGTAATCCCAAATCAAAAAACCGGATTTTAATTGTCCACCGTATGGATCGGGAATCATCGGGAATTCTTGTTTTTGCCAAGAATGAACAGGCCAAACGTATTCTTCAGGGTCAGTGGCAGTCATACAAAAAAACCTGTACCGTGGTGGTTCGTGGCAGGCTGCCTGAAAAAAAAGGTATAATCACCTCCCATCTCGCTGAAAACAGTATCCATAAGATGTATTCGGTGAATGATCCAGCAAAGGGGAAGTTTGCCCAGACAGCCTATACGGTTGTCAAAGAATCAGAGAATTACAGTTTCCTTGAAGTTGAGTTACTCACAGACAGGAAGAATCAGGTTCGGGTTCAATTTGCTGATAAAGGATGTCCGGTGGCGGGGGATAAAAAATATGGTGTAAAGGATAGCAGTATAAAACGATTAACCCTCCATATGAACTCTCTTACAATGATCCATCCTGTTACAAAACAGGCCATGACCTTTGATACAAAGGTTCCCGGTTATTTCTATTCGTTGCTCTCTTCCCGTGGCTGAAAAACAATTCAATAATCCCCTCCACGGGATAACCTTGGAGACCATGCTAACGAAGCTGGTGGAATGGTATGGTTGGGACGGTTTGGGCAGGCATATAACAATCAACTGTTTCAATATAAATCCTTCTGTGAAATCCAGCCTTAAGTTTTTGCGAAAAACCCCCTGGGCCCGAGCGAAAGTAGAAAGACTGTATATTGTTACTGTCAGGAACAGACAGCACCGAAAATAGTGGAGGATCTTTTTTTTATTGTTTTTGCTGGCCCTGTGCTTATCGTTCCACTTATGAGAATGTAACTCAGTCAGGCCTGGTTTCTCACGTCAGCAGGCAACAGAGGAGCTGGGATTCATAAAAAAATACCAAGGAGTATCAATATGTCAGGATGTTCAAGTTGTGGCTCTGCCGACAAGTACGGCCCTCAGGAAGGCCCGTTTTCAACAGGTCGGGAACTAGTGGAATTTGTTTACAATGCCCATGGAGGTGCTGTCAGAGATAAGCTGATTGATGGTGGGGGATACGAGACGAAATGTCAGGAGTGTAATGCTGCTTTTATCCTGACAACCTTTGTGGGCACATGTTCGGAGTGTGGTGCTGTTCATGCCATCGCTCCTGTCCACAAAAGCGCAGAGCATATCCAGTACGCAGGAAAGGACTTCAGGCTTTAGCTTTTTCTGGCAGACTTGTTGTGGTCAGGCTTAGTTCTTTTCTGAGGGTGGAGTCGTTTTGGCTTCATCCTCATCTGAGTCGAACAGGGTCCAGTCAGGCAGCAGGGTGTTCTTGAACCAGGAAGAGAGGCTGAAACTAGGCGGATCGCCCGCATCGAGACGTTGAAGTAATTTTCTTGCTTTAGGGGTTATTGTGGCATCCGGATAGGTGCTTATCAGGTATCGGAGTCGGGTTTGAGCCTGTTCGTACTTTTCGGTTCTGAGGTAAAATTCTACGACAAAGTATTCGTGATTCACCAGAAATTCATTGGCCGCTCGAATCCTTGCCCTGGCTTCATGGGAATAAGGTGAATTGGGGAAGGCCCTGAGGAGTTTGGAAAATTCTTTTATGGCATTGTCAGCACCGCTGGTATCACGGTCAATGCGGTCTATCTGCTGATAGTAGCACATGGCAATTTGATACATCACATAGGGAATGGCTTCGTTGGTGGGGTGACGTTCCTCAAATTCACGATAGAGTACCAAGGCCTCCTGGTAGTTTTCCATGTAGTAGTTCGCATCAGCACCCTTCAACTGGGCAAGCATGGCCTCGGGGCTGAAGGGGTAGTAATCGAGTATTTCATCAAAGGCTTTTCTGGCCTTATAGTAATTACCGTTGTTCAGCTCGTCTATCCCTTTGCCAGCAAGGGTCTTGGCAGATAGTCTTATGTCCTGACCCTCCTCGTCGCCTTCCCCAAAGAGCGATTTTATCTGAGCACAACCTCCAAGTGAGAGGAGGAGTATGCAGATCAGGCAGAGCCTGAACGAGTTCTGTATGAGTGAAGTATGTCTGCCGGATTGTCTGGAGCGGAACATCATAATAATTGACTCAGCTGAGATTGGTAAGATAGTGTTCAGCGGCAAGGACAGCGGTGGCGCCTTCTCCCGCTGCGTTGATTACCTGTCGTACTTCTTTGCTGCGGATATCGCCTGCGGCCATAACTCCGGGCACGGCAGTACGCGTTTCAAGATCGGTGGGGATAAAACCACCGGCATCGGCTTTCAGTATGTCGAGGGGCAGCATCTCGTTATTCGGCAGTACCCCGATGAGAACGAAGATACCATCAACTTTAAGTTCTGATGTCTCTCCATTTCTGTTCAGGAGCTGAATCTTTTCGACACCTTCTGTGCCATTGATCTCAGTTACGGTGGTGTCCCAGATAAAATCAATCTTGGAATTGGCAAAGGCTTTTTCCTGGACAATTTTAGTCGCCCGCAACTCATCACGACGATGAATAAGGGTGACCTTGTCGGCAAATTTGGTGAGGTGGGCCGCTTCCTGTACTGCGGTGTTTCCTCCGCCAACGACTGCAACATGCATGTTGCGGTAAAATGGTGCATCACATGTTGCGCAGTAGGAAACACCTTTCCCGGTGAGCTCGACTTCACCGGGGATGCCAAGAGGGCGCGGATGGGCGCCGCTGCATATGATTAGACTGTCACAGCTGAGAGTGTTTCCACCTTCAAGTTCCAGACGTTTGACAGGCTTGCTGAGATCAAGGGAGGTGACGTTGCCGAACATGGAGTTGAGTTCAAAACGTCTGGCCTGGGCCAGCATCTTTTCGGCAAGATCAAAACCTGAGATACCGTCTGGGAACCCCGGATAGTTATCAATCCAGTCCGTGAGAAGAACCTGTCCACCTTCGGCACCCTTCTCGATGAGGAGGTGATCCATTCGTGCCCTTGCTGCGTAGAGTCCAGCGGTAAGTCCGGCCGGTCCACCGCCAAGGATAATCAGTTTATGATGGGAATTGGACATGAGATCAGAATGTGTCTGAATGGATAGCAGTCAGGCCTCACTGGAATGGTCTCCGGTAAAGGCCTAGTTATTGAGATTATAATGCTTTTTCGATGAGCTCAATGAGCTGGGCCTTGCCGACAGCACCGGTGACCTGGTCAACTTTTTCGCCGCTCTTGAACAGAATCAGGGTGGGGATGGCACGGATACCGAATTTTCCCGGAGTAGCAGGGTTATCGTCAACGTTCATCTTTACGATGCTGACCTTTCCCGCATACTCTTCAGCAAGGGCCTCAACGACGGGGCCGATTGCCTTGCAGGGGCCACACCATGGGGCCCAAAAATCTACAAGGCATGGGGTATCTGAGCTGATTATTGATTCAAAATCAGCATCGCTTACATCTTTGACGTTATCACTGGCCATTGTTTTTCTCCAATTTGAGTGGAATTTATGATTGTCTGAAAAAAATAAAATTATGCTCTCAATTAATGCAATGTACCCGCTGCAGTTTTTCATGACAAGAAAAAAAAGAGCAGGTTTCGGGCACTTTCATACCATGTTGCTGCATACAGTGTGCACAAAATGGTAAAGGTCAAGGCGGGAAGCTGTTTGACAGTTTTTTACAAGTCATGGTATGTTCTATTTTTCATTATGGTGTCGTAAGAACTTTTTATCTGCATCGTTGGCTTATTTTTTTTGTTTAATTTCGATGTACTAGGGTTCCCTGGAAGATGAAAAACTTGGACCCAAGGGCACTTCCTGGAGGGGCGCTTGATGAAGGAGATGCTTGGAGTTTACGAGTCCATTAGAAAAGTCAAAGCCCGGGCCCTGTGTAAACCGTGGTGCCTGAAAAATACAAATGAAGGGAGTTAACATGAATACAACTGTTTCTGGAAAAATGTTTGAGATGGCTCAGAAAGTGATTCCCGGCGGGGTCAACAGTCCGGTAAGGGCCTGTCGCTCAGTCGGTTGTGACCCTGTGTTTATCCAGAAGGCAAAGGGGGCAAAGGTTTATGATGTGGACGGCAATGAATATATTGATTTTGTCTGCTCCTGGGGGCCGATGATTCATGGTCATGCGCCGGATGAGATTGTTGCTGCCGTGAAAGAAACAGCCGGCGACTCCACGTCCTTTGGAGCTCCCACCACTAAAGAAATGGCTCTTGCCTCCATGGTGGTTGAAGCAGTACCTTCTCTTGAAAAAGTGCGTTTTGTGAATTCGGGTACGGAGGCCACCATGAGTGCGGTTCGTCTGGCACGTGGTTATACGGGCCGGGATGTGATCGTCAAATTTGACGGCTGTTATCATGGTCACGCGGACTCTTTTCTGGTTAAGGCGGGTTCCGGGGTGATTACGCTTGGTATTCCCGGCAGTCCCGGGGTTCCTGAAGATATCGTGAAGAACACCATATCTATCCCCTACAATGACGATGAAATACTCGAAAAGACCCTGCGTGACAATGCTGATACCATTGCCTGTGTGATCGTGGAGCCGGTTGCTGGAAATATGGGTTGTGTGGCGCCTTCAAAGACTTTTCTTAAAAAGTTGCGTGAACTCACAGCAGAACTGAGCATCGTGCTCATTTTTGATGAGGTGATAACAGGATTTAGGCTGGCCTATGGTGGCGCTCAGGAATTTTTTAATATTATGCCTGATCTCACCTGTCTCGGCAAGATCATCGGTGGTGGGCTACCGGTTGGTGCTTATGGCGGCAAGGCTGAGATCATGGATCAGATTGCCCCGGATGGTCCCGTATATCAGGCGGGAACTCTTTCCGGAAATCCTCTGGCCATGGCTGCGGGAATCGCTAACCTGAAGATGCTGCAAAGGCAGGATTTTTATAAAGAACTGAATGAAAAGGCGGAGTTTTTTGCCGCAGAACTCAACAGGGTTGCTGTTGATGCCGGAGTTCCAGTAACCCTGAACAGGGTTGCTTCGCTGATGACAGGATTCTTCACAGATAGTCCGGTGACTGATTTTAACTCAGCAATGAAGTCGGACACTGGTCGTTATGGAACGCATTATCGGCAAATGTTGAGCAAGGGGATTTATCTGGCACCTTCGCAATTTGAAGTTGCTTTTATTTCGGCAGCTCATGGCCAGGAAGACCTGGAAAAAACCATAAAAATGACTGAATGGTCATTCAAAAAATTGGCTGAAATGTAAAAAAATCGTTGACTTTGGCGGGTGGGCATGCTAACAAATTTGATCGTTTGCCACAGAGTTTTCAGGGTTTTGAAAGGTGGTAACAAAAATGGCTAAAAAACTCAGTACTGAGATGGTCGATCTGCTTGGTAATTACGGGCATATCGGGTTTACCTTTGTGGCTGCGATTTTTATCGGACTGGGAGGCGGTATTTATCTGGATGAACATTTCTTTGATGGAAATACCTCACCTTGGTTTACATTTATCGGCTTGGCCTTTGGGATAGGTGCTGGATTTAAGAGTTTGTTCGATATTTTGCGAACCCCGGCGGCCAGGACAAAGGACAAGGACTCGGAAGGTTGACAGGTTGTGCTTGATATTTCTCTAAAACAGGTACAGATCTTTAGCCTTGCTTTTTTGGCGTTGCTGACTGGAGGGTCATGGATGGTGATGTCATGGCCATTTGCTCAATCAGTACTGATTGGTGGTGTAATAGCTATTGCGAGTTTTTTTTCAGGGCACCGTGATATTGCCTCTTTTTTAAAGACCTTTGAACCTCCAAAAGAGGGAGAGGAACCGAAGAAGGGCAGCGGTAAGTCTGTTTATATTGTTAAATTTTGGCTCCGGCTGGCCTTGATTGCTTTGATCTTGCTGCTTTTTATCAGGAGTGGTAAGGCTGATGTGATTGGGTTACTGTTGGGGTTATCAACTGTAGTTTTTGCCATTATTCTGACAACACTCAGTGTGGCAGGACGCTACTTTTTAAGCAGGAAAGGGTAAGAGGGAGAGTTATGGAACATCCGATACTATTTATTTCAATTATTCTGGAAAAATTAGGGCTGCCGATTCCACATGGTCCCATTGGGAACACATTTCTGGAAAAACTTTGTGAACCGTATATGACATATACCTGGTTCGTCATGATTTTTCTGGTCGTGGTTGGGAAGCTCACCCTCAGCAATATTGAAATGATCCCCGGCAAGGGGCAGAACTTCTGGGAGTTGCTCATCGGCGGTATGTATGACTTCTTCAATGACAATATGGGAAGCGAACTCACTGAGAAACTTTTCCCTATGATTTCCACCTTTGCACTCTACATTGCTGTGGGTAACCTTATTGGTCTTATCCCCGGTTTCATGTCTCCAACTTCATCCATCAATACCACCCTTGCACTGACCCTTATTGTATGGGTAACCCATCATCTCATAGGCCTGCGTGCCCATGGTGTCGGCTATATAAAACATTTCCTAGGACCCATTCCAGTTCTCATTCCGCTGATGCTGCCCATCGAGCTTATCAGTAATGTGGCACGTCTGCTTTCACTCTCCATTCGACTTTTCGGTAACATCATGGCTAAAGAGACCCTGCTCGGAATTCTCTTCATGCTGGCTGGTGCTTATTTTGCGCCACTGCCAATCATGCTCCTTGGTGTGCTGGTATCTTTGGTTCAGGCCATGGTTTTTGTTTTACTCACCGTTGTATACTTCGGTCAGTCTAACGAGCATGCTCATTGATCAAAAAGAGAAACATAGATTCAGAAATAACTTTTTATATAGTTTGCAGGAAGAAGGCCAAAACAACAAAACTTTTTTAGGAGAAACACAATGGAATCAAATGCATTAATGCTCGGACTCGTATGTATCGGTGCTGGACTTTCAATCGGACTTGCAGGACTTGGTGCTGGTATCGGTATCGGTAATGTTGGACAGGGTGCTACCATGGGTCTTGCCCGTAACCCTGAAGTACAGCCTAAACTGATGGTTTTCATGATCCTTGGTATGGCTCTTGCTGAGTCCTGTGCTATTTACGGACTGGTTGTTTCCCTGATCCTGCTTTATGCGAATCCTTTGATTGGCTAATTCGGTTTCAGTCAGGCCAGGTTGTCTCGAATGAAACCTGAACCTTTGATTTGAAAAAGGCTGCAGAGAAATCTGCAGCCTTTTTGCGTTTTTAAGAATCTCCTGAATCCGTGATGGCTTCGAAAATCTGTCATATAATGGAAACTATGAAAGATGATATAATTGTTCATCCCGGCCGTGGGGTCAGGGAGAAGTCCATACCGGAGTGCGGCCTTTTACTGGTAAATCCAACAGAGGCCAGAAACTGTTCCAGAATACTGATTGATCGGGGAGGTGAACAGCGCTTTTTGTTTCATTCAGACCTGGTGGTGAGCCCCGGGAGTGATTTTTTTGTGGCAGGGCCTTCTGTGGGGGCTCCCATGGCTGCAATGGTACTTGAAAAGCTCATTGCCCTTGGAGCAAGGACTGTTGTGATGGCAGGTTGGTGCGGTGCTGTTGACCCTGTCATTAGTGTTGGTGATACAGTTCTTGGCGGGCTTGCTCATCCTGGTGAGGGAACATCACGATATTACAGTGACAGTACTGTGTTGCAGCCATCATCGTGGCTGCTTAAAAATCTCCAGGCTGTTCTTAATACTCAGGCACCGGTTCCCGTCTGGTCCACGGATGCCCCCTACAGAGAGTCCAGGAGCATGCTCAGTTCACTTTCCAGGCAATATGGCGTGGCCGTTGTGGATATGGAATATTCAGCGCTATGCGCTGTTGCGTCACACAGGGGTGTAGATTTTGCCGCTCTCTTTCTTACGTCTGATGAACTCTGGAAAAAAGAGTGGTATCCTGGCTTTAACGGGAAAGTTTTTAAAAGAAAGAGTAAGGCCCAGTTAAAACTGCTTATGAACTCCATCGTCACATTATCACGTTATAAGGAGAAATAATTATGTCCAGTTTTCATCTTGTGAGCTTAGGGTGTGCCAAGAATTTAGTGGATTCTGAGGTGATGCTTGGGCTGCTCCAGGAAAGTAACTTCCAGTTGACAAATGATCCCGCAGGTGCAGATATCCTCATAGTGAACACCTGCGGCTTTATTCAGCCAGCAGTTGAAGAGGCAATTGAGGTTATCCTTGAAATGGCTGCTTTCAAGAAGAATGATCCAGCCAAATTTCTGGTGGTCACCGGTTGCCTTGTGCAGCGATATGTAACAGATCTCGAGAGTGATCTTCTTGAAGTGGACCTTTTCGTGGGAACCGAGGGGGTAGCTGATATTGTAAGTCTCCTTCAGAAACTCATTGCTGGTAAACAGACTGACAAAGCTTTTTGTCCTGATCGTTTTCTTATGAATGCCGATCTACCCAGACTGGTTTCCACCCCTTTTTTCAGAAGTTCTGTTAAAATTACTGAGGGGTGCAGTAATCGTTGTACCTACTGTATGATTCCTTTTATCAGGGGGGATCTTCGCTCAAGGGGAATTGATGATATTCTTGTGGAGATGCAGCGCCTTGAAGATTCCGGTGTTAAGGAAATTTCACTGATTGCCCAGGATATCACGGCTTATGGTAATGACCTTGATGATGCCTCTCACCTCATGGCACTTCTTTCCCGAATCCTGAAAGAGACCAGCTTCCCCTGGCTCCGTCTTATGTACCTGTATCCATCCGGGGTTCCGGATGAACTCTTTGCTCTTATGGCATCAGAAGATCGTATTTTGCCTTATATGGACATCCCTTTTCAGCATGTGTCGGATTCGATTTTAAAGGGTATGCACAGGCGTTATGGCTTCGATGATCTCTGCAGTTTTGTGGAGAATATCCGTGCTGCTGTTCCGGATATTGCACTGCGAACCACAATGATGGTCGGATTTCCAGGAGAAACTGAGGAGGATGTTGTTCGGCTTGAAGGATTTCTGAAACAGTATCGCATCGATCATGTGGGGGTATTTGCATATACGAATGAAGATGGGGCTATGTCAGAGTTTTATGAACTGCAGTGTGCTGAGGAGTTGAAATTGGAGCGAATGAACAGGGTGATGGAGCTGCAGGCAGGGATCTCAGAGGAGATACTGCAAAAATATGTTGGCCAGACAGTGCCGGTATTGGTTGAGGGGCTCAGCAGGGAAACAGATCTTCTTTTAGAGGGGAGGACAGTATACCAGGCGCCAGAAATAGACGGTTGTGTCTACATAAACGATGGTACCGCCAGCCCCGGAGATATCGTACAGGTACGTATCGCCGAGGCCCAAGTATACGATCTTGTGGGTGGAATTGTGTGAGTTAGTGACATGGAAAACTGCTACTTTCCGCCGTTCACCTGCTCCCGTAAATCCTTGCCAACTTTAAAGAATGGAAGTTTCTTTGGTTTCACCTTGATCTTTTCACCAGTTTTAGGATTGCGTCCTTCATAGGATCCATAGTTTTTAATAACAAAACTCCCAAAACCTCTGATCTCAATACTGTCTCCCTGAGCCAGTGCCTCGGTCATTGTTTCGATGATGGTGTTGGTAATTGCTGCAGCCTCCCTGTGTGGAAGATCAATGTCCTGGGATAACGCTTCAATTAACTCAGATTTGTTCATGCCTGGCTCCTATGCATTCAAGGCGAATATCGCTGTTGTTACAATATTCAGAAAAAAAGAAGATAATAAATAGAAATTCCAATCCAACGCCTCTCAATAAAAAAAAAGGTATTGGGAAAATAAATTTGCACCTATTTAACGTACATATCTGTGATCTTAACAGATAACTTACCAAATTTAATCAGCTATTTTTTTGTTTGTAAAGAACTTTTTTTCGAAAAAATCTTTTTTATATCATTTTGATGAAGAAATCTGAATTTTCCAACTTCCAGATTATCCAACCCAAGTTGCCCGTAAGCCAGTCGTTTAAGGGATTGTACCGGATGGCCAACTGCCTGGAGCATCTTTTTTACCTGCCGTTTGCGTCCCTCATGAATAGTTATAATAATTACAGAATTTTGTTTGTTTTTGCGCTTGATCCGGGCTCTTGCAGGTGCTGTCTTTTTCTCTTCCAGCATGATTCCCTTTTCCAAAGCGCGTAACGATGCTGGGGAAGGGACACCTTTAACCCTTGCTTCGTAGGTTTTGAAAACCTCATTGCTGGGATGAAGAATTCGCTGGGCAAGTTCGCCGTCGTTGGTCAAAAGCAATGCACCTTCAGTATCCAGATCCAGCCTTCCAACGGGAAAAACCCGTTCTTTGATTCCAGGGAGCAGAGAACTGACGATGGGGCGGCCCTGGGGGTCAGAAAGAGTTGTCACGTACCCTTTTGGCTTGTTCAGGAGAATGTAGACAGTCTTTTTTTCTGTTCTGACCTCCTTGTTATCAAAGAACACCTTCTGTTTATCGGGGACGATCTGCAGGCCCATGGCGGTGACAACTTTTCCATCAACCTTGACCCGGCCCTGGGCAATGTACTCCTCAGCTTTTCTTCTTGAAGCAACTCCGGCACCGGCCAGGAATTTCTGCAGTCTCACTACTTTGTTCATAATCAGCGCAGCTTACCAGGGAGAAGTTTGTGAATACGGGATTCCACCAGTTTGCGTGTTGCTTCATCGACCTCCAGGACATCAGTATACCAGGGTTTCATACGGCAATCGAAAACAATGGGTGGTGTCAGACCAACATGGAAGCGCTGCACAGTGCTTGCTGCTCCATGGATGTCTGCGGCTGGTTCAAATCGTGTAAAAAATGTCCACAAGAATTCCTGGGTGGAACAGGTGGCTTCTTCGCAGTTGTCAACAAGGAGGATGGCAGGCCACTCTTTGAGGGCTGGGTCTTTGGCAATACGTTCAGCAAGATCAGGGCTGCTTTTGTAATCATTGGTTTCGAGAACAAGGGTACCTGGCAAATAAACTTTCACTCTGCGACAATCTCGCGATAGATTAGCAGAGAATTCTGTGGGTAATTCACGTATTTTCTCCTTGCCAAGTCCAAGCATCATAGCTTTAGAACCCTTGTTCACAGACGGGCCAGTATAGTCGAGTGTATCCTGAGAAACATTGGCAAAAATAAAGAGGTCACGGTCCCACTGGATACGCTCCAGGACATGGGTCCAGAGTTTTGGGAAATCAGTGATGTCAATATCAGCATCCGTCAAAATGAGAAATTTTGTGAGTGACAACTGGCCTTCTCCAAGGATGCGGAGCCCACAGGCAAAGGCTTCTCGTGGATAGCGGTCAGCAACGCGGGCGGCTGCCAGGCAGTGAAATCCAGTCTCCCCGAATGTCTTGAGTTCACGAACACCCTTCATCACCAATGGAAAGAGAGGTGAGAGCAGGTCCTGGAGAAAATCACCAATAAAGTAATCTTCCTGCTTGGGCCGACCGACGATGGTGGCGGGGTAGATGGCCTTGTTACGATGATAGAGGTACGATGCCTGAAACACGGGGTAGTCATGCTGCAGGGAATTGTATCCGTAATGATCGCCAAAGGGTCCTTCAGGTTTGCGAATATGGGGTGGAACCATGCCGCGTACCGCAAACTCAGCATTGGCGACAAGTTTATGGCCCCCTTTCGGGTCTGGGGTCATATCGAGTTTTTTTCCAATGAGTAGTGAAGTGAGCATCAGCTCTGGGATATCTTCGGGCAGTGGAGCAATGGCTGCGAGCATAAGTGCAGGCGGGCCGCCAATGTAGAGAGTCATGGGCAGAGACTGGTTGAGTTTCTCAGCCTCATGGTAGTGATATCCGCCCCCCTTGTGGATCTGCCAGTGAATACCAGTGGTGGTATCATCGTGGCGTTGAATGCGATACATGCCAAGATTGTGACCTTTACCAGCGGGATGTTCAGTGTAAACAAGGGGTAGAGTAACAAAGGCACCGCCGTCACTGTGCCATGAAGTGAGCATGGGAAGACTGCTCAGCCGTGGCGGCGATTGGCAATTTTCAAGGATGGGACCGTGTTTTTTGTTTTTCAGGCCAATCTTTAACCCGTCCATGAAAAGATTCCGGTTGTCCCAGAGTTTTTTTGCCTTGAGAGGCATAATGGATTCGGTGAGGTTAACAAGATTCTGAACAAATTTCTGAGGGCGTGAGCCGAAGGCAAGCTCGAGTCGTCTGGCAGTCCCAAAAAGGTTGGTAACCACAGGAAATGAACTTCCCTTTACATTGGTAAAGAGCAGTGCCGGTCCTTGTTGGGCTATGACACGTCTGTGGATCTCGGCGATTTCAAGGTTCGGATCGACCTCTTCGTTAATTACCAGAAGTTGGTTTTCGTGGCGCAACAGATCAATGAAGCTGCGCAGGTCGTATAGGATGTTATGTGCCATTTATGTTATTTCAGTATTAGTTTGCGGAGAGTTGGGGGATTGCTCAAGAAGAAACAATTCATGGTATTCATCTTCACTTAAATGGTTTTTTAGAACGCCGGTTAAATACTGAACAATGTCCAGGATATCCTCGCTTGACAATCTGCTGCTGAGAGTACTCGTAAGCTGAGGATTACCCATGAGTTGGATGAAGCATTTGAATGATTCACGGTCAAGGTCAGAGCTTAGTCCGAAGCACATTTGATGGGGGGTTAGGGTCATGGTGCAAAAAAAAGTTTAATAGGAAGGCATTAGTTGCCAATGTACGTTTCTGGTTCTTGGGCCATCAAATTCACAGAAATAGATGGCCTGCCATGTTCCAAGCTGGAGCAGGCTGCTGCTCACCATTATGGTGAGAGATGTTCCCATCAACGATGCCATAATGTGAGATGGGGAATTTCCTTCCATGTGTTTGAAAGGGTAGTTAAAGGGCACGATTTCACGCAACCCTTTTACTATGTCGGCTTTCACATCTGGATCAGCCCCTTCATTAATGGTCAGACCTGCTGTCGTATGGGGGTTGAACAGATAGCAGATCCCCTCTTCAATCCCTGTTTCTGATATCTGCGCCTGTACCTCAGATGTAATATCAACGAGGTGCATGGGTTCTGTAGTGTATATTGAAAAGCTGCCCTTATGAATATTCATTACTGGAGCTGCCAGTGACCATCGTTGTCACGACATGCTGTAGTGTAGGCGATTTCACGTTTGCCGTTGATGATGGTCTGGATTTCAGCCTTACGACATGGACGATTGGTTTTTGGGTCGGAGAAAGCCGCTTGAGGGGTAACCACGTACTGGTTGCCATTATCTGGGTTACGCCAGGCATTGGTCTGTCCGGATACACCACGTTCATATACATGGTTGAGTTGCTCACGGTCATACTTGTCCATCTCGTTGCCAATCATGTAGCCAAGCATGGTACCAACTGCAGCTCCGATGAGGGTGGCTTCGGTGTTGTGGCCAATGGCCTGGCCAATCAGGGCACCTCCCGCTGCACCACCGGCGGCGCCCATACCTGCTTTGTTGGGGCCATTGGCACAGGAAGAAAGGAAAAGAGAAAGGCTCAAAATAACGGGAATGAAAAAAGAATGTTTCATATTTTACTCCTTGAAAAAGTTTTCGTGTTGAAATGTTGCATTTTGTCTGCAGTATCGGTCAGGTCTTGTCGATCACCCCTGTTCCTCAAGTGAGTAGAGCTGTTCAAGGCGCGATTTACTCTGACGCAGTCTGGCTATTTCATCGAGCAGGTCGAGGGCCAATGCTGTGCCGGGAAGGTTAATTCGCAGATCTTTCTGGAGGCGAATGGAGACTTGGATACGTTTTATCTCAACCGCCCTGAACCGCCATTCCTGCGGTTTTTGTCCCTGGGGTGATAGTATGCCTTCATCGATCAGCTCCTGGATAAACTGGGCATGTACATTGCATACATTGCAGAGCTCACGAAGGCTGTAATGGCAGTCATCGTCAAAAAATGTGCATTGGAGATCCGGATTCATAATTATACTCCAAGGTGGCTGCGGGGATTAAAAAACATGGACTTTTTCATGTCATTATACAGTTCTTTGTCTTTGTCAGTAACGGGTTTCGGGGTCATTATTGCAAGGGTGACGTATTGATCGCCACTGGCCTTTGCAGAGCAGAGCCCGCGTTTTTTCAGACGTAACTTCTTCCCGGTCTGGGAAGCGGGTGGTATCTTCAGTTCAACGACGCCTCCAAGGGTTGGTACCGGCACTGTTGCACCAAGTGCTGCTTCCCAGGGGGCAATGGGCAGGGTGAGCATAATGTCACGGTTATCCGGGGTGAAGAATGGATGTTTTGCAAAGGCAACCTCTAAAAAGAGATCGCCTGCGGGGCCTTGTCCCATGCCCGGGGCACCTTGGCCGCTGAGTCTGATCTGCTGCCCTTCTGTAATTCCTTTAGGAATGGTAACTTGAAGGGTGTGTGGCTCGGTTAGCACATGGCCGGATTCGTCAACAGTGGGGCGCTGCAGGGTAAGTGACTGTTTGCTGCCCCGGTAGCTGTCTTCGAGGGTAATCACGATCTTGGCATGGAGATCCTGGCCTTTTCCGGAATATGTGGCGTGACTGGTGCCATATGGCCTCTGTCGCTCAGCTCTGTTCCGTGCTCCAAAGAGAGACTCGAAAAAATCACTGAACTGTGAAGCGTCAGTTTCGGTGTAGCCACCGCCGTGAAACTCAAAGCCATCGTCCCAGTTTGGTGGTGGGTTGAAGTCCTGACCAGCCTGCCAGTCTTTGCCGAATTTATCGTAGGCTGCTCTTTTTTCTGTATCTTGTAATACTTCGTAAGCCTCGCCGATTTCCTTGAAACGCACTTCAGCATCATCGCCTTTGTTGATGTCAGGATGGAATTTACGGGCAAGTTTGCGGTATGCTCTCTTGACCTCATCCTGGGTAGCGTCTCGGTCGATACCAAGAGTAGTATAGTAGTCTTTGAATTCCATTTTCACTTCCGACTGATTTTGCGAAAAATTTTTTTCTCTTGATATTATTTTAACTCATATAATCTGAAATTAAAGGTAATATCTAAATGTTGCCAACATGGCCTACATGGTAATCATTTTGACGGGATGGTCAAATTGTAATCTCTTATTTAGTGTGCCGGGAAGTTTGCCGCTATAAAATGAAATGGCGGATAAAGTAAAGTGTGAATTGGGTGGAAGACAAGGGGCGGTAAGGAAAGGGTCCATTACAGGGTCGACGGGAGGAACGGTACTGGTGTCGCATGTAAGATTTTTATGAGTTCCTGCAGGGAAAATTTGCTCTTCCGGTTATGAAAGAACAAACTGGATATGGTCAACGAGGGTTTTTTCATTTACAAAAGTCAGTTCATACATGCTGGTCATCCCCAGTGTTTGTTCACGGCTTAAGCCAAACACACAAATGATAAACTGTTCTTTGCTTATGTTGAGTTGTTTCCGCAATGAGAGGTATTTGTTGATTTCATGGCGGAATTCTCCGGTTTTACACTCGATACAAATCGGGAGTTGTTTTTCAGTGAGAAAGAAAAGGTCAAGTTCGTTTGAGGATCCATTGGGGAAAGAAATATTAAGACTTCTGGTACAGGAGGGTATGATCTTTTTTTCACGGAAAAACTCCAGCACCTTTAACAGGGTGAACCATTCCATCCAGATACCATTGAAAAAGGACTTTATTTTAGGGATTTCCTGAAGAGTCAGTCTGATTATATTATCTTTTTTTATGAAGAAATATTTTGCTACAAATGAGTAGTCGTGTAAGTCTTTACAAAAGTCTCTTATTTGTCTGATCTCTTCAGGAGATTTTTTTGAAAGATCTAGTTTGACATTGGCGTAGCCTTTATTCTGAATATACTTTATTTGGTTGCTGACAAATCTTAATGTCTCGATATTGTTGCCAAGTGACATGGCTATTTCGTCAAAAAAACCTGTCGTGTCGACAGATTCCGGATGTGCCTGGATTGTGATTTGCCTCTTTGAAAACCAGTTTATGATTGGTTCTAGTTGAGATGATTGCGATAAGGCACTGGTGTTATATATATATCGATTTCTTCAAACAGAACAGCCTCTGCTGTTTCGAATTTCGTGTTTTCCGGGTTGAGTTCCTGGCGTAATCTCAGCAGTTCTTTGTTCTGGGACAGGTGTTTCTGGATGAGGGTGTTCAGGAATGCGATGGTGTCATGTATTTTCGTGACCTGATCACATTTTGGGCATTTTACTGATTTGCCGGTATAATTATTTTCAACTTCTCTAATATGACCGCATTTGTTGCATCTGAAAATAGCCATGATGAAGGGAACCTTTTAGGGATATTGGAGCGTATGTGACACCGATAAAGTTGTAATCCTTGTGGTGTCTCTAGTTAAAATACCATAATATTAAATGAGTACCTTGTTTTTGTTTATATCAGAATGGTCGGTTGTGCTACGAAAAACTGGTTTTTCACAAGAAAATTAACTTCAAATAAAGAGCAACAACCTTTTGCTGGGGAGACCTGAAATGTAATATACCTGTCAAAGGGAATATCTATCAACTGTTGTTGAGGCGGGCTATAAACGCCAGGTGGAAGGGCCAGGTTGAATCTCGAAGAGAGGCGAGTGATTTTTTTTTACCCTACCTGAT
>JALSMA010000077.1 GCA_026988015.1 Desulfobulbaceae bacterium | reverse complement strand
TTTGTAACGTATCATGTGCAAGCCTTTTGTTGAGTATTGCTCTGTATGCTTGCATAGTGTACTACCTTTTTAAAGTCTTTACTCTACAATAACAGTTGGTTGTGACTTTTTGAGGACAATCTATTTATCTGGCCAGAAGCTGGAACGGGCAGCCTGAGCCAGGCGCCTTCCGTAGCAATAAGCAGAGATTATGTCAAGGCCAAGCCCTACGGGTACTCCGCTACAGCTCCGTAGCCTTGACATAATCTCTGCTCATTGCTCAACCTGAAGGTAGCGATGACGGAGAGGTGTCTCCGACAGGGCTCCAACAGATAGGCTGAACAAGAGGAACAGAACACTGAAAGACACTACCTTATTTTTCAGTGATCTCTGTCTTGACAATGGGGTCCACTTTATGAATCTTCTTTCAAAGGGAATAAATGGGAAGACATGCTGCCTCAGTATCTCGAATACCTTGAGCGTGATTCACATATTGCCTCCTGGCAGTTGGATCAGGCTACCAGGTGGTGACACTGAATGGCAAATACTGAAAAATTCGATAGTGCCGGAAATCTTATGAAACGCCTTGATCAGCGTTATGTAAGCGCAGTGGCACTCTCTGGGAGGCGTGATTTCGCTCCTTCGTTATTCACAAGTTGTTTATCTTTTAAGATGCCAGTGCTGCTATATTGAATTAAATCCTGTCCATGCAAGGATAGTCGACCTTCTCGGTGAGTATCGCTGGTCAAGCTATCAGGTTAACGGCCAGGGAGACAGCTTTGACCTAGTGAGCCCCCATCCTGTTTATCAATCCCTTGGCTGGACATCTTCAGAAAGACAGGATGCGTATCGCGAATTGTTTCGCAATGAACTGGAGCCGGGCAAGATTGATGCAATACGGAAAGCAACCAATGGGGGTTTTGCGCTTGGAAACAGTCGGTTTCAACAAAATATCAGTGAAATACTTGGCTGCCGCGAAACTCCTGGCAGGGTAGGGCGTCCACGCAAAAAAACATCACCCGTTCAGCTTAATAAATCGTGGTCTGTCCCTCATTGAGCCTATGGGTCAGATCTGATTCTGGCGAACGTGGAAGGTTAGTGTGGCCCCAATAACACGGCTAAGGCCGGTGTATAAAAAGAATATCAACCACAAAATTTGTAAAAACAAAATAACCATGGGACTCCAGAGTGAGCGTAAGCCGATAATAAAGTTTCCTGCTTCGCAATGACTTGGCGGTACAAAACAGAGTAAGGCTAAGCAGAACAAGATATTGATAAAACCCATAATCTGGTAGGCGGACATTTTTCCCTCACCCCTGTAATCTGCGCGAAATTGTTCTGAGAAAATACGCCAGGCCAGACTGAAAATGGCGCAGAGAGCAAAAGCTGCGGCAAACTGCCCTTCAAAAAACAGGTAAATGCCAAAAATACCGCATTGAATATAGACAAATGAGGTGATCGCCTGAATTGGCAGGACCCTGACTCCCGACAGCCCAGAGGCGTAAATTATCTTCTTGGTTCTTCCGTGAAACTCTACCCCGAAAGGAGCGAGAATACGCTTGCTTATTGGGCCCAGTTCAGTGATTGGTTTGCCATAACAGCATCCGAAGCTGATACAGGCGAGGCGGCCTAGTCCTTCACCTATAATAAAGGACACGGTGAGGGCGGCCATCACCGGAAACAGCGGTATGGAATGGTGGACATCTGTGTAGAAACCGTTGTATACTGTCAGGATCAGAGCCATGGCATAAAGGCCGACCGTGGCACCTCCAGCTACGGTGAGGGTGTTTCTTTTCTTTTCCACGAGTCTGGCAATAAGTTTTGCGCCAATCAGGGAGAGAGTGACCACAATGGCAATAATGTAGAGACTGGTTCTCATATCAATACCAATGGCTGCAAGCAGAACAAAAAACAAGGCCACTGCAGTCACCGTTGCTGAGGCCAGAATAAAACCGTAATAGGTGAGGTTCGTTCCAGCCCATCCTCCCGATGTGGAGGAGCTGTTGCCCCTGGGGATTGCACCTATTATCTGAAAACGTTCCTTTGGCAAGATCTGGTAGGCCTTGAGCAAAAGGGGGGTACTGGTCAGTACAAGAAGTAAACAAATCAAACCGTTAGACATGGTGGCATCCTCAGTCTTTTATCCATTTTAGTTGAGTATTATCTTGACCCCGGTAGGCGATTGGTGAGCGAACCTGTACATCAATTTCAACCAAGTTTTTTCCAAATCCGGCACTAAAGCGACTTTTGACATCAGAGCGTGACATATGGCCAAGAAGATCATCTGCCATTCTGATTCTACCTTCCTGAAACAGCAAGACATCGGTACTGCTCCCCGGTCGATACAAACTTTTAGGTTGACCTTTGCGAACAAACATCCCGGGAAGAATCTTTGTCGGAACATCGTAACGTTTATCCGAGTAACATTGCACCACTTCACCAATCATAAGGGCCACCACCTCAATCATGGTCACTAGTCCAACCTGTGAGCCACCCGGCACATCGGTTTGGATCACGGTGACTATCCGTTTGTTTTTTGAGTATGGGGTTACCACTTCCACCACAGCTCCGGGGTTGCATGAATGGTAACGTCCGGATATTTCATAAAAATCAACAATGGTTCCACTGACAGGCAGGTGGTTGTAATGATATTTGTCAGGAGTAAGCCGGAAGATGGCATAGTCGCCTTTAGTAAAATGTTTGAGCCATTTTCCGTTTTGTCTGTCTCCGAGTAACTCATTGTAATTGAAAAACTTGTCCTTCAGGAACAGTTCGGATTGTGCTGATAATGATCCGACGAGAACCCGGCTGTCGGCAGGAGAGACAACTGTATCCAGGTCCTCAACCATGGGTCGGCAATGCCAATATTGTATTTGGCGTTCAAAAACCCTTCGTGGAGATGTGAACCACTCGGGAGCTTCAATACATTCATCAAGAGTAACCCCACACCTGGCCAGAAAACGTTTGTTTCCCAGCAGGGCAGCTGACAGGGGAGAGTCGAAGTTGCAAAAACCAAGTAGACTCGACATTCTGGCACTGGTGAGTAGCTCCAGGAGCTTTGGGGAATGCTCTCTGGTCCTTGAATACAGGAAGTTTACAATGCGATCTGCGAACAACTCCTCCGTCATAATTGCCTTGCTGTTACGTTCAATAAACTGGTGAATCATTGGTGATTACCTCCATTGTCACTGCCAGAAAAACTTTCTGCAAGGAGGATCAGGCGGATTATATTTATGGCGTCAGGCGTCGCCATGTTATTGCTCTGTGTCTTTTGAAGCCCAGCTGAGAGAGCATCTTCAATAGGCATGCCCGCGCAAAATTGTGTTATTTCTGCCCGTTCCTCCACGGGGAGGGGCAGGCGGCCAGTGGCCATGTCGCGAATATCCCGGGCCAGGTAGGTGAAGCCATCTTTGATATGTTGATGCCGTAGCTTTTCCCGGTAAAAGGTTTCTGAGGCCTCATTAAATTCCTTGCCACTGAAAGCGAACGGTGTTGTTTTTTCCCCGGTACTTGCCATGATTCCGTTGACAAGCTTGCCCTTAGCTGATTGTTCCTGTGGGAAATCAAGACGGTTTTCAAGGTCATTGACGGTTGTTTCCATACCCATTATGTCAATGAGGTCAGCAGCATCATGGCGAATAAGAGCAACTATGGCTTTCAAATATTCCCGGTTACCAACTCGTAAATATCCGGGGTAACGGCGACTGCTGCGGACACCCTTCACTTTGGGTAAGATACGGCTTAAAAATCGGTTCCCGCTTTTTTTGGCAACAAAGAAGGTGGGGATGGATACCGCAAGGCCAAATAGAATCTGCCGCCTCTCACTCTCAACGAACGGGGTTGCCGGGATGTCTTCGTGGGTTATTTGTCTTGTTATTATGTATTTGTAAGCTAAAGCGCCGATTAACATTTGCAGGTTCGCCGCCTCTTTCATGTCGCTGAAATCGTAAAACTGGGAATAATAGCGAGACTCAAAGCCCGAAAACCCGATGCTGTCATACTGACGTAAACGAATCAGTTGGTAGAGTGACATCCGTTTATCAAAGAGACCTAGGGAGTGGAGATCTTTTTTCAATCTTTTATCATTACCCAAGGTACCATCCTGACTATTGTTACCACAGGTTGACAGGAGAGATACGGGATAGTCAAGAAGCCTGAAGTCGACAACAAAATCACCCTTCAATCTGAAAATACCGCGAACAAAACGATCCAGAGGCAGCGGTCCAAAGGGAGTAAGAGCGTGACCAAAGGCTCTGTTTTTGGCTTTTTTTCGCCACCTTCGCCAGAGCATGCGCAGGTGGGTATAATCGAGTTGGTGGGGAAGAAATCCCAGGAGTTTTTCCGGATGAAAATCTTCATAATCAAAGCGATATGGATCGGCACTGTAACTCCCAACAAACAGTGGCAGGAAATGTTCCATTATCCTGGCGTGGAGATCACCCAGATATTTTTCATGTCTGGCACCAAAACCTGTGGTTGGTGAACGTAACAGGTTGGTGAGTTTTTTACTGCCAAGGCTGATATGGGTGCCATTGTTTGCAAGACCAACATTTGAAGTTTGGGGCAGGATAACGAGGTTATTGGTGATAATGCCAGCCTCCCGCAATTTCATGACTCCGTTCAGGTGACTGCGACTCAAGACTTGATGACACAGGGCCATATAATCCTGTTTCTGCTCGCCCCGGTTCCATCCGGAGAGGCAGGGACTCATGAACAGCTCCCGATAGAACGAATCTGAGATGCACTCATTGAGTTGTCTTTGCCGGATTGGTGGATGGGGAGAAAAAAAGAGCATGGCCTGCTGGCCATGCTCCTGCAGACCAAATTTTTTATTGGCGTAGTTCAGGAGCAGTGTACTCAGTAAAAAGCGTTTTGCCGCCTCCCTTGCCATTCTGTTCCCGACGCCACCGACAGCCGGGCTGCTTAAGACGTGAAATGATGTGGTCTCCGGAGAGGTGTTGTCGCTTATGAAATGGGGCATAAGTCTCGTAGCTGTGGTTCGGATAAGCTCGCCGCCTCCAGTGCCGATAACATCTGCCAGGGAGAGTTTTAGTAGATAACTGATGGGAAGTCTGAACCACTTGTCACCTTTGACAGTAAGGGTGAAACGATCAATGTCGCTTCGCTTTGGGCCGTTCGGACTGTTTTTATCGGCCCGAAGGTCGTGGTCTATGACGGCGTGGGCATGTTTATTCAACCTTTGGCAGGGGAAGCGAACCCAGCTGTTCTCCCATACCTTGTTCGGGTTGTCGTCAAGGTAATCGGTAAGGCTGTCCAGGGCGGCTGTGGCGGTGTCGCCACTCCTCACCCTTCTTTTGATGTTGGCATAATATCGTGAAAAAAAGATGGTATCAGGCAGATCAACATCTGAAGCTTGTCCCACTACTGCAACCTGTAATTCATTTTCGCAGCCAGCACTGACATCGGTACCGACATATGGAAAATAGTGGGGGGACTTTGGATCGACATCCAGTAACCGTAAACATTCATCCAGGGTCGGTGGGGTCTCCCAAGAGGTCTGGTCGGAGTAATGGGAGGTAAAAACAAGGGGCATCAAGTCGCATCTCCACAGGAGTTGTAAAGTGTGATGTCGGAAGAAAAACAAAAATTAAACCACGAAAAGCACTGCAAATGCCTCATATTGTCCCCTAGTATTGATTTACCTCATTATTACCTGCAGGATATTATGAAACTATTAGCGTATCGTTAGAATTTGTTGATTAAAGAGGTGGGTTTTATGAGTAGAACTGAATGTTTTGCAAAAGTTACAGGGAGCCCAGCCGGCGGTCAGCAGCGGGGTGTTGTGGTGGAATGGCTTATTGGGCGGTTACGGCGGGTAATTGATGTGGCGTTTAGGACTGGTTCCCGTTTCATGTGAGGTGTTACTCGTTCATTTTTCTCAGATCAGATTTCTTTGAAACGCTTTGCGGGAGCGGTACAGATGGGACACTGTTCAGGGGCATGGTCTTCCATGATAAAGCCACAGAAGGAACAGACCTGGTAGCTGTTGTTTTTTATGGGGTTATTCGCCAGTTTTTTCATCAGGCTTTGATGAATACGCGCAACCTTTGCTGATTGGGTGAATGCCGATTCCATGGCCACGTCTTTTGTGTTTGCGGCGATTCGTGCAGCTTGTGTATAATGTTCAACAAGTTCAGGGAGTTCTTGACTGAAGATTGTTGCAATATTCTGGCTGTTGCTTCCAATCTGGCCCCGTAACTGGAGGAGAAAGCGGGTGGCCTGGGCATCTTCTGATGCTGCCATGGCCCGAAAAAGCTTTGCCTGCTGCGTATTCCCGTCCTGTTCTGCTCGAAGGGCATAGAGCTTTTTTCTGGCGCTGTTTCTGGAAGATGTGAGGAAACTTTGTTCAACCTGGTTTCGGGTGTTGATGTGCATGGTCTTTTGATCCAATACTGTTTCAGATCTTTCCTGAATCTGTGAGTGCCTGCTGCTGTAATGGTCGTTTGAGCCAAAATCCCTGACTCAATGCTACTCCGAAAAATATAACAAAACCTGCAAGATATTGAAATAAGGTAAAGGACTCTTTGAAAATTATCCAGCTGAAAAGCATGGTAAAGAGAGGGATTAGGTTAATGTAAATGGATGCCTTTCCGGCATCCATTGCTGAGAGCGCATAGTTGTATGCTCCATATGCGAGAAGAGTCACAGCAATGCCCAGATAAATGATGGATGCGGTGGGAACCAGAAGAAAGGTCTCAGGGACAGGAACCCCTGGGAGGAGCAGCATTGGCAGGAAAAAGATTGCGCCCACCCAGGCTTGAACCGCTGTGAGAAATAGCGGAGAGTAGCGACTGGTTAATTTTTTGATGGCCAGAGTGTAGGCAGTGGCACAGATCATGGCCAGGAATTCATAGAAGTTCCCAAGCAGTGGAGCAGGTGCATGGGGGCTGATCTCGCCGCCAATGCTGAGAGCGAGGGCACCCGCCATGGCCAGTCCCAGGCCGGTTATGTTTTGTAGAGAAAATTTTTCGGCCAGAAAAAGAGCTGAGGCCACGGAAACCAGCAGGGGGAGCAGGGTGGTGATCATGGACGCCTGAGATGCAGATGTGTTTTTCAGGGCAAGAGCTTCAAAAATGAAGTATAAACAGGGCTCACAGAGGGCCATGAAGGCCATGAGTTTGAAATCCTGATGGCGGATGCGGATATGCCGAAAATGGGGCAGTAGAAAGAGGCATGCCAGGGATGCCACCACCATCCGTCCTGCGATCACTACCATGGGGTGGTAGTCTGTGAAGGCGATCTTCAGTGCAATAAAAGAACTTGCCCAGAGAAGGGTGGCCAGCAGCAGGGAAAGAGCAGGCAGGATTTTAGAGTGGCCACTTTTCATTAGGACGGTCTGGAGATAATTTTGATATTTCCATGGAAATGCTTATTACTAGTGTATTCTTTTTTTTGCAAACGTGTGGGAAAGGCGACCAGCTTATAGTGTTTATGCAGGAAGTCAAGCAATCATCAACTAATCAGCTGTTCGATTTAAACAGAAATGCGACATAAAGTCAGTGTACTTAATATAATAATAGTCATATTCGTTTTTATTGGTTTTGTCTCACCTCTCCAGGCACGGATTCCGGATAAAGGTTATGCTGAGACCCTGAAGGCTTTCAGTAGAGTGGCCTGCGAAGATGAGGATCTTTTTGAATTTAACAAGAGCTTCATTCGCGCCCTTAGTTACACCAATAAACGCGCTTTGCGGGCTTTTTCAAAGATAGATTCCATCCCCGCTGAAGACCTGGTGGCGGCTCTTCGACGGCTGGTGACTGAGAAAATCAGCTTTGACAATCTCCTGCTTCTGGAGCGTTTTGTGACCCTGGAAGGTGCTGATGTTTCTCTTGCGTGGCAGTTTCTGGAGAAGCTCGGTACCCTGGGGTACTCTGAAAGGCGTGTCATGAGTGCCTTTGAGCTGGTTGATGTGGTCACTGCCACTGAAATTATGGAGTATGTGGGACGCGTTGAGGTGATGGGGGAGCCGGCAGGATGGGCTCTGAAGGCTTTTCTGCTTCTGCCGGGACAGAGCCGGGAAAGTGTTGCCAGAGCCATGGATATGGTGGCTGGCATGAATGAAAAACAGCAGTGGGCTGCTGAACAATGCTGCAGAATTGCTGAGATGAATGCCTACCATGCTATTGAGATCATGGAGCTGATAGCTGGTCTCTCAAAAAGTGATGCCTGGGATGCACGTGGCCTGTTTAAGCAAGATATCACCCCCGGGATGGCTCTGTCCTGGACAAAATATTATTTCAGTGAGAGTCAGCAGGACAAGGAGTGGCTCTTTTTTGCACAGTCCCCTGCTGATAAAGCCATCCTGTTAAAGGGACTGGCTGAATCATCCGACTATCTGACTTGGAAAATAAATGATCTCCACTCTGTGACCGACCTGCGTGGTCGTGAGATCTCTGCTGCAACTCTTAAGGCAAGTTCTGCAGCCGCACTGGAAACTCTATGGAACCGCCTGGACTGGAAGGTTCGGGAAAAGTATAAAGAATCGTTTTTTACACCGCTGAAAAATGGAAAGAAAGGCACGGCTATTGTCGCACTGCGCAAGGCAACCGCTAGGGCCCGTGTGCAGGTGGCCTATGATGCCACAACAGTGAATATTTATATCCTGCTTTCCAGAGGGAGTGAGTTGTATGATTCATCCTTCAGGGATATTCTGGTGCCGGTGCTTAAGGATCGTATGGACAAACGGTTCCGGGCGAACCTTCTCCATTTTCTCCTGGAAGTTGATCCGGCAAATAACCACGTTTCAGACTTTATTATCAGCCTGGCTCAACGCGGTAAACTGGCACTCTTTTTCCCGGATGACCCTGTAGAGCAGAATCAGGTACTTGACCTTGTCATGCAGTCAGCCTTTCAGGATGAAAACAGCCTGATTCTTTTCTCGGCAACTTTTATGACCCTGCTGGAAACCATTGAACCTGATACTCGCAGTTATCTTATTGCTCAGATGCTGTCAGCTATCCGGAAGAAAAACACCATATTTACCACCCAGTTACGGGTAATACTCCAATATTATCTGGAGTATTATTCAGAGTTTGTGGGGGATGTGGATAAAATCCGTATCCGGATGATGATGTATGAGTATGGCGCGATACCTCTGCAATATTATGCAAAGACAGCCTTTGAAGAGTGGAAGGCTGATGGCAGACTGTCAAGCCTTTCCGTTTTCCATGATGATGATGACGGCAGGCAGTCCTATCTTTCAAATTGTCGTTTTTTGAGTAATCAGGGATATCGCCCGAGACTTTCAACATCTTTTAACCTTGACGTTTCCGAGAAGGTAATCGCTCGAGGTGCAGAACTTATACAGTTATACGAGTTAAAACCAAGTGCCGCATTGTCTGGTCTGTTTCGGCTCCAGTCAAGGAATCCGCTAGTGTTGGATTGGGTGAAAAAAGTCAACTCCATTGAGATTTCTCACTCCGTGTACCTCTTTCAAGGAGAACTGCTTCAAGAAAAACTTTTGAAACAGTTTTTAACGGGTGGTCATGAGATGTTTGCTCAGCGTGGGCATAGTTATTGGCGTACCGAACAGCTCATAGATCCCATTTCGAAGCTTGTGGAGAATGGAGCTGTGACCGCTGTGGAGCTTGGAGCAAAACAGCGTTTTATGAGCCTTGGATCCTGCGGCGGTATTCGTGCCTATTCCGATCTTGCCGCCCTGTTCAACAACAATGTGGATATCCTGGCCACCGTTGGTACCGGGAAAGCTGTCATCAACAACCCTTATAATGAATTTCTTTTTGAGGCTGTGGCAAAGGCTGAGAAGGATCTCAGCTGGGATGACATCCAGGAGCGTTCAGCAAAGATCTTCAAAAGAGGGCTGGGGGAAGATTATCTGCAGCCGGGTTCTCTTCCAGCAATTCTCCACAAGATAATGGATCAGAAAAGTATAGATAATGGCACTCATTAAACGAATAGAATTGCCTTCACTGCTGACTGGAGGGGGGCAGGACGGATGGGATGATTTTCCTCGGATAGTACTCTTTTTCGGAGAGCGTTTTCTCTGTCGTGAAGCAGCAGATACTTTCCAGAAGTGGCTTCTGGAAAGACCCGCAGGGGGGGCTGTGAATGTCATAGATGGTGATGCCGAGGACTGCGGCAGAACCCTCGGGCAGTTGCTGAATTTCAGCCTGTTACCGGGCTTGCAGATCTTTCGTGTCACTGACAGCAGGTTGTTTCATTCCAAACAAGTTGCTTCTTCTATCTGGGGCAGGGTAGAACAGGCAAAGGCCAGTGGGAAAGATGCGGCCTGTCGCAGGCACCTACTCTCTTTTCTTTCCCTGGCCGGACTCACTCCAGATGATTTACTCAACGAGATGAGTGGAGAGCAGTGGCAGGGACTCTTTGGCTTTGCCAGGCCAGACGGTGACCTGGGGTGGACTTCCGAACTGCTTGCTGCAGCTTCGGCATCTGTGAAAACAGGTGGAGTCTCAGATATTGCCGGTCGCTATGTTGAAGCCTTTAAAAAGGGGGGTCCGCCTGCGAATGTACTTATTCTCTGTGCCGAAGCTGTTGACAAACGCAAACAGCTATTTACCTTTATTAAAAAGGAGGGGCTTGTCGTGGATTGTTCTGTGGCAAGTGGAGTCGGTGCTGCGGCCCAGAAGGGGCAAAAAGAAGTTTTGCGGGAAATGGTTTTTAAAACCCTGGAGGCGTTCCAGAAGAAGATTGCTCCCAAGGCTATGGAGGCTTTGTTCGAACGGGTCGGGTTTCACCCTGTGGCTGTTGTCATGGAAACTGAGAAACTGGCATTGTTTGCTGCTGATCGTGATCTTATTACCGTTGAAGACCTTGATGCGATGGTGGGGCGTACCCGTGAAGATGCCCTGTTTGAACTCACCGATGCATTTGGAAAACGTCAGGTAGCAAGAACCCTGTTGGTGTTAAACCACTTACAGGATCAAGGGATACATGGTTTGGCAATTCTTGCCACCATGCGGAATTATCTACGGAAAATGCTCATTTTCAGATCTCTGCAGCTGGGGACTCAGCCGACGTGGCAGTCGGGGATGAATGCGGGGCATTTTCAGAAGGTGTACCTACCAGCACTGAAAGAGAGCGGCGAGTGGAGTGAGCTGCTGAAAGGGCATCCTTATGCACTGTTCATGTCTTTTTCCAGGGCTCAGGAGTACTCCTGTCCTGTCTTGAAGAAATGGCTGGGGCAGTTGCTACAGGCGGAATTTCGCATGAAAGGATCCCCCCTTCCACCGGAACTGGTGTTAGAGGAGCTTTTCCTGACCATGCTTGGGGCCAGGTCCTTTAAACGGACTGGATAGGAAAGTTGAAAAAAAAATCAATAGTCCGTATGATAATTGTATCAGGTAATGCGGTGCTGTTGGGAATGTTTTAAAGACATTGAAATGAATTATGAGTGACAGAAAAGGATCGGTGGCAACCAGGCATGATTTTAAGGTTCAGGAGCCATCTCTTTATAAGGTGCTGCTGCACAACGATGATTATACCTCCATGGAATTTGTAATTGCAGTGTTGGAGAATGTTTTCCAGAAGAATACCTCGGAGGCTAATAGAATTATGTTGAATGTACACCAGGAAGGTGTAGGGGTTGCAGGGATCTATACTCGGGAAATATGTGAGACAAAGGTGGTTATTGTCCATGATCTTGCCAGACAGAATGAGTTTCCCCTGCGCTGCAGTGTTGAAAAAGTTTGAAATATTTGGGAATCCTTGAACTATTACAGATTTGAATGGAATTGTTATGATAAGTAAATCACTGGAAGCAGCCCTGGTTCGGGCCATTCGTGAGGCAAAGGAATATCGCCATGAGTATGTTACCGTGGAGCATATGCTTTATGGATTGCTCCATGATGAACTGGCAGGTTATATTATTCAGGAATGTGGAGGGTCTACTGCAAACTTGAAAAACCGGCTGGAATCTTTTTTTACCGGTGAACTTCCCGTTCATAGTCCAGAGGTGCAGGGGGAACCTGCTCAGACGGTGGCCTTTAACCGGGTTCTGCAGAGGGCCGTTGCCCATGTACAGAGTTGCGGTAAAAAAGAAGTGGACAGTGGTGATGTGCTGGTCTCAATATTTTCTGAGGCCGAGTCACATGCGGTCTTTTTCCTCGGCTCTGAAGGGCTGGGTCGGATGTCTGTGGTGGAATTTATCTCCCATGCTCTGCCCGAGGGCCTGCAGAAGGAACCTCTTCCCATGATGCCTGGTACTGATGAGTCGGAGAAAAAACCTGATAAGGATGAAAAAATCCTTCAGGAGTTCACTGTAAACTACGCAAAATATGCTGCAGAGGGCAGGCTTGATCCTCTCATTGGCCGTAAAAATGAAGTACGCCGGATGATGCAGGTGCTATGCCGCAGAAAGAAAAACAATCCGCTGCTGGTGGGGGAGCCGGGAGTTGGAAAAACAGCCATTGCTGAAGGGCTGGCACTTCTTATCCATGATGATGCTATTGCGCGTCAGGCCATGGAAAAGGCGTTAGTTCCGGATTTGCTCCAGGACGTCGAAATTTATCTTCTTGATATGGGGAATATGGTTGCAGGAACCAAGTATCGTGGTGATTTCGAAAAACGAATCAAGGGGGTTATTTCGGCCATTGAGCGCAGGGATAACGCCATCCTTTTTATTGATGAAATGCATACCATTGTGGGGGCTGGTGCAACAAGCGGTGGTTCCATGGATGCCTCTAACCTCCTGAAACCTGCTCTGCAGGCAGGGACTCTGCGTTGCATCGGTTCCACCACCTACGAGGAGTATAAAAATCATATTGAGAAAGACAGGGCTTTGTCCCGCCGCTTTCAGAAAATTGATATTGAAGAACCTTCTGTTGATGAGACTCGTCGTATTTTGCAGGGGTTGCAGTCCAGATATGAAGGGCACCACCTTGTCAGCTATTCTAAACCAGCCATTCGTGCTACTGCAGAGCTTGCAGACAGGTATATCAATGACCGCTTCCTGCCTGATAAGGCCATTGATATCCTTGATGAAGTAGGATCGGCGTTTCGCATGGCCGGAAAAATGGGAAAAGTTGTCAAGGTTCGTGATGTTGAGAATGTGGTTTCCAAGATGGCGCGGGTACCGGCTAAGAGCGGTAACAGTGCTGAAATCTCATCCTTAAAAGAACTCACTTCTTCCATGAAAGATGTTATTTTCGGCCAGGATGATGCCATCGATGCCGTGGTTGCAGCGGTTAAGCGTTCCAGGGCGGGCCTTGGAAATCCTGACAGCCCCACCGGAAGTTTCCTCTTTGCAGGTCCCACTGGTGTCGGTAAGACAGAGGTTGCCAGGCAGCTTGCAGCACAGCTATCCATTCACTTTGAGCGTTTTGATATGAGTGAGTACATGGAAAAACATGCTGTGGCACGGCTCATCGGTGCGCCTCCGGGGTATGTGGGTTTTGATCAGGGAGGTCTGCTCACGGAGGCTATTCGTCGTCATCCTTATTCTGTGCTGCTTCTTGATGAGATAGAAAAGGCTCATCCAGATATCTTTTCCATTCTGCTCCAGGTGATGGATCACTCCACTCTCACCGATAATTCAGGAAGGAAGGCAGACTTTCGTAATGTTATTATTATTATGACAAGTAATGCCGGTGCCCGGGAGATGTCTGCTGCACCTATCGGATTTGTTGCGGAAACGAAAGGGCGGGAGCAGAAGGCATTGAAAAATCTTTTTTCTCCTGAATTTCGCAACCGTCTTGATGCCAGTATCTCTTTTGCTGCCCTTGATGCAAAGGCGGTTGAGAAGGTGGTTGATAAGCTCATGACAGAGTTGAGGGTGCAGCTTGCAGATCGTAAGGTTGATATCTCTCTCACCCCGGCAGCACGCAGTTGGCTTGCCAGAACTGGATACGACCCAGCGTATGGTGCCCGGCCGCTACGTCGCCTGATTTTGAAAGAAGTTGGTGACGTACTCACTGATGAGATTCTATTTGGAGAACTTATTGGTGGAGGTGAGGTGACGGTTGGAGTTCGAAATAAGAAACTCACTTTCAATTATAAAATTGCATAGTTGCAGTTGTCATGTTTGCAGAGATGCTTTCAGGGATCAGGCTGGGACAGCTTCCTGATCCCACCCTTCTTCGGGGAAGGTGTCATGCAGCTATCACCAAAAAGCTGGCTTTTGTGTGCCTTCCTCCCGTTTACTGGGAAACCGACCCCAAGCGAAATCCCGATACTGCCCACCTGTTTATCGCTGTGCTTTTGCTCAACGAACCTGATATGCTCGAAATTCTCAAAGGAATAATCCTCATGGAACAGGCTGAACGAGGTGGCATATCCCTGGATGAGTTTATGCGGCAAAGTCTGACTGATCTCCTGGAGATGGCACCAGATCCTCAGTTCAAACTGTTGTTAAGAGAGATAGTCGGTGCTGTGGGATCCCGGGATGACTCTGTCAGGACACTGCTCAGTTCCCTGTAACAACGTTTTTCCCGGTTGTACGCTGTCAGTGTCGTGGTGTCTACCCAGAGTGATCTTCGATCTGAATTGTCCATTTTATCCAGGATGTTGCTGCCTGAGATCTGTAAAGTATGTGAAATTTGCATTGAAAGAGGAAAAAACTTGCCCATTTTTTATTTATAGGTGTAATGTATTGTAAATAATATCAATATATAACTTTGTGAGTCGCTTCCGGGTTGACTTGTACGATTCTTTTTTGCCAGGGCACCAATGTATACCAACTATTTTGGACTCAAAGAGAAGCCTTTTTCCATTACCCGGGATCCACGCTTTCTCTATATGGGAGAAGTGCATCGGGAGGCTCTGGCCCATCTCCTGTACGGTACCGGAAGCAGTAGCTGCTTCATTCTTCTCACGGGTGATTTAGGTACTGGCAAAACTACCGTGTGTCGCTGTCTCATCGCCCAGCTTTCCGAAAATACTGATGTCGCACTGATTAGTAATCCTCGTCTTACCAGCGTTGAGCTGCTGGAAAGTATCTGTGCCAAGCTTGGTATTGAAACAGTTGAAAAAAAGACGGATCCTGAGTGGTATCTGGAGCTGATCAGGGAGCATCTGTGCAAGGCGCACGGTATGGGAAGGCACACGGTTCTCCTCATTGACGAGGCTCAGAATCTCAGCCTGGAGCTTTTTGAGCAGCTCCGTCTTTTGACCGACATTGAGTGTGATCAGGAAAAACCTCTCAAAGTTGTGCTGATCGGGCAGCCGGAATTACGACAGATATTAAGCCAGGATAACGTTTCGGAAATCAGCCAGCGCATAACCTCAAGATATCACCTGCTCCCCTTTGATCGTGAAAACTGTTTTTCATATATTCACCATCGCCTGTCCATGGGAGGAGAGCAGGAGGAAATTTTTTCAAAGGCTGCTATGGTAAGGGTTTTTGAGCTCAGCAGTGGTATACCAAGGCTGGTGAATGTTCTCTGTGACAAAGCCCTTCAGATAGCCTTCCAGGATAAAAAGTATCTTGTGAGTCCTCAAAATGTTGAAAAGGCAGGCCGTGAGGTTCTCGGAGATTTGTCAGGTGATGCAGAACGCCCAACCCGGAAACAGTTATGGTTCGGACTGATTGTTGCCGTATTGCTGTTTCTCATTGGGGGTGGAGCTGTGTCGTATTATGTGAGTCAGCAGGCATCTGTCAGTGGTTCACCTGCCACTGTGACTGAAAAAACTGCGGTGCCGGAGAGGGGTGCCGTTGTGGAACCACCTTCGGATGAAAAGTCCAACATGCAGAATCAACCCGCAGGAGTTGAGGAAAAGAAGGTGAAAATCAGAATAATCCCTTTGAAGATTGAAGAGTAAATATTGTTTTTTTGAGTCTGGGAATTCTTACCTTGTTTCTGATTAAAAATATCGATTGTCTGGTGGAGATATTTTGACTTCTATTTTTGACCCGCTTTTGTTCTGGTTTCAGCAACAGAGTCAATTTACCCAATTTGTAAGTATTGGGGTATGGAGTTTTCTGAGTGGAGTGATACCCCTGTCTTTTGTGTTGTGGTTTATTTTTCAAAGACAGAAAAGGGATCTTCTGCAAAGACAGAAAGAAATTTTTGGCTATGAGAAGCAGGTTCTTCAAGATCGTGTAGCTGCAGCAGATAATCTCTGCGATAGCATACGTCTTCAGTGTGAAAAGATTAGTGAGGAAAAAAGGCAGCAGGGTACAGTTATTACTGAACTTCTGGAAAAAGAAGCTGTTCTGCGAAGTGAAAACGCCAGACTTCAAACCCGGATTGAGAGGGATCAGCAGCATACCCGTGAAAAACTTGATCTTCTTGAAGATGCCAGGGAGCAGCTACGGCTGCAGTTTTCCGAGTTGGCGACTTCCATTCTCGAGGAAAAGAGCAATCGTTTCTCAAAGGAGAGTCAGGAGAAGATTTCGGTGTTGCTCGCTCCTTTCCATGAACAGTTACGTTCCTTTCGTCAGAAGATAGATGAGATCCATCACAGTGAGACCCGCGACCGGGCAGCTTTACAGAGAGAACTCGTTTCCTTGAGGGGCCTGAATCAAAAAATGAGTGAAGAGGCCAATAATCTCACCAGGGCTTTGAAAGGGGATTCGCAACTCCAGGGTACCTGGGGGGAACTGGTACTGGAAAGGGTCCTTGAACTGTCAGCTCTGCGAAAAGGTGTGGAATATGAGACTCAGGCAGTTTTTCGGGACAGTGAAAACCGTTATCACCGTCCGGATGTAATTGTACATCTCCCTGATGGCCGTGATATTATCATTGATTCGAAAGTCTCATTTGTTGCCTGGGAAAAGTATGTCAGTTCTGATGACGAGGATCAGCGTGCTACCTGGATGCGTTCTCACGTGAAAGCAATCAGAGAGCATGTCAAACAGCTTGGAGAGAAGAACTACAGTGCTCTCTCTGAGATCAGGAGCCTTGATTTTGTTCTGATGTTTATGCCTGTTGAAGCTGCCTTTTTAGCGGCATTCCAGGCTGATGAGAGTCTCTTTGTCCAGGCCATGAAACAAAAGGTGATCCTTGTCAGTCCTACTACGCTGCTAACTACTCTCAGGACCATCGAATCTATCTGGCACCATGAGAAGCAGAGTAGAAATGCAAGGGAGATTGCGGAACGGGCTGCTTCTTTGTACGATAAATTCTGCTCTTTCACAGAAGACATGGAACGTATGGGCAAGCAGATGCGCAGTCTTCAGGGAAGTTATGACAGTGCCATGACGCGTTTGAGCCAGGGGCGTGGAAATCTTGTTTCAAAGGTACAGAATTTTCCTAAAATGGGGGTTAAGGTCAAAAAAGTAATCCCCTGTTCAATACTTGATAATGCAGATCTTGATTTTCCATCAGATTCTCAAGCTACCTCAGGGGTGGAAGCAGAGTTATAGAATCCAATCTATAAAGATAACAATTATCATTATTGTGTTTACAAGGCTCCCCAAAAGGGGCATAGTAATGATCAAAGATGGTAACCAGGGTTTCCCTGTGTTGAGAATAATGTTTTAAGATGGAGATTGATTATGTGCCAGGAAGTTAAAAGAACGTGTAGTTGTGGTCAACAAGATGCTACCTTTCACCTGCGTGATAATGTGATGGGACAGGAGGTGATTGGTAGACTATTCTGTCCCGCCTGTTCCGGTTCTGAAAAATTTGATGCCAAGACGATGGTCAAGGATCTGGGTTGGATCATTGAGTACGATATGGATCTTGTGAGGATGTTTGCCATTACTAAATTGAGTATGGATCCGGCGCATGTTAATCCCGAATTTGTTTTTGATGAAGGATATGTAACCTGGCGGGAGATGTATCCCGGTGAAACAGCGGATATAACAGAGGAACGCAATAAGATTATTGCAATGAAAGACAGTGATCCCAAGGAGTACCTTACTGTCATAAATTCCTGGGCTGTGGAAAGGATTCAACGCCTTAAGGATGATGGCTGGCGAAAGGCTGTCAGGGCTTGCTGAAGTAATAATATTGATGGCGTCGTAAAAACTCTTCACCTCCTTGTTGCTGCATTTTTTTTTAAATTACGATGTACTCTTGTACGCCGAAATCAAACAAAAAATACGCGCCTCGCATCTGAAATTTTTTACTTAACCATCTATCAATTGATCTTTTTTTGAGATTGTCAACGATGAATGCCCATAATGATTGTACTGTTCTCCCACTACACACCAAAGTGATACTGGTTGTGATGTTGTTTAGTGTCTGCTTTCCACAATCATTGTGGGCATTGCGCACTGTTGCGGACGTGGAACCGGGCGGATATCTGGAGAATACCAAATGGATTGGTGATTATGATAAGATGGTTGAGGATCGTATTGTCAGGATTCTGGTCCCGTATAGTAAAACATTTTACTTTCTTGATGGTGCAACTGAAAAGGGCTTGTCTTATGAGGCAGCTAAAAGTTTTGAGAAATTTATCAATAAACGCCATAAGACAAAACATTTAAAAATTCATGTGATTATCATTCCAACAGAGCGGGATGTACTGTTTTCTAAACTGACAGAGGGCTTTGGTGATATTGCCATAGGTAATCTGACAATTACTGAGACACGGTTGGAACAGGTGGATTTCTCAAATCCTCTTTTTGAAAATGTCGAGGAGATTGTTGTTACAGGAAAAAAAGGACTGGAGCTGAAGACCATTTTTGATCTCGCCGGAAAGGAAATCTACGTTCGTAAATCGAGTAGTTACTATGACAGTTTGTTGAAACTTAATACCGTGCTGAGTTCTGTTGGTAAACAAGTGGTGAAAATCACAGAAGCCGATGAGCACCTTGAAGATGAGGATCTTCTCGAAATGTTGGCCGCAGATGTTGTCCCCATGCTCATTGTTGATAAGCATAAGGCAGAATTCTGGCAAAGAATTCTCGGGGATCTGTCACTGTACTCGGATATTGCAGTGAACAAAGGGGGGAAGATTGGTTGGGCCTTCAGAAAAGAAAGTCCTCAACTTGAGAAGGTAATCAACGACTTTGTCAAAACTTACAAGAAGGGTACCCTTCTTGGCAATATGGCCTTTAATAAATATTTGAAGGATAAACGATATATCACCAATCCTGCTTCAAAAAAGGAGCAGGAAAACTTCAGAAAGATGGTCGGATATTTTAAAAAGTATGCAAAAAAGTATAACTTTAACTATTTGATGCTCACAGCCCTTGCTTATCAGGAATCCCGTTTGAATCAGAGTGCAAAAAGTCGTGTCGGTGCAGTAGGGGTTATGCAGATATTACCATCCACTGCCAGGGATAAAAATGTAAACATACCAAATATAGAAGATGTGGAGGCCAATATTCATGCCGGTACAAAGTATCTGCGCTTTATGATAGACAGGTATTTTACGGATGAGAACATTGCAAAACTTGACAAAGGACTCTTTGCTTTTGCCGCATACAATGCGGGACCCGCAAAGGTGAGCAGGATGCGAAAAGAGGCCAAAAACATGGGATTAGACCCCAATGTCTGGTTTAAAAATGTTGAGGTTGTTGCCGCAAAACAAATTGGCAGAGAAACTGTTCAGTATGTGAGTAATATCTATAAATATTATGTCGTCTATACTATTCTTTCGGAAAAGGGGAAGATCTGAAATCAGGTCTTAGGGCCAAAGCTCTGTCTGGTTGCCATTTCAATGGCGAGTTCCGTTCTGGCATTGCTATCCATCTCTCTGCCTTTTTCCCTGCACCAGGCGGGAAAAGTTTCCGGATCGATAAAAACTTTCATCACCAGATCACCTTCTCCTTCTACTTTTTTCTTCATCTCTTCAGCACGCAGGAGCCATTCCTGGTAACTTTTGGGAAGGAGGTGGCTGTCTGAGAATGTTTCCATAAGAGCCCCCCAGTCTTCTTCTTTGTACCAGACCATAGCCTGGATTGCAGGTTCCTGTTTAGCTGATGTCATGTATGTCTCTCCGCGATTATTGATAAAAAAATTTATGCTTTTGATGAGTTACTGTTTGAAGCCTATTTCAGTCCAACTTCCCTATAGTATTTCATGGCACCCGGATGAATCGGGGCTGAGAGTCCAGTGAGCATATTTTCTTTGGTGAGTTGGGCGTAAGCAGGATGTAGTTTTTTGAACTCTTCAAAGTTGTCGAAGATCTCCTTGGTGATAATGTAAACAATGTCATCAGGAACTTTTGCTGAAGTCACCAGAGTTGCCTTTACTCCAAAGGTTTTGACGTCATGCTTGTTTAGAGCACCTGGATAGAGGGCGATGGGAATTGTGGTTCTGGTATAGTAGGGGAATTTTTCAAGGAGTCCCTCAATTCCAGTTATCTCTGCGATAACAACTTTCCGGGCCCCGGATGTGGCCTCTTTGATTGCACCGGATGGGTGGCCGACGGTATAAAAGAAGGCGTCAATTCGATTATCCTGCAGCAGGCCGGCTGCTTCTGAGGCCTTTATGGACTCTGCAGTGAGATCTATTTCATAATTAAGGGCTGCTGCGGTGAGGGCATCGATGGCATTTTGGCGCTGTCCCGATCCCGGGTTACCAATATTCACTTTTTTTCCTCGTAGATCCTTGCTGCTTGAAATTCCTGCATCTGCTGCCGCCACAAGGGTCACAGCTTCAGGGTAGATGGAAAACACTGCCCGCAGGTCTGTCTGGGGGCCTTTGGTTTTCCATTCTGCCATTCCGTTTATAGCTTGAAATTGACGATCAGACTGTACTACCCCAAACTCAAGATCCCCTGCCATGATTGCATTTACATTGAAAACAGAACCGCTTGTGGAGTCCACCAGTGTGCGAAGGCCATTTTTAACTTTCTTTTTATTGACAATTTTAGCAATGGCACCGCCGGTGGGATAGTAGACTCCGGTGATACCGCCAGTACCAATGGTCACAAATGTGGATCTCGCGAATGTTGTTCCAGTAAACAGGATGGTAGTCATTGAGAGTATGGCAAGCAGTGCTGTTAAATATTTCATACTGATCTCCATGGCAGGGTGGCGTGACTTCAATAGCTTGTCGCGAATTGTGATTGTCAGGTGATTTGGTCAATACTATTTGACATTGCTATTTAATACAAGAAATTTACGGCGATCCAGGTGTGCGAGGAGCAGACTTTCTGATTGCCGTAAAAAAGCGCCAAGGGAATGGAGTACTTCATGCAGCAGCGAGTGGGCTGCAGGAAGTGTGGATGGATTATCAGTTACTGACATGCTCCTGTTCTTTGATGGTCCAGATAAAACCAAGAGGGATAAAAATAAGGGTCAGGAAGGTACCTATGAGCAGCCCGCCTATGGCAACAGCTCCAAGGGGTGCCAATCGTTCCAGGCCGATGGCTGAACCCAGGGCAACGGGCAGCATTCCTGCTGCCACCGCAAAGGCAGTCATGAGTACCGGACGGGTTCGAATGCGAATACTTTCCAGCATGGCTTCACGTTTTCTCATCCCTTCGTCCATTTTTTCCTGGGCAAAATGAATCAGCAGGATTGCATTGTTGACAATGATTCCCGACAATAGGATGAATCCCATCATGGCGGGCATTGAAACATGATAGTCAAGTGACAACAATGTCCATGACGCTCCTATGATGGTGAGGGGGATGGAAAAAAGGATCATTAATGAGATCTTAACCGAGTCAAAGAAAGTGATCAGGGTGAAAAAGATCAGGATAACAGCAAAACCTATGGCCTTGGCCATTCTGCCAGCTGAATTTTTAAATTCCTTTATATCTCCGGCCTGTTTCATAGTGACAGATTGTGGGAGTTTGGTTCCTTTCATCTGCTCTACAAAATTATCCATGATATGAGAGATTGCAGCCTTTTCTCTGAAACCGTAAACATTCAGGGTGTAGTTGAGGCCTTCCCGATTGATGATACCAGGCTCCAGATCTCTGCTGACAGTAGCTAGGGAAGAGAGGGGGATTCTGTCCCCTTTAGTGGTGTCCATCAGCATGGTGTCAAGCAGTGCTATTCGGTCACGCTGTACCTCAGGAAGCCATACTCTGATACCGAAATCAATACTGTTCTCTGTGGGAAATGTGGATACCTGGGCGCCGCGTAAAAGGACCTGGAGCTGGGAAATGATGTCAGAATGCTTTAATCCATAATGGGCGGCCTGTTTATGGTTTATATCAAGATTGTATACTGTTTTATCGATATCCCATGTCCGTGAAACTGAGACAACCCCCTGTGTTTTGTAAAGAGCCTGTTCAATAAGATCACCAGCCTGAACCAGGTCGCCAAAATCTGGACCGGTGAGCATAATATCAATGTTAGCTCGGATGCTTGCCAGTGCTGTTGCTCCGTAATCTACAACATCGAGTCTTTTAATATGCTCAATTTCTGCAAGAAGAGGCCTGAGGCGGTGCTGAATGTCCCATACAGATTCTTCACGTTCGTAACGGTTAACATAGGTGGCAGTGATGGCAATATGGTCAGTTCCAGATCCGCTTCCTATGCTTAATACCCCGGCTTCACTGCCAATGGCAGAAGAGAGGTAGTCCAAAGTTCCGTTTTCAGCTATGATTTTATTGGCCTGTTGGACAATATCCCGGCTTACAGCGATGGGAAGATTGGGGTCTGTGGTGATATTGATTTTTACGCCACCGGTGTCCATGGGTGGCATCAGTTCACGGCCAACAGTAGGCATAACAGCTTTCATGCTGATTATAAAAAGTACTAGAAGAACTGCAAAATATGTTATGGCAATGATTTTTCTTTCAAGAGCCGCTGTGACAGCACTTGCAAAAAAACCTTGAATAGTCTCATTTACTTTGCTCGAAATCCGATGAAACAAGGCTTCAGATTTGAGCAGAAGGGGGGTCTTCAGGGTTAATATTTTCAAAGAGAGCAGGGGCACTGCAGTGATGGAAATGATGTAGGATGCTGTGAGGGCCAGCAGAAGAGTGGACGTCAGTGGCCTGAATACGGTTTGCGGGTAGCCGCCAACGAAAAGTATCGGTGCCAGGGCAATCATGGTGGTGACGGTACCGGACAGATCGGCAAACATGATCTCCTTGGTTCCATCAATAACGGCTTTGTGAATTTCTGATCCAAGTTCACGGTAATGGCGTTCAATGTTTTCCATCACCACCACGGCATCATCGAGGAGTAGTCCCAGTGCCAGGATGATACCGGTGAGGGTCACCACGTTGAATTCTATCCCCACAAGCCACATCAGAGCAATTGTGGATGCGTATACCAGTGGGATAGTGACCAAGACTACCATAACCTGCCTGAAACTAGCGAGAAAGAGAAATACCACAAAGGTTGACATGAGGATGGCATCACGGAGTGAGTCAAACATGTTGGTCGTGGACTGCACAATGGTGTCTTTCTGAGTGTCTGTTATCTCGAAGTTCAGTTCCGGGTAGTCTGTTTGTATTTTGTTAAGTTCAGCTTCAACTCCATTAATGGTTCGGACTACATCTGCATCGAGTCCACGTTGTACTGAAACAGCAATGGCTTCTTTTCCGTTTCCGTAATATCCGGAACTGTTTTCGTAATGGCCGAAATAGATATCTGCCACATCACCCAGAGTGATGTCGGGAGTGATCTGTATTGTTTTGAGGCCATCGATACTCTCCTTCCGGCTGGGAGACTTGAGGAGGTATCGTTCCTTGTCGTTGGTGAGAAAGCCAATGGCGTAGTCTTTGTTATTGGATTGCAGGGTGGCAAGTATCAGGCCGATGCCAAGGCCGTGACGGTCAAGTTTTTCCTTATCAACAATGACCTGGATCTCTTTTTTGTAGCCGCCGAAGATATCAACATTCGCTACTCCTGGCAGTTTGATAATCCTCTGCTTCAGGATGTTGTCAGCCAGTTGCCTGATGTCTTCCAGGGGGAGTCCTTTGTCTGAACTTATGGCAATGACGACTACAGGGGCGGTGGCTGCAGAGATTTTATGGATCTGAGGCTCGAGAATGTCTGCGGGAAGGGAGGACCTTATTTTTCCAATGGCGGTGCTCACGTCAGAGGCAGCAAGTTCCAGGTCTTTGCTGTACTCAAATTCTGCTCTGATGACACTGACTTCGTCAATGGTTGTTGAATATACCCTGCGAATTTTGCTAAGGGTATACAACTCTTCTTCCACCGGAACACCGATGTTTGCGGCAATGGTTTTGGCAGATCCGCCAGGCTGGACGATAACAACTGCAATTTCCGGATAATTTGATTCCGGAAACAGTTTCCTCTCCAGATTATTGTATCCAATAACTCCCAGCAGCAGAAAAAGAGTTAGAAAGGAATAAATAAAATAGGGCCGCCCGAGCAGGCGCTCAATCCAGCTGTTATTCATTGTTTTGTCCCGTGAAAATACTGACCTTGCCGTGGGCTGGCAGGAGGCTGAGTTTCGCTTCAGCCGCAACGGCCACAGGTTTTTTTACGCAGGGTTCAATGAGGGCAAAGTTATTATCCCTTGCCGAAACAGTGACCTCTGTTTCGCTGAAATGATCGCCCTGGTAGATCATGATACTCTGACTACCAGGTCTGTGGAGCAGTGCCTGGACGGGAACCGAACAGCCAGACACATTTTTTGTTATTACTGAGATCGTCAGGAAGCTTCCACTGGGGCGGTCTGTAATGGGAGCAGCCATTGCAATTTCGGCGACGGACAAACCATTAACGGCGTCATTGTACAGGCTCGCAATCCTGGCCTTCGGATGGTTGAGGATCAAGACATCCTGGCCTACCTGAATGTCAGCTTTGCCAGGCATGAAATTGAAGGTGAGTTTCTGCTGCAGAGAGTTGAGGCTGAGGATAGGCTTGCCCGGTACTGCAAGGTCACCCTGGCACTGAAAAATGGTTCCAACAATGCCATCAAAGGGTGCTTTGATATGGAGATAGTCGAGCTGGTTTTCAATCCCTTTCAGCTTCTGTCGCAGCTCTTCAACGGTGGCAAGCACTGTGCTGTGGGAAACTTCGGAAGCATCAAGTTTTTCCTGGGCAAGGCCGCCCGCTTTGAAGAGGGCGAGATTCCGGTCATACTGTGATTTACTGTATTTGAGTTGTTTGGTAGCTGAAATAATTTGGGCCTTTACGGCATCAATAGCCGTGACGGTTTCTTTGTCATCTATTCGTATTAGTAAATCACCCTCTTTGATCTGCATGCTTTCCTTCACCAGTAGTTCACTTATTCTGCCGGAGAGTTTTGAGGAAATGACAGCCTTGTTGACAGCATCAAGCTTCGCCAGAAATCTACTGTTTTCCTGAATGTCTCTGACTTGGCTGGTAACTGTCCTGACACGGTATGAGGGTTCGATTGCCGTGGGAGTGTTGGCAATACTTTCTTTTCTTTTTTTCAACAGAACCACGCCTCCAAATACGAGGGCTGCGATTAGCATTATAGTAACAATCTTTTTCAATGTAATTCTCCCCTTTCGAGCAGGTAGTCTAGGTAAAAACCGGCATTTTTATAGGTGTATCCTGCATTGATAAATCGGCTCAGGGCAAGTTGGTTCCGAGCCTTGGCCTGGAGAAGATCATTGAGATCTGCTGCTCCCTTATCAAAGCGTATCTGTTCTATGGATTCTGTCTCACGGGTCAGGGCAAGCTCTGTTCTGGCGCTGTTGTAATCTGTAACGGAAGCGTTGATTCTGGTCACGGCTTCGGTGAAATCGCGCCTGAGGTCAAGTTCTGTTTTCAGGCGCTCCCGAAGACTTTGCTGTCGTGTGATATCTGCTCGCTGCCTGGAAGAACTTCTCTTCCCAAAGTCTATGATATCCCACTTCAGAGTTAGTCCTGCCTGCCAGACTTCCTCGTTCTGCCAGTCGTTCGAGGAAGGGTTGGAGTTGTCGTTAGGGCCAAAGTTCTGTCCGTAAAAGGCGTTGAAAGTCAACTGTGGGTAAAGGGCAGCCTCACTTTGTTTGATGAGCTTTTCACTCTTTAACACTTCCAGCTCAGCAGAGTGGTAGCGCTGCAGCTCTTTGATCCGTTGGGAAAATGAGGACATCTTTGGTCCGGTGGGTTCAACGGCAAGAGGGATCTCTTCCAGGTCTGAAAGAGTTGCTACATTGAGCAGACTTGCCAGGGTAGCCCTTACAATGGTCAGCGATGATACGATATGTGCCTTTTGTGCCCTGGCTCGTTCAAGGTCGGTTGCGGCTTTGAGTTGATCGACCCTGGCCCGTTTGCCAAGCTGCATTTGCAGGATGATGTCATCATAAAGTTGCTTCAGAGCTTTTATATATGCCTCCTGGGCTTCCTCCTGGGACTGTAGAGAGAGGATAGTTGTATACAGGCTTTTGACATTGTAAATCAGTTGTTCGCGGCTCAGTTTAAAAGCAACTTTTGACATCTGGTGCTGCAGGTTTGCAACCTCAATACTGCTGCTCTGAGCAAACCCTGTGAACAACGGAACCTCATAACTTATACCCGCAAAAGAGAGGTCTTCAGTGGTTGCGACTCCGGTGGGGTCTGTAAACATGGCCGCAGGTGTCATGGGTACCAGGGTCCTGGGGAGATTGTAGTGGGTATATGATGCAATAGCGCTGATTTTACCAAAATTCTGAGATTGTAGCTCTTCCACATAGCTGCTGGCAGCTCTTTGGTTCAGCGCTTGTTTCTGGAGGTCGGGATTGTTATTGAGGGCCATGTTTACACATTCTTCCAGGGTCAGCCCATGGCTGGTCCCGGTTAACAGAATTATGCTGAACAGGCAGGAGAGGAGGGTGAGATGAAAATGTTTTAACGGGGCCATGGCAATTTTTTTGACATTAAAAGAAAATTCTGGTTGTATATCAAACAATCTTAAACAAACGTTTAGTGAACCACATCAACAATACAGGCATGAATAAAAAAGTCAATATTAAACGGGATGGACCTGAGTCGAGAAGGCGCATTATCAACGTCGCAGTAAGGCTTTTTGCGCAACACGGTTATGCGGGTACAGGTATGCGGGAGATTTCTGCTGAGGCAGAGGTTAACCTGGCAATGATTAACTATTTTTTTGGGTCAAAAAAAGGTCTGCTCAAGGAAATTCTTGATACTTTTTATGCGAAGTATATTGAGATAGCCCTGAGAGAATTAGAGCAGGAAGGACAGATGGAGATAAAACTTGAACGATTTATCCATGGCACCATATCCTTTTTTGACACCTATAAGGATTATCTACTGGTGACTATAAATGAGCTTCCCCATGATGATCCAGAAATATTAGAACATAAGGCATCCTGGGCTCAAAAGATGATTGCTGTTCTTGAAAGGGAGATTTGCCGGCCACTGGCTTTTGAAAAAGGAACTGTTATCTCTTCAACTGTCCTGGGTCCTTTGTTGACAGCCACCATGGCATCTCGGTTTCTTTTTGCGCCGGTGATGGATCAGGTTCGTCCTGAAAACATCCCTAAAGAAAGTCTGGAAGAATATTCGGAGATGATTAGCACGTCGCTGTTGAAAATGATTTCCTGAACTTATGAAGGTTCAAAGAAAAACACCATTTACTTCATCGGTGTTGTTAGTTGTAATTATGGCATTTGTCAGTTTCTGAAGATATGACATTCATCTTAAAGATGACAATCTCGAAAAAAGTTCAATTGAGAGATGGCTAAGTAAAAAGTTTCAGATGTGAGGCGCATATTTTTTCATTTCGGTGTGTTATGGTACGTCGTAATTGAACGAAAATGCAGCAACGAAGCAGGTGAAGAGTTTTTATGACGTCATCAATGATGGTTCCTGCTGAGTCCTTTTGTACAGTTAATAACGGATTCGTTTGCGTACACAATCCTGTCTTGCCAATACCCATGATATTAGTTATGTACTGAATCATAATGAAACCGTTGGTGGAGGGGCCTTATTTCAACAAAATCCTATTTCGTGACAAAGAGGGTACGCAAATGGAAGAAAAACAGATAAGCATTACAGTGCTGCTACCTGCAGGCAAATTGCCGTTGGATATCATGGACAAGGCCCGGGAGCTGGCTCGTCGTTTTGAGCTGGGGGTCTATTGCTCCCTGATGCAAAATCTACGCTTGACCAATGTGCCGGAGAGTGCCGTAGCAACGGTGAAGGAGGAACTTGCCGCCCTTGGTGCCGATTTTAAAGGGCCAGGTAAGTTCCCTTTACCACGCGTCTGTGTTGGGAAAGATCACTGTCCTCTGGGATTGGTCGACACTAAGGCTATGAGTGACAAGATAATCTCCCGCTTCGCCGGCAGGGAGAAAACTAAGGCAAAATTTAAGATCGCCATTTCTGCTTGTCCACTCAGTTGCTCGTCACCTAAGGCTACTGATATCGGTTTGGTTGCCACTAAAAAAGGTTATGAGGTATATGTCGGTGGCAAGGGCGGACCTTTTCCCAAAGTGGGGCGGCGGATTAAGCGGGAGGCGGGGCCGAAGGAGGCTTTAGACATTATATCAGAACTGGTCGATTTTCACCATCAGAAAACCCTTAGCAAACAGAGGATGAGTAAACTCCTCAGCGATCCTGAGTTTCCCTTTGCTGAGGCCTGATACTTACTTAACCCTGACTCAACCGTGCCTGTACGCGGAGTCTGCACATACCCGCCGAACTGCGGCCCCATACACTGCTGCGAGGAAGGCCGGACGTAATAGTGCAAATAATAAAAGGACGAGTCCCTGAAGCAGGCCCGTCCTTTTATATTTCCCCAACTGTCTATTCACAGGTTGGATCTTTTTCTTATTGGACTACTCAAGGAGTAGTATTATAGGAAAATTGTTGCAGTTACACTTCTGGTAACCCAAATCAATAATGAGTTACGCGAAAACCAAGCGCGTAAAATTCATCCATCAGTGCCCGGCATCACCACCATGGTGTGCTGCGCCACCCTTAATCAACCCATGGAGTCCCTCAACATAATGGGTAAACATAACATATGATTCCACAAATTCCCGCCCTTCCTTCACAGAAGAGTCTGCACGACTTTGGGTATCCCTGGTATGCTGGAAGCGTTCACGAATACCGTTGGCCATTGCATTGGTTAATACACTGACAAGTTTATCAATATTACCATCTTCAAGGGCCTTATCTGCCATAGCCACCGCCGCATCAACAGATCCCCCTGGTTTCAGACCTGTATAAGGTGCCCCTTCACCTTCCCGGTGAATCCGGACGAGTGTTTCAAAAAAATAGGTGTCCGCAAACTCTTTGATTTCTGGACTTTTCTGCCGCATTGACACTGTTTTTTGAAAAAGTTTGTTAATCTCACCTTCTTTTTGCGGTTTAACCCACTTCAGGACAGGCGTAATATCACCATTTTCAAGAGCAGTTCGCGCTGAATTGACCACCGGTCCATCAATAGTGTCACAATGAGCAAAAGCAGTGTTTGAATAAACGATGCTAAAAAATATAAGAACAGATAAGGTTGTCAGTATGCGCTGTTTAATTTTCATGCTATGAATGTCTCCTTCATATTGATTGTATTATATTATGAGATGATGGATAAAATTTTCCTGGCCAGGATTTACCATTCGCAACATTGCGATATGGTCTTATTAAGGAATACGAAGCCACAGGATAATTTGTGACAGTTTTTATTTTTTTTTTACTTATTCTCAAAAATCAAAGCAAATGGTCTTATTCTGTCACAAAAACTGTCTGTTGACGAATTAACTTATGAAGAGAAACGAAATATCATACGATTTGATGAGTGGGAGTGAACTCATGATTCTTTATCAAGAAGGTGATCTCGACGCATTCGATCACCTCTATGGTAAATATAAGGGTATGGTTTACGGGTACTTATGTAAACGGGTGGGCAATCGCAGCGATGTTGATGAGATATTTCAAAATACATTCTTAAGACTTCATAACTCACGAACACGGTTCAAAGGTGAGTTCCCTTTCGAGCCATGGTTGTTTGCGGTCGTGCGAAACAGTCTGGTTGATTACTTCAGAATAAAGAAGAAAGACAGTAATACAGTGTCAATTGATACTGTACCTGTATCAATCTTTCAAGCGGAGGATCGACAGGAGCAAGGCGAGTTGCTGCCCGAAAAAATCAAGATGAATAAAAAGCAACGCCTGGCAATCGAACTTCGGTATGGAAAAGATTTTTCCTTTGATGAAATTGCCAGCAGCCTGAACACCAGCCCTTCCAACGCACGACAATTAGTGAGCAGGGCATTGAAGAAGTTGCGAAAAATTATTAATCCCAGGGAATTGATATGAAAAATAAAAAGAAAATATCTGAGACATGGGAAAGTGATTTTCTTGAATTCATCGACTCAGATGTTATCAATCCACCAGTAATCCTCACGGAAAGAATTAAAGCACATATCAGCGATGATGTCGGCCCGGTACTGTGGAGGATTATTGCCAAATTAGCAGGATTACAAGCAGTATGTGCTGCAGTCACTCTTTTTTTCTGTCCCCAGTTCTCAATAGGTTTTGCCCAGAGAGACTATTTAGCTACACTGGTTCAACATTCTGATGGTTTTGGCTTTATGATTGTTTGCGGAGTTGTTTTTCTTGGTGGTGGTGCTGCGCTGGCACCTCTGTTTCTTAATAAAGCAGAATTGAGGATTTCTGAAAAATCCTTGTTTGCATATTTTCCTGCAATATCTATTTTAGCTGTGCTGTTGTTCTATTTGCTGGGTGCCGACATATATATGGCTACAGCACTGCCATGGTTCATTGGCGGAAGTGTTGGAAGTTTGATTGCTTTCAGTCTGGTCAAGTATTTTCGAACAAGGATCCGTTTTTTGTAAGACCAGGTCATCTTTAAGTGTGGGATTGTAGCACAGATTTTACACCAATTTTACCACAAGCACAAAAAAAGCACTTAACCCAAAGTGAGTTAAGTGCTTGATATATTTGGTAGCGGGGAAAGGATTTGAACCTATGACCTTCGGGTTATGAGCCCGACGAGCTACCAGACTGCTCCACCCCGCGTTGCGAGTGACAATATAGACTGTTTCAGTAAGACTGTCAAGATAAAAATGAAGTTGTTGTTGCAGGGGAATGGAAACTTTATTCTTCATCTAATGCCAGCAGGGCTTTCAGGCGGGGAATAATCTCTGCTGGCAGTGGGCTGAGCTTACCTTGTCGGTTGACGGCGGCGTGAACTGTATAGCCTTTGGCTATCAGTTTTTCCTTTCCGGTCTCCGGATCCTTCCGGAGCAGGCGGTAGGAGAATTTGCAGCTGACCTTTTTCAGCCAGACCAGTTTTGTTTCAATCTGGAGCAGATCGTCGTAGCAGGCAAAAGCTTTATAGCGGACAAAACACTCAGTTACTGGCAGGAGGAGGCCCATGGCTTCAATTTCCCGGTAACTGCAGACGTTTTCCCGCATGAGTTCGGTGCGGCCTATTTCGAAAAAACGCAGATAGTTGGCATTGTAAACCACTGCTGCTGCATCTGTGTCGCCATAAATAACTCTGTATGTTGTACGATGGGTCATGGTTGTTGTTATTATGTCTGCTGCAGGAGTTTTTTCATCATCGTTTCACCGCTGATTGCAACTTTACCATCCTCAGCAGTGGCATTACCGGCTTCTTCAGAAAAATTCTGTCCGCTTCCCGGTTGTAGTTCTCTGGAGTCGTAGAGTATGGTAGGGACTGGGTCAGGAATATGGGTACGAAGAGACAGGGGGGTGTAGTGGTCCATGGTGGCGATTAACCGGAAATCTTCTCCGCGATCTCGAAGTCCCTGTACGATTGGGGAAACAATCTTAGCATCAAAATCTTCAATGGCTTGAAGCTTGTCATTAAGTAAACCCTGGTGCCCGGCCTCATCTGGCCCTTCCACGTGAACAAAAACAAAATCCTGGCTCTCCAGACATTTCAGGGCCGCATCCGCCTTCCCCTTGTAATTAGTGTCAATGTATCCGGTTGCACCCGGTATGTTCAGAATATCAAGCCCTGCATTGACACCGAGTCCTTTTAAGAGGTCTACTGCGGAAATGAGGCTTCCGGTGATGTTGAAACTACTGGAAAGTGTGGGCATGGTTGGTAGTTTTCCTTCACCCCAGAGCCATATTCCATTTGCAGGGTTCTGGCCAGCAGCAATCCGTTTTTGATTAACAGGGTGCTTTTCAAGAATGACAAGAGCATTGTCTAGAAGCGTTTTCCATTCAGGAGAAGACATGTAGCGCTTCCAGGGGGCACTAACATCTTTTTCGATGTAGTCATGGGGGGGCACCGTATTGAACTCAGGGTATGCCCCTTTGACTACCAGTATATGACGATAACTTATTCCAGCCTTGAAATGGAATGTGTCACTGCTGCATTCTGCTTCAAGGCTTTCAAGGAGCTGTTGTGATTCATCTGTGCTGATATGGCCGGCAGAGTAGTCGAGCATATGCACAGTGTTGTTATCTTCTCTATCGAGTGTGACAAGGTTGCAGCGAAAGGCTGTTTCGTCTCCTGCCAATGTTATACCCATTGCGGCGGCTTCAAGGGGTGCGCGACCTGTATAATACTTATCCGGGCTATAGCCGAGTAAGGAGAGGTTGGCTACATCGGACCCCGGAGGATAGCCAGTGGGAACTGTCCGTGTGAGGAACAGATCTCCACGGCGGCAGAGCCAGTCGAGGGTCGGCGTGGATGCTGCTGCCAGTGGGGTGCGCTTGTCAAGCTCGGACAATGGCAGATCTCCCATGCCATCACCCACAAGAATGAGATATTTCATCAATGACTCAACGGGAGAGTTTACTCGTCATCCAGGAGGATTCGAATTTTAACTGTTTTTTCTGGACAGACATCCAGGGAATCTATTTCTTCAATACACCTTTGTACTGCCTCTTCGCTGGCGATGTGACTGCGAATAACGATGGCCACAGGGTCAAATTCGTGGCGGCTTTTCTGGAATACCGATTGGATGGAGATGTTGTGTTTGCTGAATATTCCGGAAATGGTGGAGAGTACCCCGGGTTTGTCAAGTGCTGTGATTCTGAAATAATAGGGGCCACTCAGATCTGACATTGGAGTGATGCTCGGAAGACCGATATTTTCCGGAAGATAAGATAGTGCTGGAACCCGATTTACCGAGTTGCAGAGGATATTGCGGCCGATATCGACAACATCTGCAGCAACTGCGCTGCCGGTTGGCATCATTCCGGCACCCGGCCCGTAGAGCAGCACGTTACCAACGGTGTCACCTTTGAACTGAATGGCGTTGTAGGCCCCATTGATATTGGCAAGCATATGTGAGTTTGGTACCATTGTGGGGTGGACTCTCGCCTCAACATTATCTTCATGCTGATGGCTGATGGCGAGGAGTTTGATGCGGCAGCCGAATTCTTTGGCAAACTCTATGTCGATGGGCTTGATACTGGAGATTCCCTCTGTGCTCACATCGTCGAGATGGACATGTTTGCCGTAGGCAATAGTCATCAGGATTGCAAGTTTGTGCGCAGTGTCGATGCCTTCTACATCGTAGGTGGGGTCAGCCTCTGCAAAACCCTTTTCCTGAGCATCCTTTAAGACGTCATCAAAGGCAAGCTGCTCATCGGTCATTTTGGTGAGGATATAATTGGCGGTGCCGTTCATAATACCAATGATAGACTCAATGCGGTTGGCAACCAGCCCTTCTTTGAGAGATTTTATAACAGGTATGCCACCACCAACACTTGCCTCAAACCCGACCTCAACGTTGTGTGCAACAGCGGCCTCGAATATTTCCTTGCCGTGTACTGAAAGCAAGGCTTTGTTGGCCGTGACCACATGCTTGCCATGTTTGATTGCCTCAAGTAAAAAGGTTCTAGCTGGTTCCATTCCACCGATGAGCTCCACCACGATATCAATATCAGGATTGGTGAAGATGTCTGTGGCTTTGCGGGTGAGTATGACTTCTGAAAATTGTTCGGGCAGGGGTCTTCCACTGGTGTCAGCAACTTGGGTAAGAATTATTTCAGCCCCTGTCTTTTTCTGGAGGCGCTCTTTCTGCTCCAGTAATGTCTGTGCTAGGCCACTGCCGACAGTTCCGAAACCGATGAGACCGACTTGAATTTGTTTCATAATATTTAGTAGTAAAATTTGACAAGCTTGTAAAAAGCTAAAATAACCGATGACTAAGCAAAAAACTTCAGCTGCGAAGCACGTTTTTTTTATTTCGGCGTACTCGGGTACGTCGCAATTAAACAAAAAACACAGCAACGAAGCAGGTAAAGAGTTTTTACGACGCCATCAAATTTAATCAGATGATATTGGAAAACCTCTTTCTGCTGCAGGAAAATACTCTTTTTCCTACTGAAAGTCAAAAAGTTAAGTACGGATATTTTAGTAGATACAATTTCGTTTTTGGATTATATTCCTCATTTTAATTTCTTGAGTGAGTATTCATTCACATCTGCGTTCGAATTGGTGCGGGTTGTTCTGTTTTTTTCAGGCCTGTACTGAATATATATATATTTTGCCAAAAGGAGACCGACATGGCTGTAAACATTCTTGCATTTGGACCAAATGGTAGTGGTAAAGGAACTCAGGGTGCTATTGTAAAAGATAAGTATGGTATGAATCACATTGAGTCCGGAGCTATCTTTCGTGAGCATATCAAAGGTGGAACGGAGCTTGGGATGAAGGCTAAGGCGTTTATCGAGGCTGGCGATTTGGTACCCGATGAAATCACCATACCTATGGTTCTTGAGACTTTAGCTAAATCCAAGGAAAAAGGTTGGTTGCTTGATGGTTTTCCTCGTTCTCTTGCTCAGGCAGAGGCCTTGGACAGCGCACTGAAAGAGGCTGGAATGAAGATTGACTATGTGATGGAAATTCTCCTTGATCGTGAGATTGCAAAGGAGCGTATTATGGGGCGCCGTCTCTGTGCCAATGATAACAACCATCCAAATCACATTGCCTTTGATGCCATTAAGCCTGTGGAAAAAGATGGCAAACTGGTGTGTCGCGTATGTGGTGGGGAACTTAGTGCCCGTGCCGACGATCAGGACGAGGATGCTATCAATAAGCGTCATGACATCTATTATGACACCAAGACCGGTACCATGGCCGCTGTAAATTATTTTAAAAATACAGACAGCAAGGTGATTTCTGTCGATGGTTCCATGCCAATCAAGGATGTAACAGCAGCAATTCTTGCAGAACTGGACTGATTTCTAATGTTTGGATAAGGTGTCATTTTGACAATCTTTTTCCATGTGGGCATTACCGCACTATCTAGCGGGATGCCCATTTTTTTTGCTTTTTTGGTCAGGATATTCTACATATTGAGGTGGATAATGTGCAGTTTTCACCTTTTACTGATTTTATGGAACTAATTTTATGGAACAGATTGTTTCTGAAGCACTGATTAATTCAGTGATCGCCAAAGAGGCTTTTGTGAAGGAGTCTCGTAAAGGGCTCGTTGAGCTGGCCTGTCTGATGGTTATGACTCTGCGTCAGGGTGGGAAGATCTTGATATTCGGTAACGGTGGCAGTGCTGCTGACGCCCAGCATATGGCTGCAGAATTCGTGAACCGGTTTCTGATTAACCGAAGGCCGCTGGCAGCCATTGCTCTGACCACTGATGCCTCAATTATCACTTCCGTGGGTAATGACTTCTCTTTTGATGAAATATTTTCCAAACAGGTGCAGGCACTTGGTCGGGAAGAGGATCTTGCACTGGGAATATCGACATCCGGTGGTTCCGTCAATGTTATTAAGGGGATTGAGGTTGCAAAAGAAATAGGGATGCGAACTGCGGTACTTACAGGGGGACTGGAAGGAGATGGCGGCGATCTTGGGCGTATCGCTGATATTACTTTAAATGTTCCAACTGTAAAAACCCAGCATATTCAGGAGGTGCACATCTGGATAGAACATCTGCTCTGTGAACTCGTTGAAAGGGAGATCTTTGGTGAAGAATAAACCCCTGCAGTTTGATGGTCTTAAAACCTATTCTCTCCATGATCGTTATTCCAAGGTGAATGTTGATAATTTTGCAACACCTCTTAAAGAGGGATCAACACTGAGGAGTTTTGTTAAATCACTACCTGATCAGCTTCTTGGTCTTGATTTTCCGGAACTGATACACCGTCTTGCCAAGGCTCACCGTGCTGGCAGACCCATAATTGTGGGGATGGGTGCTCATGTCATTAAAGTGGGATTGAATCCCATACTCATTGACCTCATGGAACGTTCCATTATCACCGGGCTTGCCATGAACGGTGCCTGCATTATTCACGATGCTGAAATTGCTATGTCCGGCTCAACTTCAGAGGAGGTCGGTGATGTCCTGGGTGATGGTGCCTTTGGTGCTGCTAAAGAAACCGGAGAGGTGCTCAACGGTGCGATTTCTCTTGGTGCCAGGGAGGAGATGGGGATGGGGCAGGCAGTCGGAGAATATCTGCTTACCCGTGATTTCCCGCATAACGACCAGAGCCTGCTTGCAACTGCCGCAAGACTTGGGATTCCTGCGACAGTACACGTGGCCATGGGTACTGATATTATCCATATTCATCCATCTGCATCCGGTGCTGATATAGGAAAAACATCGCATCATGATTTCCGTCTATTCTGTTCGGAAGTTTCAGGTTTGCAGGGAGGGGCTTATCTTAATGTGGGTTCTGCTGTATTACTGCCTGAGGTCTTTTTGAAAGCGCTGACTCTGGTGAGGAATCTGGGGCATCGAGTGGATGATTTTACTACCGCCAACTTTGATTTTATGAAACACTATCGAACCCTCACCAATGTGGTGAACAGGCCCACTGCAACAGGTGGTCGTGGCTACAATATAATCGGGCATCATGAGTTGATGATCCCTCTCCTGGCAGCATCACTACTTGATGAATTGATCGAAAGCTGCTAGAAAAGGCAGAGTTTAGGTGAGCACTTAAAGTGCGATACTTCTCTTATGAGTATTATGCTCTCTCAGGAATAAGCTGATTAGATGGATTGTAATTTTATATAAAAGAGACATTTGTTGTCTCTGTTGAGAATATTATGAGTAAAAAAAGAAATGGTAAAGTTTACCTGGTAGGTGCAGGGCCGGGTGACCCGGGTCTTATCACTGTCAGAGGGAAGTTTCTTCTCGAGCGTGCAGAGGTAGTGGTGTATGACTATCTTGCTAGCCCTAAACTACTGAAGCATGTACCTCAAGATGCTGAGCTGATCTATGCCGGGAAAAAAGGTGGAGTGAAGCATACCCATACCCAGGAAGAGATTAATCAGATGCTGGTTGACTGGGCGAAGACCGGGAAAAACGTTGTTCGTTTAAAGGGGGGGGATCCTTTTATATTCGGCCGCGGTGGAGAAGAGGTTGAGGTACTCTCAAAGTCCGGGGTAGATTTTGAGGTGGTTCCCGGTGTCACTTCAGCGACTGCAGCTGCAACGTATGCCGGTATTCCCATTACCCATCGAGAATATACTGCCTCTGTTGCTTTTCTCACCGGTCATGAGGATCCCACAAAACCGGATTCCAATATTGACTGGGCAAAGATTGCTACTGGTGCCGGTACCCTGGTTGTTTATATGGGGATCAAAAATCTCCCCATTATAGTGAAAAATTTGGTAGCCCACGGGCGTGACCCCAAGACCCCGGTTGCTGTAGTCCGCTGGGCATCAACCCCTGAACAGCGCTCAGTTGTGGGAACCCTTGAAACCATCACTGACATTGTACGTGAATCCGGAATTAAGCCGCCGGCCCTGATCATTGTCGGTGAAGTTGTAAAACTCCGGGATGCAATTAACTGGTTTGAAAAACGGCCTCTTTTTGGCAAACGGATTGTGGTGACCAGAACCAGAGAACAGGCCTCGGATCTCATGGCGGGACTGGAGGAAAATGGTGGTAACTGCTTGGAATTTTCCACAATAAAGATTGAGCCAGTTGAGTCCTATGAGGTTCTTGATGAAGAGCTTGAGCGCCTTGAAGAATATCATTGGATACTTTTTACGTCTTTAAATGGAGTGAAATACTTCTTCGAACGCCTCTACACCAAGGGGATGGATGCTAGGAGTATGAAGGGACCAGGGATTGCCGCTGTTGGCAAGGCCACTGCCGATCTTCTTCTTGAGTATGGAGTCCGAGCAGATCTGCTCCCTGCTGTGTTTACTGGTGAGGGGTTGGCTGAGACGCTGCTTGACCAAGGAGTGGAGGGGCGTAATGTTCTTATTCCACGAGCCGAAAAGGCGCGTGAGATTCTTCCAGAAACGCTGAGAGGTGCCGGTGCTCAGGTTACCGTAGCGCCTGTCTATAAAAATGTGTCCCCTGAGGGAAAACGGGAACAACTCCGTGAAGAGCTTGAGTCTGGAAAGGTCGATATGGTTACTTTCACCAGTTCCTCCACTGTGAGAAATTTCCTCTCTATGGTGGATGCTGGTAGCGATTCGGAACTGAAGCGATTGATGCACGAAGTAACAATTGCTACAATTGGACCAATTACGGCAAAGACCGTGACTGATAACGGGCTAGAGGTAGATATTCAGCCTGGAAGTCATACTATCCCTGATCTGGTCCATGAAATAGTAGAGTATTACTCAAATATGCATCCGTAACAGATTCGGCGATACTGTTCGGCGGATCAATTTGTCGTCCACAAATAATAAAAAACGGCAGGGGATTCACCAGTTTTCCTGTGGGGCGTCTACTTGATAAGGCCCACCATCGGACGCTTACGGATTCCAGAATTCCTGCAAAATCACATAAAACGGTTCAGCACCTGCCAGGCAGTTTCTGAACTGTTTTTGTTTGTTGCTACAGACCTCGAATAAGATCCAGCAGATCCTCGCTGCTCATCTTGGCGCTCATATCCGACCCCTCCAGTAGGCTTCCGGCAAGGTCACGTTTTTCCTGATGCAGTTTCACGATTTTCTCCTCAATGGTATTTTTGCATACCAGCCTGTAAATCGTTACTGGCCGTGTCTGACCGATTCTATGAGCCCGGTCTGATGCCTGGTCTTCAACTGCGGGGTTCCACCACGGATCCATGTGAATTACATAGTCTGCTGCGGTGAGATTGAGGCCAAGGCCACCAGCTTTGAGGCTGATAAGGAAGAGTTCGCCTTCGCCGGCCTGGAAGCGATCAACCTCATTTTTACGACGTGCAGTGCTGGTTGATCCGTCGAGGTAGCGATAGTTGATCCCCTGGGAGTCTAAGTGTTCCCTGAGGATGGCAAGGTGGCCAATAAACTGGCTGAATATCAGGGCTTTATGTCCGCCATTGAGCAGTTCTTCAATCACTGAGGAAAATACTTTAAGCTTTGCGCTGCCGATGTTGGTGTCCGCATTGATAAGACGTGGGTTGCAACAAGCCTGGCGGAGTTTCATGATTTCGGTGAGGATCTGGAGATGTCGGGCCTTTTTCTCCCTATTGTTTTCCAGGACTTCAAGGGCGTTCTGCCGAAGTGCCTCGTAAAAATGCTTCTCCTCTTCACTCATCTCAACGTCCAGGGTTATCTCTGTCCGTGGCGGCAGTTCTTCGAGTACCTGGGACTTGATGCGACGCAGGATAAAGGGTCGGATCAGTTTCTTTAATTTCAGCCTGGCATCACGATTATGGTAACGTTCAATGGGGACGGCAAATCGTTCGTTGAAGCGGTTGAGGTTACCAAGGAGTCCCGGCACAATAAAGTGAAAAAGGTTCCATAGTTCACCAAGATGGTTTTCAACCGGGGTGCCTGTTGTTATCAGCTTGAAACGGGCCTGCAGGGCCATCGCTGCCTTGGAGCGTTTGGTGGCGGCATTTTTTATGGCCTGAGCTTCGTCGAGTATTATGGTTTGCCATTTCACGGCAGAGAGAAGATCATTTTCCTGCTGCAGTAGCGTGTAGGTAGTAATTAGCAAGTCAAATTTACCAAGTTCTGCTATGGTATTCTCCCTGTCTTTGCCGGCGAGTGTTTTAATATTCAGGGTGGGGGTAAACCGGTTTGCCTCTGATTGCCAGTTGTTTGAGACTGATGTGGGAGCTACCACAAGAGAGGGACCGTCTGTGGCCAGGGATAAAATCGCCGCGAGTGCCTGAACGGTTTTTCCAAGTCCCATGTCATCGGCAAGGCAGCCGCCTACTCCCCAGTGAGCCAGGCGAGAAAGCCAGTTGTAACCTTCAACCTGGTAGTCGCGTAGTTCAGCCCGGAACGTTGATGGCAGCTGCGGCGTGAAGGACTGGCTTTCATGGATACGCTTGATCTGGTCACGCCAGCCATCATCAACCTCTGCCTTTGCTTGATTAACGAGTTTTTCAAGGGGAATGGCTGCCAGGTGATGGATGAGGAGATCTCCATTCTGGTCGTCGCTCATGCCCTCTGAGTAGAGATTGATTTCTTCGAGTTTTTTCTTGAATTCCTGTGTCAATGCAAGGAACTGGCCTTCTTTTATCTGAATGAAATGGCCGTGTGCAGTTTTGACCTTGGCTAGAAGTTCCCTGAGGTCGATGACCGTATCCTGATCAAGTTTCAGCTCGCCGGAAAGGGAAAACCAGTTCTGCTGATTGGTCCTCACTTTGAGGTTGAGATTTTTCAGAGATGCCTGGTGGGTGATGTTGAGTTTTTCACCTTCAGGCCATTCAATGACTACCTGATCTTGGATTGCCTGGAGCTCCTGCAGGGCCTGAAGGCAGTCATCAGGGTTCTGAAGGTGCCATTCTCTGTCATTTTCCTGCTCCAGGTCAATGGCTAGGTCGAGAATGGGACAGGATTCCTCAACCTCGCGGGCCATCTGTTCTTCAAGGCCAAGGTCCCGTTTGGTCTGCAGTCTTTTTCCCTTTACCTCTGCAATTATATTTTCGACGCCCTGTCCTGGTTTGAGATAATGTCCTCCATTTACAAACGGTTTTACAAACATCTCGAGTCTGAATCCCGTTCCATAGGGAAGCAGATGCATGTAAATGGTGGGGTCTGCTTCAACCTGCTCAATGTTGGTTACAGCACCTGGTTGTATTTCAGCTGCAATGGCCGAATGGACGGTCATAAAAGAAGAAATATTGCCGATGGCAGTCAAGACCTGCTCACTGGCATCAATGGGCACAATGAGGCCGTTTTTTCCTGTTATCTGGGCAATTCTGCGGTGGTTATCATTTATTTCAATGATTTTGTAGCGAGTTGGCGTTTCCTGGAAGAGGGTAATGTTATCGTCTGTCACTTCCTGGGCAAAACAGATATGGAGCTGCGAACCGCGCTCTTCTACAAGGAGCTCCGGTTCGCCGCTGACAAATTCAACTGGAGTTCCTGGTGATTTGGCAAAGAAGAGCAAGGGGTGGTTAATCATTGCCAACAGCGATTTATCCATCTCAAAGTGGTAGCTGATTCCGTGAGTCTCAGGGTTAATCTGCTTCTGGATACAGGCCGCAATTTTCCGATCCTGAACCGTTAGATAGGGTAACTTCCCAGAGTAGAGGCGGGAAAGTGATATCGGGCGTCCCTTACTCCAGTTTCCAGTGGAAGTACGCTTCTGTTCTTTGGGATTGATCTGCATCTTCCCGTTGGAGAAATCAATCATCCAGATAAGCCGCTCGTGCTGGGAATTACCAGGTTCCTGCGGGGAAGCGGTGACTTGGATGAGGGCCTGGAGGTTTCGTTTCCAAGGCTCTTCTGATTGTAGAATGTTAATTAACGGGCTGAGGCCTGTTGCAGCAGAAAGTCGACTGACCAGATCTTCATTTTTTTCCTTGTCATGTCCAGATCCACCAAGGATGGCAGCAAGGTTTAACGTGAAAAAATCAAAGTCATTATCCAGAGCCTGCTGCAGTAATTCTTCAACGCGACGTCGTACTTCGGGCTGCAGACTCGAGTTGAGCCAGTACTGGGAGAGGGCAGTGAATAGGATAGTTAGACTGTGAGCATCCTCATCTTTGTGAAAGCTGAACTCTTCTCCGGGGAGGGCGGTGTTGTTTCGGACTTGCAGGAATGTTGCAAGTACCTGGTATGCTGTCTCTTCAGTACTCTCAGTAAAGAGTGACAACGCTATGGCTATCTGGTTGGCAACGTTCTGTTCCTGATCTGACTGATCAAGTTGAAGGCATGCAAGGGCATGGAAAAGTCCATTCGGACCAAAAAATGCGGCCTTTTCACTTCCAGTCAAATCTCGAAGGAAGTCAAGGTCGTTATTGAAGAGTTTGGTGCTGAGTTCGGCATTTCCGGAGAGGAAGGCCAGGGTACCTGCAGCACCTGTTCCAATAAAACTTTCACTGTTCTGCTCCACCAGTTGTTTTGCATCCGCAAGGCGGCCTCTGAAAAGGTATTGACTGAACAGGATTCGCTGAAAGGGTAGTTTTTCATCAGAACTTAAGTCTTCTATGCCTGTCTCTTCCTGCAGGTAGGTAAGTATCTCTGGATAGGAGTTCAGGGTTGCAAGTTCGTAGCGAAGAATAGTGTCGAGCAGGAAAAACTGAAATGAAGGGGCGAGGCTCCTGAACCAGACGGGATCAAAGGGATTGGTTGTGATTTGGACAGTGGGTGGCAACGGAGAGAGAATATCGCGACACTGGCCAGAGATAAATTCGAGGGCATCGTCGATGATGTCGAAATTCTGGGTGTAAATACCGATGCGGATTTCGCGCATGGCGCGCCAGCACCGGGTAGTCCATTTGCCGTAATAGTAGGAAACGGGTGCCTCTTTGCGGATAACCTTGGCATAGGTAGGAAATGTGCCTTCTTCAACTGCAATCCGACTGAGTTTTTCCACCAGAGCAGGAGGGCATTGTCGCTCATCTGTGAGCAGGCCAACCTCCTGGAATTTAGCGAAATAATGATTTAGGTTGGCTGCTGTTGGCCGATTGCCTCTGGGGCTGCGAATGTCAAGCTTACGCAGGCAGTTGACGATCAAGGTGGTATGAGCAGGTTCGTAAACAATTGATTGAAATTGGAGAAGAGTCTGCTCAAATGAAGAAAGTTTGTTGTAATGCTGGAGTAATTCGCTGCTAGGGTCTGGCATGTTAATTAATTATAGGTGCTGCAATTTAAAGCCTAACCCCCGAAAGAGATAAACCATTGAACCTGTTGTCACAGGATGAAATAAACTATTTATTATATCATGTATCAAGAAGAAAAAAAAGAAGATCCTGCTTTCATCTCGTTTCGGGAAAAAATGTCATATAACAAAAGAATACTTGTCAAGGTGACTACTTTGAACGTAGTATGGTTGTCATGGTGTCATGTTTGATTGGATAAGTTGACGGATTTGTCGATGTTAAGATTGATGGCGTCGTAAAAAAACTCTTCATCTCCTTCGTTACTGTAAATTTCTAAACGTTTTAAACTCATTTTAGTTGCTGAAAAGTTTGAAATTTTTGTGACTTGGAGATGGAGTTTCATACAAGTCCATCCTGTTTTTGAACTTTTTAGACGTCTATCAAGGTTGTTATATACTTTTTGAGGATTTTGCTATGACCACAATAGGGTATGTTTTTCTGGATACGGCTCGTGACAGTTTGGTTTCTCTGGCAAAGCAGCAAAAGGTAATTGAAGAATATGCAGGCAATCTTGGCAAGGTCTGTGATGAACTTCTTGTGGAGCAGTCCTTTTCAGCAGGTACTGCCTTCATGGATCGAAAAGAGGGGAAACGACTGCTTGAGAATGTCGTCAGCGGTGATGTTATCATAGTTATGAAGACTATGTGGGTTCTAGGGAGTCCAAGGAAGGGGCTTGCATTACTGAATAAACTCAGAGAAAAACAAGTATCACTGTTCTGTGTAGATATGGACGGCGACCTGGTCCTTGAGACAGAGCGCAAATTAACAGTATCGCAGGGTGTTGCGCCCCTTGTTCGTCTACTTTGTGAAGCCTTATCCGCAGGTGCAGATAACAATGGGCACTCAGCGGCAATTAAGGCAGGAAAGGCACGGCGTAAAAGGGAAGGGAAGTATCTTGGCGGGCCCGTGCCATATGGTTTCCAAGTCTCAGGTGATGGCAGGCTGTGTCTGAATAACAAGCAGCAGACAATCATTGCTGAGATGGTTGGTCTCAAGGAAGATCGCTGGTCCTATCGGGACATTGCAAAAAAGATGAAGGATCAGCATGGCTTGAGGTTCTCCCATGAGGGGATCAGAAGAATCTTATTGAAAAACAGAAAATCGAGTCTGGAATAATGTTGCAATGTACCAATAAGCAACGCGTTAAAAAAAACAGGCTGCATCATCATTGAATGCGCATGAATTGTATGCGCCCCATTAACCACACCCTTGACTTTATAACATCTTGGATGTAAGCGTTTCAGGGGCGCCCTGCTGTGCGTGATTGAGGCACCGGATAAAATACCCCCTGTATATCTGGGGGATTAAGCGCGTGCAGCAGGCTGTTCATGGAGCGCTTACCATGAATTTATAGTTTGATTTCGTAGGGAGGCACCTATTGAATGTTTTTGTTTGTATAAATCTCTGCAGCCTTTTCCTGGTTTCGAATCCAGGCGATTAGGATACGCTCCCGTTTGGCGTCAAATATCTGCGCTTTGAACTGTTCTCTTTCTTCAGACGACATTGTTGTGGGATCTGGAAGGGTTCTCGCGACAAACTGGTACAGATAGAAGTCTACACCGACTTTGGCTGGTTCATCCGGAAGCGGGTTAGCGCTATTTAGAGAAAATATGTCTCTCATTAGGCTGGGTGGAAATTTTTTCGTTTCTTTGTCCTGGGATCCACGGGAAAGAGTTACTTCCTCTGCTGTGAAGCCTTCTTTTTTTACAACTTCAACAAGCCTGGCGCCATCCTGAAGAGATTTCAGGATTTCCCTGCTTTTTTCATCTGCCATGATTATTGATCGGGCCACTCTGTAGTCTTCTGTTGCCTGTTTTTTGACTTCATCAAGTGATGGTATCTCAGGAGCTTGGATTGCCTCCGCAAAAAGTATTGAGTAGCCTTCAGGGGATTCAATCAGTGAACTGAGCTCACCCACCTTTAACGTAAATGCGATGTCAAGAACAGATGTTGTCTTGTCAAGATTTTCAGGAGGTGTAGAACGGGAGAAGAATTCAGTCTCCAGTATAACTGCATCGGGTTGAAGCTTTGCGTATTCTTGAAGACTTCCGGCCGCAATGATTCCCTCATAAGCTGAGTTTGCTTTCTGAAAAACAGAACCACGTTCTGCGGTGCTGTCGTCTGTGGCTCCAGATGATGTGTTATACTGAAAAGAGAGGAACTTTAGTTTTATTTTAGGTTCAGATTTGTAGTTGTCTTTGTTTCTCTCAAACCAGCTAACGAGGTCGTCATTGTTAATGGTTACCTTGCCAATGAAATCCAAAGGTGATATTTTTGTAAAGTCCAGTGTGACAGTTTCTTTTATCTGCTTGTAAAGGTCATTGATTTCTGCATCTGTGACTACTGTTACAAAGTTACCAATGGCCTTGACACCTTTGTTGGCCAGCATATCAGTGCGTTGAGAAATTTCGAATTTGTGGGGTGTCAGGCGATTGGATGCCAGAATTGCTTTGTACTTCTCCATATTAAAAGCATTGTTCTCCTGGAATTGTACCATGTCCTGAATATGCTGTTGTACCTCAGGTGCTGATACCAGGAGCCCCATGTCCATAGTGCCCTGCCGCAGAAGCGTCTGTTGGATGAGCTGGCTTTTCACCTGTTCCGAGAGGCCCATACTTTTGAGTAGCTCATCCGGAATTGCACCGCCTAGCTGCTGGCGGTAACTGGAAAGCAGCTGGTCATAGAGGCGCTGATACTCCTGATAACTGATTTCCTCATCATTTACAACAATGGCTGCTTCCCGGCTGTCCATCATATTGGCACCAACTCCCCAGAAGATGAAAACAAGGGCAATAACTAGGACTATGGCTTGAATAAAAGTGGACTGGGATTTATCACGAAAAATTTGCAGCATATTGGGTTCTCTGTGGTGTTTGCGTTTACGGGGATTGTTTAGTAATTGATATAATGGTCGTTTCGGTTATTTGAATCTGGAGAAACGAAAATTGACAATCTCCTAAAAAAGGTTAATTGATAGATGGATAAGTAAAAAACTTCAGATGGCCCCAAGAGTATTTTCTGTGGGCGCGAGATGCATGATTTTTATTTATTTTAGCGTACAGAGTACGTTGTAATGATTGAAAATTTGCATCAACAAAGCAGGTAAAAAGGTTTTATGAACCCATTAAGACTTGTATTCACAATAGATGCTGAATTTTAAGTTAAGAAAATCTACCTTTTCTAGGAGTGCAGTGCAAGAAAAAACAGTGTTCTCACCTGGGACAACTGCATTAAGACAAAAAAAACATAATCGTGCATCCGGGGCAGTTTTGAGGACGGCAGGCTAAGGAGAAAAGGAGCGAAAACTATCTAACTGATTCACTGTTTAAATGTAATTGTTTTGCTTGTGTCTGTGGAGGGATGGAGCAAATAAGTACAGTTTTATCGTGACATATGAGATGACTTGGCCCACGCAAAATGATTGTTCATTCACTTGACAAAATTTTGTGTCTGTAGTAATTAGGCTGTCACTGCTTTAGAAAGAGAATCAGAAACGGTGAAAGCCACTAAACAATATTTTTACGGAGGAATAAAATGCCTACAATAGAACACAACGGAAATACCTACAACTGTGATGAAGATGGATTCCTGCTTAACGGTATGGATGACATGAATGATGATTGGATTGATTACGTTAAAGGTGTTGAGGGTATTGATGAGCTTACCGATGAGCATCACAAAGTAATTGACGCTCTTCGTGAGTACTATAGAAAGAATGGTATTGCTCCCATGGTACGTATTCTTTCCAAGACCACTGGTTTCCCTCTTAAGAGAATTTATGAGTTGTTTCCGTCAGGACCAGGTAAAGGTGCTTGTAAGATGGCTGGTCTTCCTAAACCTACCGGTTGTGTATAATTAATTCATAACTGAATACGGTTTTATGACGTAGCAAAAGGCGTTACCCTCATCGAGGGTAACGCCTTTTTTTTTATGGTGTCATGGAAAGCGGGGAAGGGGTGTGAGAATCTCTTTGCTGAATTAAAGCATGGCACGGAGCAGTTTTTCTTCAACTGCCAGAACCTTTTTCTGATAACTGCCGGGATCGATGGCAGCACCTTTGATTCCACCTCTCAAATTAATTTCAGCCAGATATGTTTTGTTGCTTTCGGTGATCATAAGATCCAGGTGCCCATAGGGAAACCTGGCCCTTTCCATGATCTCCTGGCAGAATTTGTGCTGCTCCTCGTTCAGGATAAATGGCTCTGCGTTGCCACCGCAGTGAAGGTTGTTGCGGAAATTATCTGGATTGTGACGTTCATAGGCCTCAGTGTAATCACCAAGGATGATAATCCGGATATCACGGCTGTTGTTTATAAAAGGTTGCAGGACAAAGGGGTATGGCAGGACACCGTTTGCTGCCTGAGTGTACACATCTTCAATATCTTGAAACAGATGAATACCAAGTCCCGCATTTTTCCTGTCATGCTTTAACACAACTTTTCCAATGCCATGGTGTCCGTAGAGGGATACAGTTTCAAGCAGTCCGTGGATATCATAAATAACCACGGTATCTGGAATCATAAAAGAGGCAAGTATTCTTGCCTGAAAAGTTTTGGAGCGGGAGGCGAATTGTGATGTGGCTGACGGGATAAGGTGCACTCCACGTTCCACAAAATCAAGGAGGATGTGCTCCTCTTCATATTTCATTCGCAAGCGACAGGCAATGATGTCACCTGATCCGATTTTGTGTTGCTGGCCCTGGAGATCCTGATTGCTGGTGATGATACGGCGGGAAGTGGAGTTCAAAAGAGCATTTCCGAGAAGCGTTGATGGAACCTGGACAGGTCTTTCTGGCATTGACCGCAGATCAGTTTAATTTCGCCGAGAATTTGGGAGCTGTCCTCGCGAGGAGTAAAACTACCATCATCGTTTTGGGTGTAAAGTGTAGTGATAATGGCATTTTCAGCAACTTCGTAGAATTCTTCGTCGTTGCCACACTCCGGGCATAAAATACGATTAGCGGGGGATGGAAGGTCGTTTGGTTGCATGGAATAGTCGTGGATGGGGCTGCGTTCAGCTGACGGCTGTTTGCTCATTGCTGTTCGTCTCTTCTACCAGATGCAGCTCACTACTGGCAACTTTTATCTCACCGCTGAGTTGTGCGCCCGGTTCGACGCTTAGGCTGTTACTGTCTATGAGGCCACGGATTTGACAGGATTTGCGTGCGGTGACCATGCGAGCCTTGATGTTTCCTTCAAGGGTGCCATGGCAGACAAAGGTGGACACCTGGATGTCTCCCTGAATTGTTCCTCCTTCGCTGAGGATAAGGTGCTCACCTTTGATGTTTCCTTCAACCGCTCCGTCGATCCTGGCTTTTCCTTCAAAAATGAGTTCTCCTTTCATGGTCATTCTGGAATCAATGATTGAAGAGATAACCTCTTTTTCGGCTTTTTCGCACTCTTCCTCAAAGCTGTCTTTTTTGCTGAACATGGCCATATTATTTCTCCGCAGCAGCGTTTGCCGGTGTCGTTTTGTTTGCGGCAAGTAACTGGTGCCTGATTTTTTCACGATTTGTTTCCGGGCTCAGTCTGGGAATAACAATTGCACGGATGAGCTTGTCAACCCGGAGAAATTTGCTGGGATTAAGTGGTTTATTGTTAAAACATACTTCGTAATGAAGGTGGGGGCCAGTGGATCGGCCGCTGGATCCGACAATACCGATTGCCTGGCCACGTTTTACTCTGTCCCCACGCTTTACCAGAATTTTTTTCATATGGGCAAATTTGGTGCTGTAACCATTACCATGATTGATCTCAACATATTTTCCATAGCTACCGTTTCTGAACGCTTTTTTTACTGTTCCATCAGCGGTGGCCAGAATTTTCTGCCCATAGGCCCCCCGCATGTCAACTCCTGAATGGAACCCCTTTCTGCCGTTAACAGGGTCAGTGCGGTGGCCGTATTTTGAGGTGACTAGTCCGGGGACGGGTCGTCCCAGTGGCAGGGAATTGATTGTGTCCATGTAGCGGTCGGAGCGATAAAGAAGTTCCTTGCCGATGGTGTCTTTTGGGGAAATGAAGGGCCCGCCGGAGTTGTTGTTACCAGCCGGGAGATCTTTTGCCTCAATACCGATATTGGCCATGATTCGCTCAATCATCTCACTGCGTTCTTCAAGCTCGGACACTGCAGTGTTCAGGAGAGTGGCTTTTTCCTGCTGAAACGCAGCTGTCTGGGCACTATTTTCCTCCTGAAGATTTTGCACTTGATCTGCGAGGACATCTTTGAGCTGGTATATCTCCTTGAGTTCCCGGTTCAGCTCTGCAACCTGACTGTCCAGCATTCTATTGCTATGAAAAAAATGATAAGATTTATAGCTGAGGAAACTCAGGGTGAGAAAAAGAGAAACGATGATGAAGAATGTGAATTTCAATTTTCGTTTTGAAAAAAGAAGATTCCGGGCTTTTCCTTCGTCACCGATAAGGATAATATGTAAGTGGTCACTCATTGCGATTTGATTGGTATTTTAGTATGTACAGGGGGCTTGGGAGAGGGTATGCTACCTTGCGGATCACCCTTGATCAGCTTTATATTCAATAGTCAGTTGTTATACTCGTGCAGCGCTGAAAATTCAATAAAAAATGGTCTCTGATGCAGTTCATCTTCCCATTTTTTCATCACTTTATATATTTTGTGTAGAATCTTATGTCTCATCTTTTAACCTGCCAGGCCGTTGGGAAATCCTTTGGTGCCCAGCGTCTTTTTGAACAGATTGATCTCGTGATACACCGGGGTGACCGCATTGGTCTTATCGGCCCTAATGGAAGTGGAAAATCCACCTTGCTGAAAATACTGTGTGGTCGTGTGGAGCCTGATGACGGCAAGGTGATTACTCGTAAAAATATCAGAACATCCTATCTTGCCCAGGCAGATGTGTTTCAGGAGGAGGTCTCCATTGAGGAAAACCTTGAAGCTGCCCTTGAATCCCTGAATTTAGATGAGATCGAGCGTTACAACAGAGTACAGGCCTTGCTTTCAAGGGCGGATTTCCCGGATCCTTCGATTGCAGTGAAGCATCTTTCCGGAGGCTGGCGGAAACGCCTTGCCATCTGCTGTAGTTTTGTTGTGGAGCCGGATATTCTGGTCATGGATGAGCCAACCAACCATCTTGACATTGAAGGGGTGGTCTGGCTTGAGAAAATGCTCTCCGGAGCTCTGCCTAAAAGCCCTGATGCGTTCTTACTGGTGACTCATGATCGGCGTTTTCTTGAAAATATTGCCAGCAGAATCGTGGAGCTTTCATCCGTGTATCCTCAAGGATCCCTTGAGGTGGATGGCGGCTATTTCAGATTTTTACAGGCCAGGATTAAATTTCTAGAACACCAGCAGCAACTTGAAGAACGCCTTGCAAACAAGATGCGTCGTGAGGCGGAGTGGCTCAGTCGCGGGCCAAAGGCACGTGCCACCAAGGCCCGTTATCGGATCGATGAAGCGCATAAACTACAGGCACAGCTCAATGAAGTGAAAGGCAGAAACCGGTCGATGAAACAGGTGCGTATTGACTTTGATGCCACTGGTCGAAAAACGAAAAAACTCTTTGAGGCCAATGGCATAACTAAGGGATATGATGGGAAATCTCTTTTCAGTGATCTTGACATGGTGCTGTCTCCGGGAACCCGGCTGGGATTGCTGGGGAGGAATGGATGTGGAAAGTCCACCCTGATGGCGATTATCGCAGCAAGTACTACCGATGGTGATACCAGGCCGGATAGGGGGATCGTTACAACAGCTCCTGATGTGAAAATTGTGAGTTTTGATCAGAAACGTGAGTCTATCAATCCTGAGATCACACTGAGGCAGGCCCTAGCTCCTGATGGCGATTCAATTATTTTTCGGGAGTCCTCTTATCACGTGGTCTCCTGGGCCCAGCGGTTTCTTTTTCGGGCTGAGCAGCTTGAGACTCCTGTGGGACAGCTCTCGGGTGGAGAACAAGCTCGTATTCTTATAGCGGAACTCATGCGGCATCCTGCTGACATCCTTCTCCTCGATGAACCGACAAATGACCTGGATATTCCATCCCTTGATATTCTGGAGGAGAGCCTTCTTGATTTTCCGGGTGCCCTTGTGCTGGTAAGCCATGATCGTTATCTCCTGGATTCGGTATGTGAGCAGGTTCTGGGGTTTGATGGTAAGGGGAATGTGGCATATTATGCTGATTATGAACAGTGGCTTGCGGATTTAGGCAGGAAGGGGACGGCTGATGATAGCAGTGGTCTCTTGGTCGGTGTGAAAGTCGCTGCAGCAAAGGGGAAACAGAAAAAGTCCGGTACGCTTTCTTATATGGATCAGCGTGAGTATGATCAGATAGAGGAAAAAATAATGACTGGAGAGGAGGAGCTTGAACGGCTTCAGGGTATTCTGGATGCCCCGGAAACTGTGGCGGATCCGCAGAAGCTTGAGGCTGTGTGGGCGGAACTTGAGCAGGCGAAAATCGCAGTTGAGGGACTTTATGAGCGTTGGGATGATCTTGAGGAAAAGAAGAAGAGTGGAGTTTGATCCTGATGCTTCAAGGCAGAGAAACAACTTAATATTGACCGTGAGGCGAGGTGATCCTGCTCTGCAGCTTTACTCTAGCTGCAAGACAGGATGGCTCGGAGAATTTTGTTGTCTCAATCAGCCCGGAGGCCAGCTTAATGGTCGCCCGCCCAGCACATGCATGTGGATGTGGAAGACGGTCTGGCCAGCTTTTGCGCCGTTATTGAAAACCAGTCGATAGTCACTGATCCCATTTTCCTCTGCAACCTTTGAGGCGGTACGCATCATTTTACCGATGAGGGCTTCGTCGTTCTCACCCACTCCGGAAGGGGCCTGAATATGTTTTTTGGGGATGACCAGGAAATGAACCGGGGCTTGGGGGGCAATATCACGAAAGGCGAGCAGATCGTCATCTTCGTAAAGCTTCTCTGCCGGAATTTCTCCGGCACCAATTTTGCAAAACAGGCAGTCGCTGCTCATGTCATTCCCCGTGAGCACTGGCGCAGGAGTCAGTGAAAAGTTTTTCAATGGCTTCACGACCGGCATCATTTAAGTAGCGTGTTCCTGAGCCAACAAAGGTGTCATATTCGATGAGTGGAGTGTCTTCCTGCCACTCACTTTCTTTCCAGGAAAACCATCGTTTTTTTGGCTGATCGAAGACGTGAAGGGGGCGGTTGAAGAGTTTAGCAAGCTCAACGGCCCAGCCTGTACCACCTTTTACAGAGTTATCGTCCATGATTGTCCCGACAACAAAAACCTGATGACCGTTGTTAACCATGTGGAAAATGGTCTGCAGAACCTTACGAATCTTCTCGGTTTCATAGTAGGTGCGGTTGAGCATCCTTGATGCCAGCTCCATGGAGATATCACCACGTTCCAGCTCTTCTTTACTCAGGATCACAGAATTTTTGTTGCGGTTGAGTTTGTGGCCTTCAAAGGTATAGATGATCTCTTTGATGCCGTGCTTTTCCGCTGACTCCCCAAAGGTTGCCTCGGCACCTTTGAGGCCACCGCTGTAAAGTGTACATTTCTTCTGATCCATTATATGCTCCTTACAAGTTTAGAAATCCAGTAAAACTATTTGATTGCAAGTTTACCACACTTACTCCCAAAGGCAAGCAAAGCTGCTGCGGTTAGTTATTTTTTCCGAGCAAGGAAGAACACCCTGTCAGGTGCTGGATATCCTTCTATGGTTTTTCCGGGATCACTCGGATCAAGGAAGTCGGAGTAGGACTCAAATTGCATCCAATCTGTCCTGCGTTGTTCTGCACTTGACATGGGGTGCTGGCAGAACATATCGATGTCCATGAATCCTGCGCGGCTGAGCCAGTTGCTCAGGCAGTGGGCTGTTGGAACAAAATAGGTTCCGGGAACCTTGGCATAGGTCTTTTTTGGAAAGATGGCTATTTCTTCTGTGCCGGGTATGGCCTGGGATTCCAGGATGAGGCTGCCTCCACTTCTCAAAGAGGATAACACGTCCCGCAGGGTGTCGACTGGCGAGCTTCGATGATAGATAATTCCCATTAAAAAAAGGACATCAAAACATTCAGGGAAGAGTTGCAGTTGTTCGACGCCCAATAAATTGATTTCCAGATTTTTCTGTCCTGCCATACTGTTTAGGCCTTTGAAGCAGTAATAGTGCTGTACCGATGGCTCAAATCCGATGACAAGTTTCGGCTTATGTGGGACCATGCGAAACATGTAGTAACCATTACTGCAGCCTACATCTGCTACTATTTTGTCTTTCAGTTCTGGCAGTTCTGGCAGCAACCGCTGCCATTTTCGCTGACTCTGCCACTCCGAATTAACATCAATGCCATATATTGAAAAAGGCCCTTTTCGCCATGGCATGAAGCTGCGCAGGCTGTTCTCAATAATTTGTCTATCTGCAGAAGAGATGTCTGCTCTGTTGCCAATAGTTACCATCTCCTGGTCGCAGTCAACGGATGCGGCAGGAAAACTTTTGAGCACTTCAAAAGGGGTTCGGTAACGCAGGAAGCCCTTTTTGTTCTGGTTCACCCACTGCAGTTTTTGCTCGTGTATCTGGCGGATCTGATCCACCTTTGCACTGCCTGGAAGCTGGTCAATGTAACTCATACTGCACTCTTTATGTTAGAGGGGGTTTGATGGCAAGAAAAGAGACAAAGTTGAACCACTGGAAAAACGGTTCAACCTCTATAAAGCCAGCTGAATGCAGCATTGATCTGTTTTCTTCCATGGAACAGGGGATCAGGACGTTTTCCAGTGCTTCTCTTTTTTTTGCTATTTCGAGTTCGGAATATCCCCGTTCTTTTTTTAACTGATGATAGATGTCTATATAGCTTCTATTGAGCCTGGGATGATGTGAAATGATTTTTTCACTTAAAATGCAGATACCGCCGGGGATGAGATTGTCATAGAGTTGTTTCAGGAAGCCCTCTCTGTACAGGGGGCGGATAAACTGCAGGGTATAATTCAGAATAAAGGCTGAGGTGCCAGTTTGGTGTAGATCCATGATGTCTTCCCGGATGAATGTGAGGCGGTCCTGTTTTGAGAAGAGTTCTGCTTTGAGTGTTGCCTGGTCAAGCATGGCCTGTGAGTTGTCAATCCCGGTATAGAGAAGGCTTTTCTCTTCAAGGAGGCGGCTCAACTGAAGAATGGTAGCACCGGTGGCACAACCGAGATCCACAACTTTTACGCCATCGTCAAGTAAGGATTCAAAAATTCGAGCGATGGAGAGAATGACTTCGCTGTAAAAAGGTATTGAGCGGTCGAGCATGTCGTCAAAGACCCGAGCTACCCGATCGTTGAATACGAAATCCTCATTTATCTGATCAACTTTGAAGATAGCGTCAACATTGTCCTGCTTTTTTTGCATAGTATTCCAGTTGAGGTTTGCCGGTTACTTTGGTTGGGGAAATATATTTGTCTCTTATACCATTGTCTTTTTGGCCTTTAAAGCGTTAAATTGTAAAAGCAGTCTGTCAGTTGTGACATGCGCATGTGAGTGTAACGTTTCATATGCTTACAGTTAGTTGCATGCCTGGAGGTGGCCGAACACGAATAGGCTTGCCAACACTGGATTATCCCAGTATAAAATATATGTTTCAAATTTGCATTGTCACATAATGGTAGCTCTTAAGGAAGAGAGGAGGAGTTGGTATGAATGGGAAGTTTCTAGCAAATATTGCTCTCAGCGCAGTTATTCTGATTCTTGTGGCTTTTGCGGTGACCAGGTTGAATGCTTCAGCTACTGGAGTGACGGGTCTGTTGTTGCCTGAGGTTACAGTTTCTGACTCTGCTGCTGCTTTGCAGGATATTGTGACCCTTGTGGATTCTTCAGTGAAGGTTCCAGAAAATGGGCATATGGTTGATGCTGCCTTTGTTATTGAAAACAGTGGCGGCAGTGATGTGAAGAATATCGCTATCCTTTGTAAACTCTTTGATGCTGCAGGTGTTGAAAAGGGGCGGGACAAATGGGTGGTTTATAATACAGTGAAATCTCACTCAAAAGAGAACTTCACTTTTTACAAAAAAATGTTTATCAGCTCCAGTGTTATTCGCTCTGAGTGTGGAATTGTAGATATGCGGCTTGCCAAGGCACCAGAAGTTAAAGCCCACGCAACAGTAGTTCACGGAGACAATACCGATGGACATGGGGCGACCGTGGGTGAAACATCCCATTAACTAGTGGCCCGCTCATTAGCGGACGGACACTGACCAGCACTGATAGAAAAAAGAATATAAACAATGTCTGACGAAATAGATTTTGATGAAATTTTAGGGAAGTACCATTCTGATCCGTATGAGTACGTGGATATCTACGCCAGCCATACCGGTGTCATAAGGTTTCTGGTGGAAGAGGGGAGTAGTGTTGATGCGGTCAGCGGAGAATGGAAGCATGTTCCCGGTACAGCTCTTTTTGAGATAACCAGAGAGAACAATCCCAAAAAGGTCACAGCTTTGACCAATGGTGTTGTTTCCTCCATACGTAGCGAACTTGAAGGTTGCTTTGTGGAGGCTGGTGCAAAACTGCTGACCATCAGGCACCCGTTGAAGAAAAAAGAGATTATCGAATCCATTCTCAAGGAGGTCCTTTACATCTTTCCGGCACCGGAGCGGGCTAAATACTTTTTCTCGCTTGATGTGCAGTCCCGCATAGAAAAAAAAGGTGCCCGCGAAGTTTCTGTTAAACCGGGTGATGAGATTATTATTATGTCCCTGATGAAGCGTGATACGCCAGTTTACTATAGTGGAGAAAAAGGAGTTATTCATTCCGTTTATTTTAAACCCGGGGTTTCGGTTGACCAGGGTGCTCCGCTCATCGGGATCTGCCCCACAGAGAAACTGCCACTCATCAAAAAAATCATCACCAGGGTGAAGGCGGACTGGGACCAGAAGGAATAGTATCAGGGAAGCCTTGGTATTTTGTCCCCGGTGCATGGAACCTGCGGGTGATATCTCCTTTCTGCTTCAGTAACGGTTCTAAATATTCTTATGGACAATCTAACGCTTCTCAGTCCATCTGTCCTTGATGATTATGTCATAACTGTTGAACGTCCCCGCCTGAAAAATGAAGGCCTTGGGGATAATGAAAAGCTGTTTCGATATGGCGCCAGTCTGGGGTCGGTTATCCGAGTCTACCCGTCCCTTGATCGTGCCATGGACCATGCGCGCGAACATATCAGGCTGAGAGAAGAATCCCGGAGATCTGTTGCCAATGGTACTCTGATTCTGGCATCCACACTGACTCTTTCCAAGGGTCGTTTCAGCAGGTCCTGGCATGCACCGCCCGGTGGCTTGTGGGGATGTCTTATTTTTGCCGATACACTTCTTCCCCAATTTAGAAACTTTCTTCCATTGATACCCGGTATTGCCTGCTGCGAGGCGTTGCGCCAGGTAGGTGCTTCTGATGCAAGCATTCGCTGGGTGAACGATGTCCTGGTGCAGGGAAAAAAACTGGCCGGTTTTCTTGTCGAGGGGGTCTGTAGCCCTGTGCATCGGGAGCAGTATCACCTTCTTGGCTTTGGGGTGAATCTTAATAATGATTGTTTTCCACCGGAATTGAAAGGCAGTGCAATTTCACTGGCACAGGTGTTGGGTGCCGAGGTGGATTTGGCATCTTTTGCCCTGTCTTTTTTTGCCAAGCTTCGATATTACACAGGACTACTGTTTCATGAAGAAGAGCAGTGGCTGGCGCGTGGTGGTCTCAGGGAGTACACTGACGAGCACCCTGTTCTGAAGAGATGGAAGGAGCTTTCAGATACTCCGGGACAGCGGGTCATTTTTGGGTATGATGTTATGGAAAGCCCCCAGTACGAAGCAGTGGTTTCTGGGATAAGCAATGACTGCGGGCTTGTTCTGCTCCACGCTGACGGAACGGAAAGTGTGGAGCACAGTGGCGAAGTTCGTTATTGTCCGTGAAGTACCGGTTCTGGTGCCTGAAAAATAACCCTTTTTGTCGACTATTGGAGAAAGGTCCAGGATACAATCTCACGCTGGAAGAGTCTGCGGCCATAAGAATGGAGGAAACTCAGCGCTTCCTGTCGGCTGTTCCCAGAGAGTTGCAGGCGATTCAGTCGTGCCAGTGGTTGAGTAAGGGCTCTTGATAGAGAATGCAAAGTGCCTTGGGAAAGGTTTATCCTTTCTGCAGGGTTGCCTTCGCAGCACTTGCTGCAATAGATCCCGGCAGCTGCCACCAGAAAACTGTAATCTTCAGCGGGCAGAATTTCCTTGCCGCATCCCAGGCAGCAGTTCAGCTGAGGGGCATAGCCAATTATACTGAAAAATCGAATGAGAAAAAAGATCAGGACTAGGTGGGGCGAGCGATCGGTGTTGAGACTGGTGAGGGCCCAGATCAGCAAAGGGTAGAGATCCTCATCCCCCTCAACTTCCTTTGTTGCCTGCAGGGTGAGTTCTCTGATAACACTTGCAGTTGTGTAACATGAAATCTTTTCTCGCAGATTGAGAAAGCCATCTAAGAGTTCCGCTTCAGCAATAAAGACTAGACGGTTGTTTTCCGGAAGAGTGTGACTAATGCGTAGAGAGCTGAATATCTCCAGCTTGTTGACAAAACGTTTTTTGCTTCTTTTGGCACCTTTGGCAATACCAGTGAGGCGTCCGAGGTTTTCACAGAAAAAGGTTACAATAATGTCAGATTCTCCGTGATCGCGGCAGTCGAGTACAATGGCCGCTGACTCGATCTGTTGCTTGGGACTCACTGTTTCCTGCTGACTTTAGCGTGATTGCAGACAGTTAGTCGAGAAGGTCTTCGGGGAGTGAAAGCATTCTACGTCCATTTTCGGCCTCGGGGAGGGGGATGTCTATGCCGTTAAGCCGTAGAGTTCCGCTGATGCTCTCCGGCATATCGAGAATAATCTTTTTTTCTACTTCCCACTGCAGTGTTTCGCCCTCGTTGTAGTGCTTGTCGAGCACAAAACCGTTGTCCAAAGCCACCTTCAGGGTTCCACTATTATTGAAGTAGATCTCAAGCTGATATGGGGCCGCAGCATGGGGAGTATTTTCTGTCTCAGTGGATTGTTTCTCTGAAGTTATTTTCTCTTCATTTGCGGAGACGAGGGTACCTTCGTTTGTGCCTGCTGATTCGGAAGTTGCGTCAGTAGTGAGCTGTTGCGCAGCAGGATATGAGGTTTGGACGAGTTTTGTGGTGTCTTCTTCTGTTCTCGGTGGTGCTGGATCTTGACTGTATTCCTGGGTGGATGTGATAGGATTCAGGAGCTTGCTGTTGTTGAGGTAGCTAATCGGGTTCCAGTTGAAGTACCAGCAGAGCCCTGCGACCAGGATTATACAAGTGATGGTAAAAATACCCATGCTGGTGGCTGGTGATATGGAAGAAGGCTCAGCATAATTGGTGAAGCTCTTACTCTTTTTGACAGGTGGCTTTGCCGGTCTCTTAAGAGATCTTTGGTCGGGTCCTTTTTCTGCTTCATGACGCTCGAGGACCTCTTTTGGGTCAAGTTCAAGAAAGCTCGCATAAAGAGAGTAAAATCCACGGCTGAATGCTTCTGCTGGCAGGAGGTCATGGACATCTTCTTCCATGGCCCGCAGGATGGGCAGAGAAATTCTAGTTGCCTCGCTTGCCTCGGCCAATGAGGAACCTTTTTGTTCGCGATGCTCCCGGAGGAAGGTACCGAGAGATCGTCTTTCTTCCTGGGTGTCTTCATGAGACATTGTAGTCGCCTCTCTAAATGAGAAATAATATTAAAAATTCTTTGTGTCAGGTGCTGCAATTTCGTGGGGGCTGGTCTGGTATTGTAGTTTGGGGAATGAAAACTTACAACTTTTTGATATAGGCCCGTTTTTTGATATTTTTGACCCATTCATCGAACTGTTCTTTCAGTCTTTCGTCATAGAGTTTGTTTCTGATGTCTTCTTTGACAGCATCAAATGAGGCCTGTACAACAATCTGCCCATCCTGGCTGGAGAGCAGTTTGAAGAACTGATATCCGGCAGGAGTTTCGATCACGTCACTGATCTCTCCAGGGGACAGGTCTAAAACCGCCTGCTGCATATAGGGGGCCATGTCCTCTTTTTGAAACACCCCCAGATCCCCACCGTCAGATGCAGAGGGAAGATCTGAAAACTTCTGGGCCAGGGTACGGAAGTCCTGGCCATTCTTGACCAGCGCATGGACACGCTCAGCACGTTTTTTTGCATCCATCTTATCGGCATATTTGGCGGCATCCGAACTGTTGTTTCTTGATTTTTCCCAGATAAAACCCATCTGCATAAGATAGTAGCCACCGTCACTGACATGCTTTATGTAGTTGGTGTCATAATAGTCGAGTATCATGTCATCTGTGATAATGATCCGGGAGCGTATCTCGTAGTTAACCAGTTTTGTCTGTAGAATCTGATTGCGCAGGGTGTTGAGGTAACCATTATAATCCATCCCCATCTGGGCCAGTTGTGATTCCAGCATTTCACGGGTCATTTTGTTGTTGATTAGCATCTGCTCTGCAGCTGCCTGGATTTCTGCTTCAGAAACAGAAACACCCTGTTTCTCAGCCTCCTGAGCGATTAATTTCTTATCTATAATGGTATTGAGGACCTCGTCTCTGGCTCTGATGAGGGCATCTTCTACCTGTGCGGGGGGGGCTTTCTCAGTAATTGTTTTAAAATATTTAGCTCCTTCCTGATTGACTTCAGACATAGTTATGACTTCATCATTGACGACTGCCACCACCCGATCAACCAGTTGGGTGGCGATAGCGGAAGATATTGTGAGGCTCAGGAGAATGAGAATTGTGGTGATGGCGGGGATACTGGAACGGGACAGTTTGTTCATAGTCAGATCGTGGTTACATGGAATAATATGAGTGGCATTATTGAGAGTGCCGATATTAGTTTTACTACTGTACGGTATTCATCTGTTGTTACTTTACCATAAAAAGGTCATCCGGCCAGCATTTACGGAGAAAAAAGTCAATGTTTTAGGAAATAGGGGGGATTTGCTAATATATCGGGTTGATGGGGCAATGTTTGGGGGGAATATCTCATGGAAATACTTGTTTAATGGGATGCGTCCAGGTTGACTTTCTTTAACTATTGCATATTTTGATGTATACTACGTGTCATAATAACTTACTTCGACACAAAAAAAACTCAGAGGATTCAATTTATATGAAACAAATTAAATATACTCGCCCTGTTTGCCTGTTTTTTGCTGTGTTCCTTCTTGTCGCGATGTCTGTGCACCCTGTGATTGCCGCATCCAAGATGCCTTCTTTTGTGTTACCGGACGTGGTCACCGGTGAGGATGTGGACAGTAAACAGTTCTTCGGTAAGACCCTGCTGGTTACCTTTTTTGCTACCTGGTGTCCCCCCTGTATGCAGGAGGTCCCAGCTCTGATTAAGCTGCAGACGGATTATGAGGGAAAAGGTTTCTCAGTGGTTGCACTTTCCGTGGATGAAAGTGGGCCCAGAATTGTAAGGAAACTTGTTGAAAAGCGTTCTATTAATTATCCTGTGCTTATGGCCGGTGGATCAACTGCCAGAGATTTTGGTGGTGTAGTGGGTATTCCGACCTCCTTTCTTATTAACAGTAAGGGGACCGTGGTCAAGAAATATCCTGGCTATGTACCTCATGTTGTACTGGAAAATGATATAAAAAAAATAATGAATTAGTATTCATTTGTAACCATTCAGTGTAATAACAGGAAACAGAAGAAAACACGGGTCGTGACTGTTCAGAGTTTCTTATATTCGTTCTTTCTGTTCCTCGAAGCGTACTAATGCTGTTCGAGAGAGGCAGAATGGACGAATATCAGGTGCGCTGAATAGTTACATTCATTTTTGAGTGAATAAGGTTGACAACTGTAAGGTTGGATTTTATACTGATTCATCAAATTTGTAGTACTTTAATTCTGGAATTGTTCCGGAGCAAAACAAACCTGTTATTGAGGAGAAGACACATGAAAAAAGGTATTGTATCTGTAGTATTGGCCCTTACTTTTGCTGTAAGTTCTGTAGCTGTTGCTGCCACCTTGAAATGCACCGTCGATTCTGTTGACGGTAACAAAGTCACTATGACCTGCAAAAAGACAGGTAGCCTCAAAGCTGGTGATGCCGTGAAAGTTAGAGTTAAATCGAGTGGTGGTGGAGCCATCGAGGGTTGCTAATTGACATAATCCTGTTTTTTAGTTAGCTTGCAAGGGCCGGTTGATATCAACTATCAACCGGCCCTTTTTTTTTTAGTTTTTTGCAACTGCTTTGATTTTTCTGAATTCGTCAGCGTTCGATGGTGCCGTTTTCGTGATGATTCATCGGGGTACTGCGGAAATGAATATCGGTAGTTATTTGTGTGGTATATTGGGGTCTATTTGTTTGATAGAATCGATCTCGTACTGTTTCTGACCCAGAGGTGAAAGTTTGGAAATTCTTAAGGCAATATTGTTGGGAGCTCTCCAGGGGTTAACGGAATTTCTGCCCATTTCAAGTTCGGGACACCTGGTGCTTGCTTCGAAACTGCTGAATTTCCAGGAGCAGGGATTGGCCTTTGATGTTTTTGTTCATCTGGGTACCCTAGTTTCAATCTGTATTGTTTTTCGCAAAGAGCTGACGGCGATGGTGAAAGCGCCGTTTGCTGTGTTGCGGGGAAAGGCAGATGATGAGGTGAAACGTTATTATCAGTGGGATATCTATGTGGTTGTGGCTACCTTGCCGGCGGTGGTTATCGGGCTGTTTTTAAAGAACAATATTGAGCAGCTTTTTGGTAGCATCCTTCTGGTGTACAGCATGCTTTTTGTTACCGGGATTATCATGACGCTGACCCCTTACCTTAAAGAGACCAGCGTAAAATTGAACTGCCCTAGAGCACTTGCCATCGGTTGTGCTCAAGCCATGGCTATCTTTCCAGGTTTGTCGCGCTCAGGTTCGACTATTTTCATTGGAATGTTTTTAGGACTCAATCGGGAAACAGTGGCCAGGTTTTCATTTATTATGTCTATTCCCGCAATTATTGGTGCCGTGGTGTTGCAATCCAGGGAGCTTGTTGCAAATCCACCAACTGCAGACAGCATGGTGATGATATTAGCAGGAACTGCAACATCAGCGGTTTGCGGCTATCTGGCGATCATGTTACTTCTCGGTGTCATCCGCAGGAACAGGCTGCAGTACTTTGGCTATTATTGTCTGGTGCTTGCCAGTGGCGGCCTGTTTTACACCCTGATCCTTGCTTAATATTTAACAGAATTTTTATTATAATTATGGATATCAGAACATTACCTGAAGTGGAACGTGAAATATACAATCGTCTGCGTGCCAGATATAAGTTAAATTTTGATAAGTTAAAGGTCAAAGATACTACAATTCGTCTCTTGAAAGTTGCAGATATTGAGGAGTTTCTTGATGGTAAGGATCCCTTTGCCGATGTGAGTGAGTTTCCATTCTGGGTAAAACTCTGGGAGGCAGCCATGGTTCTTTCTTATGCCCTGACATCATTACCCGATGCTAAGGGGCAGAGTTTGCTGGAGATAGGGGCAGGGCTCGGGGCTCCCGGGATTACAGCGGCGGCTTGCGGCTTTGATGTCACTCTTACAGATTTTGAGGATATTATCATGGACTTCCAGAAGGTCAGTGTCGCTGCCTCTGGGCTCTGCAATGTGCGCTGTGCTCATCTTGACTGGCTTAATCCGCCTGAAATGGAACCTTTCGATGTGATCACAGCGGCTGAAGTTCTGTTTCGGGAAGAGTTTTTTGAGCCACTCCTTAAGGTGTTTAAAAAGTATCTCAAGCCAGGTGGTACGATCTATCTTGCCCATGATGCGCGACGAAAATGCCTGCCGCTTTTCATGGAAGAGGCCAAAAAAGAATATGACATTGCCGGTAGTAAACAGACCATGCACAAGGATGGCCAGGACATAACAGTTATTATTAACCGTCTCAGGGTCAAATCTTAACTGGGGGGTATGTTGCTCTATCCTGTTAATCTTAATATAGCTGGTGTTCTTTGCCTGGTCATTGGTGGTGGCACTGTGGCTGGCCGTAAGGTAAGTTCACTTCTTCCCTGCGGCGCAGAGATCCGGGTTATCAGTCCTAAGGTGTGTGATTATATTGCAACACTTGCAGAAGATGGCTTGGTTGAGTGGCGAAACCGGGAGTACCAGGAAGGTGATCTTCAGGATGCAAAACTGGTATTTGCTGCAACAGATCTCCCGCAGGTTCAAAAACAGATTGTTGCAGAGGCGGCAGCGGCTGACATTCCGGTGAATGTGGTCGATATGCCCGAAGCCTGTACTTTCCAGGTCCCAGCCTCTTTTCGTCAGGGGCAACTACTTATTACTGTGGCGACTGGAGGTGGAAGTCCTGCTCTGGCTGCCAGAATAAGACGGGATCTTGAAAATTCATATGGGCCCGAGTATGCACGATTTGTTGCAATGATGGCAGATATCCGGAAGGAAATTGTCTTTTCCAGTGACGATTCTGCCGAGCATAAAAAAATATTTGAGAAATTACTTGGGAGGGATATCCTGGACTGTATAAAGGAGTGTCAGTGGGAAAGACTTGAGGAGCTGCTGCAGGCCATTTTGCCCGCCGGGATTAATGTATCCGGGGTGGTTGGAAGAATACAGGATCAAAATGAGCAATGACTTGCCTGATATTTCAATTCTGTGGGAGATTTAACTATGTTGGGTGAAATCAACTATATATTGTTTAACAGTGTGATGGTCGTAAGTTTTGTGGCCTGTGCTGTGTATATCGTATTTTTTTTCAGTCAGCGGGAAGGGCTGCGAAAAATTGCCAGGATGATATTTCTTGGTTCTGGAATTCTGCAAAGCCTTTATATCCTGTCCCGTTATTTCCTGTCCGGATATACACCCATAACATCTCAGCATGAAGCCGTGGTGTTTTTTGCATGGTCTGTAACCTGGGCCTATCTCTCTTTTCACTGGCGTTACTCGGTGAAGAATTTTGGAACCTTTGTTTCGGTGCTGGTTGTTATCATGCTGTGTATCGCGGCATCTGTATCCAGAGATCTCCAGGTTCTGTCGCCAATTCTGCAATCGCTCTGGCTCCCCGTTCATGCTGGTATCTCTGTGATTGCCTATGGTTTTCTGGCCCTGGCGTTTTGCGGCGGGATTATGTACCTGCTGCAGGAGCGGGAGCTTAAAACAAAAAACTTTGGATTTTTTTATAGTCGTCTTCCTTCCCTCGAGTCCCTTGATCAGCTGAATAATCATTGCCTTACAGTGGGGTTTGTCTTTCTTACTTTAGGGATTATAACGGGAACTCTCTGGGGTAGACAGGCCTGGGGGACTTACTGGTCATGGGACCCTAAAGAAACCTGGTCGCTGATAACCTGGCTTCTTTATGCCGCCCAGATCCACCAGCGCTTTACTCTTGGTTGGCGTGGAAGGCGCATAGCGCTGATGTCCATCGTGGGTTTCTGTACCGTACTTTTCACTCTCTGGGGAGTGACCTTTCTTCTTGGGGGTGTTCATACTTATGCCCAGTGAGACAATAATACTGCTTGGGGTTAATCATAAAAAAACCCCGCTGGAGGTGCGTGAAAAGCTGGCACTCAGCAGTGGCTATGAGGAGCCACTGGCAGCTCTGGGGACGATTGACGGTCTTCGGGAATATTACCTGCTGTCCACCTGTAATCGGGTGGAGATTCTGGTTTCCACCGATGCTGCAGACGTTGTTGAGAAAAAATTAGCCGAATTTCTTTTTGGGGATGCCCTCACTCCAGATCAGTACGAAAAGCATCTCTACTGTTATCGGGATGCCAAGGCCATTCATCATCTCTTTATGGTTGCTGCCAGTCTAGATTCCATGATCGTCGGTGAATCACAGATTCTGGGCCAGCTGAAAGAGGCCTATCGCTGGTCATCTGAAAAAAAATGTACAGGACCTATTTTAAATAAACTACTGCATAAGTCTTTTTCAGTGGCCAAGCGGGTACGCAGTGAAACCAGAATAGGGTCATCAGCAGTTTCCATAAGCTACGCTGCCATCGAGCTTGCTAAAAAAATATTTGGATCCCTTGAGGACAAGCGGGTGCTGCTCATTGGTGCTGGTGAAATGGCTGAACTTGCAGCAGAGCATCTGGTGGGTAATGGTGCTAAAGACGTTGTTGTTGCCAATAGAACCCTGGAGCGTGCCCTTGATCTTGCCAAACGTTTTAACGGCCGTGCAGTCGGGCTTGATGAAATGCTGGAGCAGCTTGGTCAGGTGGATATCATTGTCAGTTCCACCGGGGCCCCCGGAATCATTCTCCATCGCGATGATGTGAAGCCTCTGATGCGTAACCGGCGCAATAAACCCCTGTTCTTTATTGATATAGCGGTGCCAAGGGATCTTGATCCGGCCCTGAATGATCTGGAGAATGTTTACCTCTACGACATTGACGATCTGAATAATGTGGTGGAGTTGAATAAGGCAGAACGGGATAAAGAGGCGATTAAGGCCAGCCGTATAGTGGATGAAGAGGCTCTGAAGTTTAAAGACTGGCAGGCTGGACTGGCTGTCACCCCTACTCTTGCAGCACTACGGGAAAAGGGTAACGCTATCGCCAGGATGGAACTTGAGAGAACATTACCGCGTCTTGAGGGCTTAAGCGCCAAAGAGAGAAAAAGCGTAGAGAAAATGGCCTCAGCCATTGTGTCAAAACTTCTTCACGATCCCATGCTCTTTTTGAAGAGTGAAAGCTGTAAAGACCAGTCAGAGATGAAGGTGGATATGCTTCGTTCTGTCTTTGGCTTGGAGAAAAACAGTGACCAGTGAGGAACGCGCCGAACTGCTTGGGGATGAGTGGCTCATTGTCCGTCATTCCGGAGAAATACCTGAAATAACCTATCACTCGTCACTTTATTTTCTTACAGAAGATGGTGACGGTCCCCGACTGCGTCTGACTGAAGGAGAATTACAGTATCTGAAGGACGCAGCGATACAGCGGTATCATGAGATTGTGCTGCGTGATATCATCATTGAAAATTTCCATAAGACAATCTATCGCGGAGTGCGTAGAACTCTGTATAACTGGCACCGCTGTAAGGTCTTTGAGCAGCGCCAGTCGATCCCCTGCGATTTGTTTCAGAAAACGGTTGCAAATCAGCTGCTGAGATTTCTGGAGCAGGGAGTGGCGGCAGCGGGGAAGGACCTGCCGCAGATTTTTATCAACTGCAGTGTCGCTCAGCTGTATGAATTGGCTGCTGGACTTGGAATAGAAACGGAACAGCTTCCTTCTGGTATCAGTGAATTCTGTCTCGAAGGAAAAACAATAACCTGAAGAGAGGTGAGTGATTTTTTCAAACATACTTGGCTGTGGATTTTGAGAATACATTTCAGTATGTTATTAAGGAAATAATTGCGAAGCCATGACAGGTACAGAAAAAAGGAGAATCATTATGCCATATGTTAATATTCGTGTTGCCGGGAAACTCACTAAAGATCAGAAAAGTAATATCTGTAAAGGAGTGACTGATGTTATCTGCAAAGAGGCTGGAAAACCACCGGAGGCCGTTCTTATCTTTATTGATGAGGTTGAGCATGAAAATATTTCCAGGGCAGGATCTCTGCTGACTCCACCCAGATAACGGTCGTGGTTATGGAAAGGCGTCTTCAGGAGCTGCGTCGCCTGCTCGACGAACATTCCCATCGCTATTATGTTCTTGATGATCCTCTGATTTCAGATGGGGAGTATGATAGGCTTTTTCAGGAATTGCTTGCCATTGAGAAGGAGTATCCACACCTTGTAACGGCTGATTCGCCTTCCCAGCGGGTGGGGGGCGCTGCGCTCGATAAATTTGTGCAGGTGGAGCATCGCATTCCAATGCTCAGCCTTGAAAATGCCTTTGATGATCAGGATCTTTTTGATTTTGAAGATTGTTTGCTTCGCTATCTTCTCACGGAGAAAAAGCCGGACTACATGGCCGAGCCCAAACTCGATGGTCTCGCTGTGGAACTAGTATATGAGGATGGGATCCTGGTTCAGGGGAGTACCCGTGGTGATGGCACTGTTGGTGAGGACATAAGTGCCCAGTTGCGAACCGTCTCTGCCATTCCTCTGCGACTGAAACGGCTGGATATTAGCCGTCTTGAGGTGCGAGGCGAAGTCTTTATGGACCGGGAGGGCTTTGAAGCCCTTAATCGCTGGCGGGCTAAGGTGGGAGAACCCCTTTTTGCTAATCCACGTAATGCAGCTGCCGGGTCTCTGCGGCAGCTTGATCCAAAAATAACCGCCCGAAGGCCCTTGCGTTTTTTTGTCTATGGTGTGGCCTCTCCTGTGGACACTGGCTGCAAGACCCAGCAGGAGGTTTTAGAATTTCTTGCAGATCAAGCGTTTCCGGTAAATCCAGAGATTGTACACTGCCCTGATATTCATCGGGTAATCCGGCGCTTCAGTGAGTTGTCTGATTTGCGACATGAACTAAGTTATGAGATCGACGGCATGGTGGTCAAGGTCAATGACTTTGTACTGCAGGAACGTCTGGGGGTTAAAGCTAGGGCTCCACGATGGGCCATCGCCTGTAAATTTCCTGCGGTTCAGGCCACAAGTAAGATCCTTGAAGTCCATTTCCAGGTAGGAAGAACGGGTGCCATTACCCCGGTGGCCATTCTGGAACCTGTGGATGTGGGTGGGGTGATGGTAAGCCGGGCCACCCTTCACAATGGTGATGAAATTTCGCGCAAGGATCTTCACATAGGTGATACGGTTCTTATTCAGCGAGCAGGAGATGTGATTCCGGAAATAGTCAAAGCTGTACCGGAGAAGCGACAGCATTCGGCAGTTCCCGTGCGTATTCCAGATGATTGTCCGGTTTGCTCCCATCCCCTGCAGAAACCCGAAGGAGAGGCGGTAACCCGCTGTGTCAATCCTTATTGTCCTGCGCAGCGCCTGCGTTCTTTGGTTCATTTCTGTTCCAAGGCTGGCCTTGACATTGACGGACTTGGAAAAAAGAGTGTGGAGCAGCTTTTTACTGAAGGCCTGATAAAGGACTTACCGGATATTTTCAGCCTGCGCCATGAGGACATTGCAGGGCTTGACGGCTGGGGAGAAAAATCTGCGGAAAAGCTGCTTCTTGGTACCATGGCCGCAAAAACGCCGCTACTGGCTCGTTTTCTTGCTGCACTTGGCATACGGTACGTGGGCGAGGTGACAGCGGAACTCCTTGAGCGCAGTTATCAGAGCCTTGAAAAACTTCAATCGGTGACCCGGGAAGAGTTACTTGAGGTGGAAGGACTGGGGGAACAGGCCGCAAATTCAATTGTTGATTATTTTTCAGACCCTGCGGTTCAGGAGATGATGAGGAAATTTCACCGGGTTGGAGTGCATCCTCTGGAGGTGGCAGGAAAAGAGGAAAACCTTCCTTTGAGTGGTGAGGTGTTGCTTTTTACCGGAACCTTGAAAAAAATATCCCGCACAGAGGCAAAGAAGTTGGTGAAGGAAAATGGGGGGCAGATAGCCAGTGGAATAACCAGGAAACTCACCTGTCTTGTTGTCGGGGAAAAACCTGGCTCAAAATTGAAAAAAGCTCAACAGCAGGGAAAAAAAATTATCACCGAAGATGAATTCCTCGAGATCCTCAATGGTGGGCGAGGATTTTCGTAAGGGATTTGATTCTGTTTTGCTGATTTTTCTTGTGAGGAAGGGTGATTTATGAGAAAATTACAACAGGGAAGGAGTTCTTAAACATTTATCCGGGAGGACACCATGAAACGCATTGAACAGATAAAAAATGTTATTACACCTGTCGATTTCTCTGACAACTCCAAGTTAATTGCCGAGTCTGCATCTTTTATGGCGGGAAGATTTAATGCAACCCTGATCCTGCTGTTTGTGGTGCAGAAGTTTGAGGATTATTCGGGTTTTTTTGTTCCTCAGATGAGTATTCCCGATTTCGAGCAGGATCTTTTTACCCAGGCAGAGGAAAAAATGCACACCTTTCGTGCAGAAATTGAATCCTTTGCCAAGGAAAAAGGTGCACTTGCCGTGCTAGGTAAGATTCTGGTGGGTGATGTGGCAGAACGGATTGTGGAATATGCCAACGATAAAGATAGTGGTTTTATCGTCATGGGGACCCATGGGTACAAGGGACTCGAAAAAATCATGTTTGGCAGTGTTGCAGACAAGGTTGTTAAATCTGCCAGCTGTCCGGTACTGACTATCAATCCGTACACCTGCTGCGAAGAAGATTGATGCAGTACTGAAATTCCAGTTACTCTCTGAGGATGGCCACAATTCCGTGGCAGGAAGGAGGAACACTGGTTGTGTTGCTGGTTCCCCGGGTCAGTTGATCCAGTGAAATGTTTGCCAGAAACTGAAAATCCAGCTTCCTGCGTCCGAAACGCTCTTCGGGGAAGTGATACTCAACGAAATCGTTCCAGTCGCGGGCGAGGGTTCCAGCATCGGGCAGCAGGGCCACTGGGTCGACAATGTTGAGGTGGTCTCCGCTGATGATTTCCTTGAGGTTCTCAATGATCCGGCCACGGACTTGTTCGGCTTTTTTCTGAAAGTTTCTGATGCTTTCCAAGGCATCTTTTTCCCTCATATAGATCTGAGCCGGGAGGTTGAGGAGCAGAAGGGGGACGCTGTTTCTTCCTGAGACTGACTCGTAACTGTCAATGAGAAGCTCTGCAGCCTCTTCCTGACTGGAAATCCACAGCCAGAATGTTTCATCAAGCCTGCCGGACGCGTAAAGTGTTTTCCATGCGGCAAGACGTTTTTTTGTGGTGCCCGGGCGCGGCTGGCTGAGCTTGGCTTTGATACGCAGCAGTTCCGTGAAAGGGTTGTCATCATCCAGCTTTTCTCCAGCTTCTCCTTTGAGCTCCTTGAAAAGGGCCATCTCAGTATCATCAATATCCGAGAGAGTTTCAGCCAGTTCTGCCTCTTCCCGATCCAGGGTTTCAGCAAGTGCTAAAACCAGACGGGCCTGCCACAGAGCTTCCTTTTCCGGTTCTCCGGCTGCGTCAACCTGCGGTTCCAGTATGCTTGACAGAATTGTGCGGTGATTGTGTTCGCCGTTGTCAGGGGTGTTTGAGAGGTGGGCCAAGGTCAGTCCGCTCAGCTGTTCGGCCAAATAATCTTTCCTGGTCCTGATATCCTTCAGTAGGTTCATGAACCTATCCCTGTCTTTTCCAAGCGGTGATGGAGTATGTGCTTGACAGATGGACTGTTCCATGAAAAGATCATTGCTTGTTGGCTCATCTGTTACGGTTGGATCAGGTTCCACCGGTTGCAGGGTATGCAGGGTGTCAGGGAGCAGAAGAAGGCAGTTTCGCAGGTGATGGGGCAGGGCTGTTTCTGGAAAATAAAGGCTATTGAGTGATTGCATATGGAAACGACCGAAGTGAAGAAGAGCAGCAGTGTTTCGTTTTATGTCACGGCTGCAGTGTATGTACTTTTTAATTTGCGACTGGCCCCGGATTTTTTGACCAGTGTCATTGCCACCGGAAAACAGATTTTACTCACCGCACCATATGTTATCGGGATCACGTTTGTTGCTGTATCCGTTATTCAATATATGGCAGATGGCGAGAAAGTTCCATGGCCCCAGCGGTTCAGATTGTTTTTTACCATAGGAATATTTGCAGGACTTGTCTATGGAATTTATGATTATACTGGTGCTGGGGTTCCGCAATAACTTATGCTGCCAGACCATGAAGGGGCTTACACTTTTCTTCCATAGATGTACTGGCCGCAAATCCTGTCCGGGAATTCTGCAATATCCGGGAGATGTCCCCAGCGTGAAAAACCGAATTTTTCCAGCAGCACTATACTTATCTGGTTGGTATCAAGGAGGATGGCAAAGAGATTGTGGAGGCCAAGGGTCTTTGCTTCTTCTAATCCATGGTAAATGAGTCGGTTGCCAATCCCCCTGTTTCTGTGTGATATGTCAACATAGTAACTGATTTCCGCAACGTTTTGCAGGGCTCGTCTTCCCTTGCGGTGGGCACTGAGACTGCACCAGGCGATGATTTCACTGTTGCGGGTACTTTCCATTACATGGATCGGGTATCTTTCCGGGGTGTGCCCGTTGAACCATTCTTTGCGATCGGCAACCGTAACCGGCTCGATGTCTGCCGTACAGTTTCCCTCTGTAACGGCCTGGTTGTAGATGGTGACAATCTGCTCAAGATCGCTCTGCGTGGCTGTACGTATTTGCATGGTTGCTGGAAGACAGGTATAAGTATTGTTTGGTGTTGAGGGTTTTGTACTACTGGGTGCAATTGTTTTTACATTTGACTCAGATAACGTATCGTGCTTTGAAATTCCACCCTTTTCTGGTTGATACTCTATGTTTTATCTGCATCGCTCCAATCAAACCGAAAATCTACTACGTCAGCTTGGTGAAGTCTTGCGCCTTGATGATGAGCGGGACCCCTTCGTTCCAGAATACTTTCTGGTTCAAAGTCAGGGAATGGAGCGTATGCTGTCTCAGTATCTTGCAGAATGCTTCGGGGTGTGGTGCAATTATGAGTATGTATTGCCCACCCGGTTTTTCGCACAAATAGCTGGACGGCTGGGAATGGCCGATGGTCCCGAGGATTATGCTCGGGACAGAGTGTGCTGGCGACTGGACAGTGCCCTCCGTATTGTGACAAAAAAAGATGATAAACGTTTATCCCCCCTTGCACGTTATGTTACTGGTGATGCGTCCGGGGTGAAACGCTATCAGCTTGCGAAGCAGTTGGCTCATGTGTTTGATCAGTATCAGATTATGCGACCTGAGATGCTGGATGTTTGGGGTAAAGGTCAACTTGCGACGGATAATCCGGCAGAAATATACCAGATGGAACTCTGGAATATGATAGGTGCCTCCATTGGACATTCACGACATCGTGGTGTGTTTCTGCGTGAACTGATTCAGCTCCTTGATAAGGGTGCTGATTATTCCCGTCTTTTGCCAAAACGTCTCTCCGTTTTCGGCCTGCATAGTCTGCCGCCTATTTTGCTGAGTTGTCTCAGGGCTCTTTCGAGGCATATTGATGTGCAGTTTTATCTTTTGGTGCCCTGCGAACACTACTGGGGGGAACAGACCAGTCGCAAAGCAGCGCTACGAGAGACTGGCAATCTTCTGCAAGAAAAATATTCTGATTCTGGAAAAATGCCGAAACTCCATCCACTCCTTGCCTCCCTTGGGCAACAGGGTCGCGAGTTTCATGATCTACTACTTGATGGTATCGATATTGCGACAGAATTCTCGAGTTTTGATGACCCTTTTGACAGTGGGGATCCCTGTTTGCTGCATAAGTTGCAGTCTGATCTGCTGCGTGGAGAGGTAATACCCCAGGAGACAGGGTTTGCTGATGATGGGTCTGTGCTGGTGGTGTCGGCACACTCTCCTCATCGGGAGATGATGATACTGAAAGACCGTATCTTGTTCTGGCTTGATGAAGATCCTGATCTGGCATTAAAGGATATTGTTGTTATGGCCCCCGATATTCAGGGATACAGTGGTCTGATTCCGGCTGTGTTTCATGATGTTCCACACTCTGTCGCTGATCGTAATCCGGCATTCAGAAATAGTTTTCTTGCAGCATTCATGCAATTTTTAGACGTTGTCTCCGGGCGTTTTGGCTGGAGTGAAGTATTTGATTTGTTGAGCCGGAATGAAGTACACTCCCATTTTGAGATAGATGCAAGTGAGCTTGATATTATTCGTCACTGGGTTTTCTCATCCGGAATCCGCTGGGGGATGTCGGCTTCCCAGAAAAGTGAAATGGGTTTGCCGGGAGGAGCGGAGTGCACCTGGCGCAGCGGTCTTGATCGTCTTATGATGGGATATGCCTGCGGGGTGGATCAGGAGGTGGATGGAGTTCTACCCTATCTGGCTATAGAGGGCGGTATGGCAAGTCCCCTTGGGGGCCTGTCTGCCTTCTGCGGGATGTTGGAGGATGCTGGCGAGCAGTTCAGGAGGGGGCGTAGTCTTCAGGACTGGTCTGAACTGTTAGGTGTTTTTGCGAGGAGACTTTTGGGGCAGGAAAACAGAGATTCGCTGGCTGAACTTCATCGTATTGTGAGTGACATTGGTCTGGAATATGTGGAAATCCATCAGGATACCATCAGTTTCGAGGTCATGCGATCCTGGTTGGAAGATGCAGTGGAAGAGAAGAGGTCAAGTGCGGGGTTTCTGCGTGGTCAACTGACTTTCTGTTCCATGCTTCCAATGCGCTCCATTCCTTTTAAAAAGGTGTGTCTGCTTGGGATGAATGACTCTGTTTTCCCTGAAAATGATTTTCACCCACCATTTGATCTGTTGGGGGATATGTTTTTGCCAGGTGATCGTTCACGGCGTAGTGATGATAGATATCAGTTTCTGGAAGCGGTTTTGTCCGCACGGGATTGCCTCTATCTCAGTTATGTGGGCCAGTCTATCCACAGTAACGATATAATTCCTCCGTCTGTTGTTGTCTCTGAATTGGTTGAATTTGTGCGATTATATGGAGTGTCTGATCTTGTCGAAGAGCATCCTCTTCATGGCTATTCCAGGTCTTATTTTGAGGAGAAAAACTCCCTGTTCAGCTATAATAAGGGTTTGATGGCAGTTGCAGAGTCGTTTCATGGTGACAGGACTCCCGTGGCATGGTGGAAAGGGGGTCTTCCGGGATCTCCGCCAGATATTGTTTCTCTAGCAGATTTCTTCTCTTTTTTTAAAAATCCACAGCGTTATTTGATCCGTAATGTTATGGGGATAACCCTTGGTGGGGACGTGTTCCTAGGTGAAGAGCATGAACCTTTTGAGCTGGATACGCTCCAGAACTATCTTTTTGATCAGGAGTTGCTGGCGGCAGAACTTGAAGGTACTGACTCCTTTTATCTGCTGCGTAAAAATCAGGTGTCAGGAAGTTGGCCCCTTGGCAGGCCTGGTGAAATATATTTTGCGGACAAGCAGGAAGAACTGCGTGGCTTTATTGAGCAGGTGAAGTCCAGAGTTGATACCGGGAAAGAGGATGAGCGTGTACTTGAGACTGAGGTTGGTGGTCTTTTTCTGTCTGGAAAACTGGACTCTTTTTATGGAGGGGGAACCCTTCTTTTTCGTTACGCTAAATTAAAGGGCAAGGATCTGCTTATCGCGTGGGTTCATCACTGTCTTGCTGCTGTCTGCCTTGGGGATAACAGGGAAACCCGACTCCTTGCCAAAGATATGGAATTAGTTTTTCCGGAGGAAAGTGCGGGCGCTGCGGATCTGGAACAACTGGTAAAACTGTTCCAGATGGGTCAACAGGAAGCATCTCCGCTTATGGTTGAACCAGCCCTGGCGTATTCCCTGCAAAAGAATAAGACCGAGAAGAGTGGTAAGGGGGATCCTCTGCTTAGCGCTAAAAAGTGTGCCACTGATATCTTGAACAGGGGGCTGGATGGTGAGTGGGATCTTCTCTATCAGGGGCAGGATCCGGATGACTTCCTTGGGACCGACTTTGCGGAACATTGTAACTGGGTCTACGAATCTATCTGGAAGAGGGCTCATGTCAGAAAAGTGTAGAACATTTGATGCGGCAACCGCTGATCTGGAGAAAGGAGTAAATGTGGTTGAGGCGAGTGCGGGAACCGGTAAAACCTACGCCATCGCCATACTGGTATTGCGTTTTGTAGTTGAGTTTGACGTGGCGGTAGATAAGATTCTGGTGGTGAGTTACACCCGGGCTGCCACGGAAGAGTTACGCTCGAGAGTTCGTTCTCGGCTGGTCGAGGCCAGAGGCGTTCTAGCCGGGCAGGGTGATGAGAAGATGGATCCGGTTCTTGTGTCCTACCTTGCGGGTCTTTCAGATAAACATCTTGCGTGTACCAGGCTTGAGACTGCACTTCTTGATATGGATAAGGCGGCGATTTTTACCATCCACGGGTTTTGTCAGCGGATGCTGAGAGAGCAGGCCCTGGAATCCGGTCAGCTCTTTGATATGGAGCTCACAGCAGATATTTCACAGGTTAAAGAAGAGCTGGTTGCGGATTTCTGGCGCAATTCAATGTATGCGTTGCCGCTTTTCCACTGTTCTCTCTTTGTGAGCCAATTTCCCAGCCCTGAATCGCTGTATGCGACTGTTCGGGGGGTTGGTCAGGAGGATCGTATCGATCCTGATGATGGGGTGGCGGTGGCTGATGCTCTTGTTGCTGTGGATTCTGCCCTTGTGTCACTGCAGGATTGGTGGCAGGATAACTCTACAGATCTGAAAGGCCACCTGGAAGATGGTATTCAGCAGAATATGTTTAAGAAACAATTTTCAGACACTTTTGAGCAGTGGTGGGAACAGTTGGTACAATTTTTTTCGGGTCATGATCAGCCTCTGGTTTCTGGCATTGAACTGCTTGGTCCTTCGGGATTGATGGGTCAACTGAATGGGAACAGGTTGCGGGGTGCTGATAAAAAAAGAATATTTCTTGAACATTATCCGCTGGCTGGTGATGAGTTGACCCGTTTTATTGCAGCATGCAGGGAGGCCGTCTGTGTCTGGCGTGTCACTCTTGTCCGTACTCTGCAGACAGACCTTCGTAAACGGCTTTTTGAACAGGGCCGTTTTTCCTTTGATGATCTGATCCTGTCCCTTGCCAATGCGCTGAGGGGGGATGGTGGTGAGGTGTTGCGGCAGGCACTTGGCAGTCGTTTCAGAGTGGCACTTATCGATGAATTCCAGGACACGGATACTGCCCAATATCGTATCTTTTCAAGTCTGTTCGGGACGAATGCCAAGGAGCATTATCTCTTTCTCATTGGTGATCCCAAACAGGCTATTTATAAGTTCAGGGGGGCAGATATTGAAGCCTATTTTCAGGCAAGACGATCTGCGGATAATCTTCTGGGGCTTGAAAAAAACTACCGGTCAAATCCATATTTGGTGGAGGCTGTGAATGCACTTTTTCTGCAAAGGGACAACGCCGATGCCTTTGTCAATCCCGAGCTGTTTTACACAAGGGTGGGTGCTGCCAGGCCTCCGGAGAGTTGGCAGTTGCTGCAGGATGAAACCGTTCAAGCAGCAATGGTTTATTGCAGTCTGGGCTCTTTAGGTGAGAGCGGGAAAAAGCCGAAGCGATGGACATCCGGGAAGGTCAGAGAATATCTGGAGCCTTTTGTGGTTGGGGAGGTTGCAAAATTGCTTGGCGCGGCATCTTTGCAGGTGGATGTGGGGGAGCAGAGACAGCTCACAGCAGGGGACATTGCCATCCTGGTTCGTAGCCATAAGCAGGCGGAATCTTTTCAGGAGTCCCTTTCTGCTGCGGGGATTCCTGCTGTTATCCTCAGTAGAAAGACAGTATTTGAGACTAGGGACTGTGGAGATTTGTTACGAGTGGCTGAGGCTGTGGCCCTTCCATCAGACCTTTGCCTGTTACGCTCGGCCATGAGTTCCGACTGGTTTGGGATGAATGCACAGGAGCTTTATCGCCAATTTAGTGATGACCAGGCTATGAATTCATGGATGGAACGTTTTCTGGGATACCATGCTTTATGGGAAGAAAAAGGGATTCTTGCCATGATGAATGATCTTTTTGCTGTAGAATCCGTCTTTGAACATCTCTGCAGAGTCCCTTTTGCAGAACGACGAATTTCCAATATCCAACACCTTGTGGAGCTACTTCAGGAAAGGGAGCGTCGTGATAATCTGCATTTTTTTCAGACCCTGCAGTACCTGTCATCTCAGATGGATAATCCAGAAGAGTTTGAAAGTGCCCAACTGCGCCTTGAAAGTGACGAGCAGGCTGTAAAGGTTGTGACCATGCATGCGGTGAAGGGGTTGGAGTATCCAGTGGTGTTCTGTCCCTATCTCTGGTACCGTCCTGGGTTTCTAAAAGGTGAAAAGCATTGCGTTTTCTATCATGATGAGGAGAACAACCGGGTGGCAGACCTTGGTTCTCCTCATTTTGAGAAGCGGTTGCAAGTTGCTCTGAATGAGGAATTGGCTGAAGAGGTCAGGCTTCTCTATGTCGCACTGACAAGGGCCAGTGCACGTTGCTACACCTTTTGGGCAGATGTTCAGGGGGGGAAGTTTTCCATGGATTCAAAGGAGTCTGCTCTCGCCTGGGTCCTGGCACTTGAGGGTTGTGATGGAATCCATGAGCAGACTGATAGATTCAGAGAACTTTGTGAACATCCTTCGGTTGATTTGTGGAGTATGGATGCCTCTGCTGTGGAAGGGCCTGGAGAATATCTGCCGGGAGCAGTAGAAAGGGCAGAGTTTAGCTGCAGAGAGTTCTCTCGTGAATCACTTCCGGCGGAGTGGCTGATGACCAGTTATTCTGCTTTGGCTGCCCATACTCATCCAGTTTCTTTGAGGGGCGCTGCTGTCATGCCCCGAGAGGTGAAGGAAGATCTTCAGGGGACACAGATTCATTCACTTCCGTTTGGTGCCGGGCTTGGCAATGTTGTCCATGGGCTGCTTGAGGATTACCCTTTTTCTCTGCTGGCTGCTGAAATGGATTATGGTGAAAAGTGCCTGGCGCAGTGTCGCAGGTTTGGGGTAAAAGCGGAGAGTCTCCAACTGATGGCACTGCTTCGTGATGTCACAAGGACACCCCTGCCATTAGGGCGGGAAGGAGACACATTTTGTCTCTCAGACCTGGAGGAGAGGGATGTGCTGAAAGAGATGCCTTTTTATTTCCATCTTCGCGAAGGATCCACCGAATACTTAAATACCGTGCTTGACTTTTCACCTGTTGTACAGGCAGTTCCTGAACGGACTCTCAAAGGATTTCTCACTGGATTTATTGATCTCGTCTGCCGCTTTCAAGAGAAATACTATGTCATTGATTATAAAACGAATTTTCTTGGAAATTCCCTTGCCGATTACTCAGCCGAAAATTTAGTAGCTGCAATGCATGGTCATAACTATGGTCTGCAGTACTGGATCTACACCCTTGTTTTGCACCGTTTCCTGGTAGCTACGTTGGATGGTTATTCCTATGAAAAGGATTTTGGCGGAGTGTTTTATCTCTTTGCACGGGGGATGAGGCCGGAATGTCCTGGAAGTGGTGTGTTTTTTGACAGACCGGAACTGTCCGTACTTGAAAAATTGTCTGAATGTATGGGGGCGAAGTGATGCGGGAGGCCAACAGCAGCCTGCTTGATCGCGAATTTGCAAAATTTCTGGCCAGGCGAAGCATTCTTTCAACGGAGAAAAGAAAGCTGTTTGAAGGGATTGTCTGCAGGCTTTCAGAGAGCCTGGCAGCTGGTGATTCCTGTCTGCTGCTTGGCAGGGGAGAACAAGATATAGTGCTGGCATCCAATCTCACTGGAGATGGCAGTGGAGCGCATCCTCTCTGTCTGGCCGGTGATCGACTCTATTTGCAGCGTACCTTTCAGTATGAACAGCGCCTTGCCACCCAGGTACAAAAGATGGTCGCAGATTCCGCAAGCCTGCCAGTTAATGGAGCTCTCCTTGATATTTTATTTCCGGAATCTCCCGGGGGAGCAGACTGGCAGAGATATGCAGCTGTTCAGGCCCTGGAGAGACGATTTCTGATCATCTCCGGAGGGCCGGGAACTGGGAAAACCACCGTTGTTGTAAATATTCTTGCCCTTTTACAGAGCGCCTGTGGAGGGCAACTCAAAGTTGCACTTGCTGCTCCCACCGGCAAGGCTGCCATGCGTCTCCAGGAATCAGTCAGTTCTTCAAGGGAGCGATTGCATGCGGCAGGGGTCAGCGGGGAGGGAATTCCGGAGCGGGCCTTTACCATTCATCGCCTTCTCGGTGTGAAACATTATTCACCGTTTTTTCGGCACACTGCGGCTAACCCGCTAGGCTATGATGTGGTGGTGATCGATGAGGCATCCATGGTTGATCTGGCACTGATGAGTAAGCTTGTGGATGCTCTACGACCTGGGAGTCGCCTCATTCTTCTCGGCGATAAGGATCAGCTCGTTTCGGTGGAGTCAGGTACGGTGTTTGCGGATATGATTCACTCTCTGCCTGGCAATACGGTGGGGCTGCAGCATAGTTATCGATTTAATGAAGGCATCAGAAAGTTTGCTGCTGTCATTAACGGAGGAGAAGCTGGCCGGGCCTGGTCTGTTCTTGTTGCTGACGAGCCTGTCAACGTAACCCTGCTTCATGGAGAAGTGGCTGAATATGGAGGAAGTATTTATTCTCGATATATGGAAGCTGTTGCTGTCGCGACAGACCTTGAATCGTATGAGCTGCTCTTTGACAGTTTTAATGCGTTTAAGATCCTCTGCGCTATGCGCCATGGGCCTTCAGGTGTTCATATGGTGAATGCGGCTGTGGAACGTTATCTCACCAAAAGAGGATATGATTGTTCCAGTGATAGCTGGTACCGCGGCAGGCCGGTGATGGTGACCAGAAATGAATACGGCCTTGATCTATACAATGGTGATATAGGGCTCTGTTTGCCGGATCCTGTGAAGCCGGATGTGCTGAAAATCTGGTTTAAGAAACCGGATGGCCGGTTGCAGGGGCTGCTTCCCGCACGACTTGGTTGCTGTGAAACGGTATATGCTCTCACCATTCACAAGAGTCAGGGGGCAGAGTTTGAGGAAGTTTTGGTGGTACTGCCGGATAAAATCAGTGCGGTTGTCAGCAGGGAGCTGTTGTATACTGCTGTAACCCGGGCAAGGGAGAGTGTGATGCTGAGAACTGAGCGATTCGTGTTTGATGCAGCAGTGACAGAGAAAGTTACCAGGTCCAGCGGACTTGCTGAGTTACTTGGTGCGGAAGAGCAGAGGCCTGATGAATAGTGGTGCTGACAGAAAATCTTAACCGGTGAGGGGGGACGGTCTGTTTTTTTTACAAATTTGGTGGTGGATTGGATGTTTTTCTTTCAACCTGTTATAGGGAAATTGTCAGGGGATCGAGTTCAGGGAAAAGTGAAACGACCACCCCTGCAAGGAGGAAAAGCGGGAGAAGCAGGGGCGGTCGAGGAGGAGTTTGTTCAGACTAATTCAGGGTCTGAAAGTCGTTGTATGCATGGGCACCGTGTTCGGTGATGTCAACACCGAGCATCTCGTCTTCCTTACTGATTCTAAGGCCTATGGTCATGTCAATCACTTTGAAGAGGATGAATGCTGCGCCAAATGCCCATATAAACGCAGCACCAATTCCAATTAGCTGAGTGGTTATTATTTTCATGTTGGTCCCACCCATGTTGAAGAGTCCTGCAGCAAGGGTACCCCAGGCTCCGCAAACGCCATGTACGGAGACTGCACCTACCGGGTCATCAATGTGCATCTTGTCAATGGTAACAACTGAGAGGACAACCAGTACTCCGGAGATTGCACCGATGATGATGGCGCTTGATGGGGCTACATTTGCACATCCTGCTGTAATTCCTACCAGCCCTGCCAGTGCTCCGTTTAAGCTCATGCCAATGTCAGGCTTTTTAAACATGATCCATGAGGTAAACATGGCAAATATTGCTCCTGCAGCAGCGGAGAGGTTTGTGGTTACAAAGATCATGGCGATGGAGCTGTCACCGGTGGTGGTGGAACCGGGGTTGAAACCGAACCAGCCAAGCCAGAGGATGAAAACACCAATTGCTGCCATGGGGATGTTGTGGCCAGGAATGGCACGAACTTCACCGTTTTTTCCATACTTTCCAAGACGGGGGCCAAGTACGATTGCTCCGGCCAGTGCAGCCCAGCCACCAATGGAGTGAACAACTGTGGACCCTGCAAAGTCGATAAATCCCATTCCTTCGAGCCAACCGCTTCCGTTGAGGAGTGATCCCCATGCCCAGGAGCCGAATACTGGATAAATAATGGCACAGAGTACGACTGAGTAGATCAGATACCCGATGAACTTGGTTCGTTCGGCCACTGCACCTGAAACAATTGTGGCGGCAGTTGCTGCGAACACACACTGGAACATCCAGAATGCAAGAACCCACTGGTCTCCATCCGGGCCTTCCCAGCCTGAGAGAAAGAAACCGTCTGTTCCAAACCAGCCTGTGCCGGAGGTACCGAACATAATACCAAACCCGATGGCCCAGAAGGCAATGGAGCCCATGGAGAAGTCCATGAGATTTTTCATCATTATGTTTACGGCACTTTTGGCGCGGGTGAATCCCGATTCCACCATGGCAAAACCGGCCTGCATGAAAAAGACGAGGCATGCTGCAACCAGAGTCCAGACATAATTGAGATTGGTCTGGAGCAGATCAATCGCTTCTTTGTTGCTGCCAATGGTGATGTTTATCACTTCTTCTCCTGCCATTGCAGCTGCAGGTATTGTTAAAAACAGGGCCAGTGCCCAAGCTATTTTCTTCACTGGAAATTCCTCCTTGGTTTACTCTTTGTATGTATTTAAATTGCGTCGTTATCTGTTTCGCCAGTTCGTATTCTGCACACTTTCTCAACCGGAATGACAAAAATTTTACCATCGCCAATGGATCCGGTTTTGACTGAAGAGAGGATTTTCTCGATGACGATGTCCACCATGTCATCTTTGACAACGGCTTCGACCTTGGTTTTCGGGATGAAGTCAACGACGTACTCGGCGCCACGATAGATTTCGGTGTGTCCTTTCTGGCGGCCGAATCCTTTGACCTCGCTGATTGTCATTCCGGTCACTCCCAGTTCTCCGAGCCCTTCTTTGAGGTCGTCGAGTTTGAAAGGTTTGATGATTGCTTCAATTTTCTTCATGCTTCGCTCCTTTGGGTACTGTTGGTTTGGATCATTTCCTGTTTGGAATGTTACAAAACGCGTGCCAGGAAGATAAAAAGCTGTCAATAAATCATAACGGCATGATGTTGTGAAGTTTTGGCTAGGTGGGGCAATGTAAGGAACTTCACGAAATTACAAAAATGTAAACAAAAGTAAATCGTAATGTACAAAAATGTCCTTTTTGTGACATTGTTGCCTGTTTGGGTGTCGTTATTGTTTTCTTGGCGCTTCTGCAAAAGTTTTCGTGAAAAAAAAGAGGTCATGAGCTACACTGAAAGAAGTGTAAAATAGAGGGCTTGTGGTGGGGGCGTTTTTTTTGTGATTGCTCTGTTGCAGAGTCCTAATCGTGGAATCTGAGTCATGGTGGGTTGCTTATGGGCGAATTTGTGTCAAAGGTGATGGATTGGATTGAGTCCACTCATATCCAAGAACAGGTTGCAGATGTTGATTATGTCGGACTTTTTAGCAACCCTTGGTTTATGGTCCCTTTTGTTCTGTTGATCCTTTACCTTCTCTATAAGCAGTCTTTCAAGGATCTGATTGTCATAACCTGTTTTGTTGGTGTCTGGTGGGTAACCGGTACTGAATATATGAACACTCTGGTTGTTGGGGATGAGTTGCAGGTTTCAAAAGTCCTTCCAGTGCTCTTTGGAGGGGCTGCGCTGGTGGGGTTTCTTATTTATCTGTTTTTCGGGCGATCTGATTAATATGATATTGAAAGGAGCTCTTCAGATGACAGGGTGCGGGGGGTGAATCATGCAGTTTCGTAACGGTGTTTTTATTATCACCGAAGAGCGATATTGCCCGCTTTACAACGTGGGGGAAGAACTCCATGTGGACGAAGGGGTCTTGAAGCTTCCTGCGGCCAAAGCAACGTGCCTGACCCTTACCAGAGATCTTATCGAGCTGGCCTCAGAAGATATTGCCTATGAACAGTATCTTCAGGGGTGTAGAAAAAAGTCGAAATTTGAGTGTGGTGGCTGTACCGGGATCATTCGTTTTGAGTTTAAGAAGGAAAAAGAGTTTGCCACCATTCAGATGAAGCTGCTTGCTGCAGCAGAGCGGCGGGAGAAGCTGAAATCCATTGCAAGGTTTGCCGGACTGCTGCGCACCATCGAAATTTTTCAGCCTCTGTCGGATGATGATCTCCTTGATCTTGCCACACTCCTGAAACTTGAAGACTATAACTGGGGCTTTCCCATTCTCCAGAAAGGTGATCCTGCATCAAATCTCTTTATTATCATAGATGGCCGGGTGGAGGTCATGGATGAGGATGGGGTAACTCTTGCTGAGATGGCAAGAGGGGATGTATTTGGTGAAATGAGCCTTTTGTCAGGAGACAGTGTGACTACCACTATCATGGCCATGGAGCCCTGTCAGATAGCAAGTCTCAGTCAGAAAAATTTCCGTCACGTCCTGAATCGCTTTCCTGCCTTACAGGTCTTCTTTTACAAACTTCTGGTGAGCAGGATTACCACCATTAACTTTCAGCGGGCAGAGGAGTTGTCGTCCGGGATGGTTGGCCAGCTCGCTGATATCCCGCCCCTTGAGTTGTGTCAGATGATTAATTCTAATCAGAAGACAGGGCGGTTGAAGCTGGAGGTGGGGCAAGAAAAGGCCAGCCTTCTTTTTAACGAAGGTGAGCTGGTGTTTGCGAGATTTAATGCAAAAGAGGGGCGTGAGGCTTTTTATGATATTCTCGCTATTAATGATGGCCGTTTTAAGTTCACTCATGGTCTGACCCGGAAGGAGATGAATATGGATGTCCTCGGAGGGTTCATGGGTATGCTCATGGAGGGAATGAAGCGTATTGATGATGAGTGACTGTCGTTTTATGATTGTGGGATATTTGGTGCGCCTGGAGGGATCTTTTTTTTTTCATCTGATGCTGATTGTTTCTGTTGTGAGCTGCCTTTTTTGTTCAGCTTCAAGTCTTGCTGCCGCAACGAAGGAAGAGAGTGTTCAGTGGGTTAAGGCTCATAGCAGATATCGTGCGCTCCACGGAGTTCCTCCGGTGAGTTGGTCTGAAAAGCTTGCGGCAGGGGCCCGCTCTTATGCAGAGACTTGTCCTACGGGGCACTCGGATACGAGCTACGGTGAAAACCTCTCTTGGGCCTCCTACGATATGGGGGTAAATTCCGTTGTGAAGATGTGGTATGACGAGGAACCCCAGTATGATTACAGCAAGCCCGGATTTGTTTCGGGTGTTGGCCATTTCACCCAGGTGGTCTGGAAGGATACTGCTGAGATTGGATGTGCCCGTGTGAGTGGTTGTGGCCCTGCAGGTTCGGTCATGGCAAATACCTGGGTCTGCCGCTATGCTCCGCCTGGTAACTTTGTGTCCAGGTTTTCAGAAAATGTCTTGCCGCCCCTTTCAGGGAAATAACCGCATTGTTCCTTTTTTCTTTCTTCTCCCTTCCTCTCCCTGTATTATATGGTCTGTTTCTGTCAAACCGAAATTTAAATAATCATATTATTAGCGAAGGAGTTCAAAAATGAAAAAGAAAATGGAGAAGGCTCTCAATAAACAGGTTAATGCTGAAATGTATTCCAGTTATCTTTATCTGGCTATGGAATCATATTTTCAGTCCATCAGTCTTTCTGGTTTTGCCAAATGGATGCGCGGTCAGGTTCAGGAGGAGATGTTTCATGGCATGAAGATTTATGATTATGTACATGAAAGGGGTGGCAAAGCACAGTTCGAGGTTATTGCCAAACCTGAAACTGAATGGACATCTCCTTTGGCAGCATTTGAGCATATACTTGCCCATGAGCAGGGAGTTACTCAACTCATCAACGACCTGATTGATGTGTCCCTTGATGTGCGTGACCACGCAGCCAAGGCTTTTCTTGACTGGTTTATCATCGAGCAGGTTGAGGAGGAGGCAACAGTTGGTGAAATAGTGGATCGTCTCCGTCTGATCGGTGATGATTCAAGCGGTCTCTTTCTTCTTGATTCAGAACTTGCAAAGAGGGTGTTTACACTGCCTGCAAAATAGATTTTCGTGCCCTTGCCTTTGAGTGATGAGTGTTTACTCTCTCTTCATGATAATTAGATTGTCCTCAAAAAGTCACAACCAACTGTTATTGTAGAGTAAAGACTTTAAAAAGGTAGTACTATATGCAAGCATACAGAGCAATACTCAACAAAAGGCTTGCACATGATACGTTACAAA
>JALSMA010000076.1 GCA_026988015.1 Desulfobulbaceae bacterium | reverse complement strand
TTGCATAGTGTACTACCTTTTTAAAGTCTTTACTCTACAATAACAGTTGGTTGTGACTTTTTGAGGACAATCTACTTAGGAGTCTCAGAATCACATCCACTTCACCTCAGCACTGATACAAGCCATTCTTTTTTATATACCGGTCAACCCCTTCAGGAAGGAGTTTTTTTACAGGAAGACCTGCTGAAATTCTTTTGCGAATATCAGATGAAGAAATTACCGGAAGAGAAGTATCTGAAGTAAAGATGGACTTTCCCGATTGAGTATTTTCCCAACGACCCTTTCTTCTACTGTAGTTCAGTTGCTTGAAAATTCGATGAAGTTTTTTTCTCTTGTACCCATTTCTGGAAAAAACAATAAAATGACAGTGATTGAGGACTTCTGTATATTTATACCATGAGGGTATATCAAGAAAAGCATCAGCTCCAATAATAAAATAAAATTCTACCTCTCCAATAGAGTGCAGTTCAAGATACTGCAGGGTGTCGATGGTGTATGAAGGTGGAGGGAGCATCTTCTCAAGTGAGGAGACATGAAGAAGAGGAATTTCCCGAGACGCAATGGTAAGCATTTCGGTTCGATGAGAGAAATCACTTATATTCTGTCCCTGTTTGTGCGGTGGAACTGCCGCAGGAAGCAGCATAACCTCTGAGAGTTCACAAAGTTTTCCTGCAGCATGCGCTAAGGCCAGGTGCCCATTGTGGACAGGATCAAAGGTTCCCCCAAGAATACCTGTCTTTCGTATCAACTTCTGACCTGCCCCTGGCCATATACAACGAATTTCCTGGTTGTCAGTTCTTCAAGTCCCATAGGACCATATGCATGAAGCTTGGTGGTTGAAATACCGATTTCTGTTCCAAGTCCCAATTGGCCACCATCATTAAATCTGGTAGAGGCGTTTACCATAACCGCCGAAGCATCAACTTCAGTAATAAACTGCTGTGCTTTTGAATAATTTTCAGTGAGAATTATTTCAGTATGTTGTGAACCGTATTTATTTATATAGGCAAACGCCTCATCAAGATCGGAGACTACCTTGACACAAAGGCAGAGGCTGAGAAATTCTGTCCCCCAGTCCTCTTCTGAGGCTAGATGAATGTTTGAAACAATGGCAACAGCTTTGCTGCATCCGAGGAGCTTTACACCATGTTTTTTGAGCTCAGCTGCCAGGACTGGGAGATAGCTACCAGCAATTTCTTCATGAATCAAGAGTCCCTCCAGGGCGTTACACACACCAGGCCTTTGCACCTTTGAGTTAACAATTACCGGGGTAGCCTTCTCAAGGTCGGCGTCACTGTCCACATATATATGACAGACTCCCTTGTAATGCTTCAGAACGGGAATACGGGAGTTCTCCGAAACAAATCTTATCAACCCTTCACCGCCACGTGGTATGATTAAATCAAGACACTCCTCTTGTTTGAGCATTACAGTTACAGCTTCCCTGTCAGTTACTGGTATAAGCTGTATAGCATCTGTAGCGATACCCTGGCTTTCAAGAGCGCCCTGAAGGACTTGGGAAAGGGCTCTGTTGGAGTGTATGGCTTCCGAACCGCCCCGTAACAATATAGCATTCCCAGCCTTCAAGCAAAGAGCAGCAGCGTCCACCGTCACATTGGGACGCGACTCGTAAATCATACCTATAACCCCAAGTGGTATTCGCATACGCCCGACCATGAGTCCATTGGGTCGCTTAACCATATTTGTTATTTCACCTACTGGGTCAGGAAGCGCAACAACTTCTACAAGTCCGGCACTCATGGCATCGATCACCTTATCAGAAAGCTCAAGCCGGTCAAGCATAGCATCAGAAAGCCCCTTCTTGCGTCCTGCAAGCAGGTCTTTTTGGTTTTCGGTCTGAATAAAGTCACGTTTTTCATTGATACTGGCAGCCATCTGGAGCAGAACATTGTTCTTCGCCTCAGTTGAAAGGTTGACAAGAGAACGAGCTGCTTTTTTGGCGCGTTCTGCCATATAACGGATATCTTCAGCTAAATCAGCCATGCTATTTCCTCATTTTTATAAGACAACCAAATTGTCACGATGGATAACTTCATCATAATCCTTCACTCCGAGCAATCCTTCTATCTCCTCTGAGTGATGTTTTTTGATTAAATCGACATCTGTAGAGCTATAGTTAATAAGGCCTGCAGCAATTACCTTACCAGCAGGGCTGAGACAGTGGACGGAGTCACCAACTCCAAAATTTCCACGAACCTCAAGGATACCTGACGGCAGGAGACTACAACCCTTACTCGAAACTGCTCGGCAAGCACCTTCATCTAAAACCAGAGCCCCTTTCGGGTGCAGAACATGGGCAATCCACTGTTTTCGAGGTTTTATTTTGTCAGCTGCCGGAAGAAAAAATGTTCCTATCATCTCACCGCTGAACAGTTGCTGTAAAATTGTATCCTGCTTTCCTGGACCTATGAACGATGCGCCGCCACCGGCGGAAACCATTTTCGCGGCCCGAATTTTAGACTGCATACCACCTGTTCCGAGAGCGCTTTTGACGTTACCGGCCATGGCTTCAATCTCTTCAGTAACAGCAGCAACAGTATACACGGGTCTTGCATCCGGGTCATTTTGAGGATTACCAGTGTAAAGCCCGATTACGTCTGTCAGACAGATAAACATATCAGCTTCAATGAGATTGGTTATCAGGGCAGCAAGGGTGTCATTATCACCAAATCGTAATTCGTCAACAGCTACAGTATCATTTTCATTTAATATTGGAATGGCACCGAAACGGAAAAGTGCAAGAATTGTATTGCGAACCCTGAGGTATCGTTTTCGATCTGCAAGGTCAGAGTGTGTAAGCAGTATCTGGGCGATGGTCTGACCACATTCCTCAAAAGCATTTTCGTAGGACTGCATGAGACATGGCTGCCCAATTGCCGCTAATGCCTGTTTTTTATTAAGTCCTAATGTTGCGGTATCTTGAAGAGATATTTTTTTTTTGCCAGCTGCGACGGCACCGGAGCTGACGAGTATCACCTCCCGACCACTGTTGTGAAGGAAAGTGAGTTCACGGGCAATGTTTTGAATAACACTTTCAGCAACACCAGAATCATTGGTTAAAACAGCAGAACCAACTTTTACAACGATGCGTCTGGCCTTGTCAAAATAACTTTGTCGAAGGTAAAGTCCTTCCTCAAGGCTTATGTCTGTAGTCACTTGGTTCATGGCTGAAACTGTATCTCAATCGAAATTTCCCGGGTCTTTTTCAATGGTTATGACAGGATTGTTAAGTTCATCAAGAATGTCGCCGACAACCTTTTTCAACTCTGCTATCCTCTCTCCGTGAAGACCCGAGATGACACTTACTTTATACCCGTCAGCTTCCAGTTTATCGGTCAACATCTTCAGGTCGTCGGGTTCAGTTATATCAGCTTTGTTCAAAACAACCAGTGTTGTGCGTTCAATAAGCTCTTTTTTGTATTCTTGTAACTCATTTTGCACAACCGAAAAATCTTTGATCGGATCCTCACTGGAGGCATCAAGGATATGGAGAAGGACACGGGTCCTTTCAATGTGACGGAGAAAGGTAAAACCGAGGCCCACACCCTCATGTGCCCCTTCAATAAGTCCTGGTATGTCAGCGATTATACAAGATTCTATATGGTCAAGGTGCAAAACGCCCAACTGCGGCTCCAAGGTAGTGAAGGGGTAACTTGCAACTTTAGGATTAGCCGCTGAGAGCTGGGAGAGAAGTGTCGATTTCCCCGCGTTAGGCAGACCGACAAGACCAATATCGGCAATCAGTTTAAGCTCAACTCGCAACCACTTTTCCTCACCTTCTTTTCCTTTGGTAGCGATACGTGGAGTTCTATTGGTGCCAGATGCAAAATGAGGATTTCCCATTCCGCCCTTACCGCCAATGGCTGCAATGTAAGTATCTCCAGGCTCACGGAGATCGGCTAGGATTTCACCCGTTTCTTCACTTTTTATTATGGATCCGACAGGAACTGCCATAATACAATCCTTTCCCTTTCGGCCGTGCATATCCTTACCCTTCCCATGGACACCACGTTCGGCCTTGAAGTGGGAACGATAACGAAAGTCGATCAAAGACTGAAGACGAGTGGTACATTCGATGATAACATTACCTCCGCGTCCACCGTCCCCCCCATCAGGCCCACCTCTCGGGACATACTTCTCCCTTCGAAAACTCATACAGCCGTTCCCGCCATCACCTGCTTTCACATAAAATTTCGCCTGGTCTACAAAGGCCATAATATTTACAATATATAAAAAAAATTAATAACAAAAAAAAAGCTCGACCTTCAATACTGCTTGAGGTCGAGCTGATATCTGATCTTCGCAATACCCATGACAGGCAAAAGTGAAGAAAAAGAAAAGATTAGAAGCAGCCCATATCAGGCAGCTGGATAAACACTAACCCTTTTCTTTTTATGTCCAAAGTCTTCGAAGGTTACAACTCCATCCACCTTCGCAAAAAGTGTATAATCTCTACCACAACCAACATTGGTGCCAGGGTGAATTTTTGTTCCCAGTTGTCTTACGATGATAGACCCTGCTGTAACATTTTCTCCACCGAAACGCTTAACCCCACGCCTCTGTCCCTGACTGTCGCGTCCATTCCTGGAGCTACCGCCTGCTTTCTTATGTGCCATCTTTTACTCCTTATCACCGTTACCAAAATAACTGGAACGATGTGTTGGGTATTACTTTATTTAACCAGATCGAATCAGGCGCTGATTTCCTGAATTTTAAGGGCGGTGAACATCTGACGATGCCCTTTTCTTAATCTGTATCCTTTACGACGTTTTTTCTTGAAAATTATTACTTTCCTGGCTTTTCCCTGTTCGGCAATCATTGCTACCACTTTGGCATCCTCAACCACCGGGCTTCCAATCTGAACATTTTCACCATCAACAACCATCAATACATCAGTCAGCTCAACAGTATCTCCAACGCTTCCTTCAAGTTTTTCAACACGAAGCTGGTCTCCACTGGTGACCTGATACTGTTTTCCACCGGTTCTTACTATTGCATACATTCGAACATCCTCTTAATATGTGGTACTGTAATTAAATCCATATGATAAACAAGTAAATCTTACAATTAGACCTTTTCCCATGGAAAATGTCAACACATTTCATATAAACGGTTGCAAAAAAGGTGTCTTAACCAGTGATCACTTGTCGGCCTTGATGACAAATCAAACGACGTAGCACAAACAGCAGACACTCTCGGCACATTACAGCGTCAGAGTGGTTTATGGAAAACAGGCAGCACTAAGGAGACTACCAGCTGTTTCCGCCTGATATTTTTGTACAAATAAAAACAAGATGTTAAACAAACAACCCCAAACAATCGACATTAGCATAGAAACACAAAGAACGAATTTCATTGGTATAGCGGACACAACAGAGCGCCAGAATCCAGCCTGCAAATTCAACCTTCGAGTCTGGCTCTTTCTTTTTCCTGACGAATTGAGCAAGCCTTGATAAAGGCACCTTCTTTTCCATGCTTTCGGATGGAGACAGAAGTCTTCCCCTGCTTACCGTTAGTAGTCACCCAGCTCACCTCATAACGGTTGAATTTCTCGTTTAAGCGGACCCCAACAACTCCGGTAGTCGAATTACTAACCGTAACGATATGTTTGTTAGTACGAATTTTACCGAGTTTCTTCTCAGTAGCATCACGCCATGCAATAGCGGAAAGAAGACTTGAATATCTGCCACCACACTTTTTATCTGAAAAGAATTTAGAATACGTTTTCCCTTGAAAACGTACCCTGACATACCACCCGTGTGTTCGTTTTGATTCCTGATCAATTCGCGCTATGTCTTTTTGCTTCTGTAGCATAAACTCTTTCTGTTTGTTTTTATCCACATTAACTCCCATTTCTGTCAGTAATTCAAAGATCCTAGAATTTTCTTTCAGCGTTACGCCCCCCCTGCAGCCTAACTAACTGCAGGGTAATAATGAGACATTGTTTCAAGTAAGACCAATTACTACATTTGAATAAGAGGCAAGTCAATAGTCACAATGACTAATTGACATTGTCATTTAGTGTGATAATTGCATTGCTTTTCACTCGAATGCGTTGGCATTCTTTGCTGAGCAGTGCGTTTTTTATGAAAACGTTGATTGCAATATGCTATATCAGTGTGTTCAAAAGAACAGGATGCATATAAAACGAACGCCTTGAAGTGGGGGGATAGTGAATGTATCCGACGACCTGATTGTAAACAATTATTATTGTATTTCAGAGTATTATAAAGAGACAATTGCGAAACTATCACTGACTCAGGCCATTTATTGAAACCTTAGCTTATCGATCCACAACCTGCGACAACATACAACCAACCGGAAAGGCTGATGACTACAGAAAAGCACTCCTTCGACACCCTCTGCGGCACAATTTCTCAATTACGTGGCAAGAACGGCTGCCCCTGGGACCAGAAACAGACTCCTCAAACTCTGAAGAAGTATCTTCTCGAGGAAATGGAAGAACTCATAGAAGCAATAGCCAATAACAACGAAAAACAAATTTGTGAGGAGGCTGGTGACACAATCTTTCTGTTAATTCTTCTCTCACACATCCAGGCAGAGAAGGGTAATTTCACCATTTCAGATGTACTTGACGGCATAAACAAAAAAATGATCCGTAGACACCCTCATGTTTTCGAAAATGTGATTATCAACAACGAGGTTGCGCTAAGAAAACAGTGGGAGAAAATCAAATTACAGGAAAAGGCAGAAAAATAAATTGACACAAAGCTTCACTCAAGGTATTTTTTAATGTTTCGTTATAGAGATACGTAAAGACGTACATCTGTTTCACATGGTGTGAAACAGAACCTCTTCGCTCTTGCACTGCAAGGGCCTAACACCAGGGGATTTTCCCCTTATCATGAGTCCACGAGGAGGAACTTATGCGCAGGTATGAAACAATCTACATTCTTCGCCCCACATTGAGTGAGGAAGAGATTACAGCTGTAATTGACAATGCAAACACAATCATCGCCACGGATGGCGGGCAGGTCATATCTCTTGACCAGTGGGGCATGAAAACTCTTGCCTATCTTATCCAGAAAGAAACTCAGGGATATTATGTATACTGTGACTATGCGACCTCACCTGCAAATGTCTCAGAGATGGAACGTAAATTCAGAATTGATGAATCTGTTATGAAGTACATGACTGTCAAGCTTGAAGACTCCATTGATTCTGACGGAATCGCTGCCGCACGCGGCGAGTATGAGGCCGCTGTTATTGCTGCCGCCGAAGCTGAAGAGGAAGCCAGCAGACAGGAAGCAGAGCAGGCTGAAACAAAAGAAGCAGCTCCCAAAAAAGAAGCTACTGACAAGGAGTCAGTACAGTAATCATACGGATTGATTCCGCCCAGGAGAACACGAATGCCACCTAAAAAAAGAATTTTTCAAAGAAAAAGAGTTTGCCGTTTTTGTACTGATAAGGAAGTTACCATTGATTACAAAGACCCCAAAACCCTTCGTAATTTTGTAACAGAACGTGGAAAAATTATTCCACGCCGTATCTACGGAACGTGTGCTTCTCACCAGAGACAGCTCTGTGAAGCAATTAAGCGTGCCCGCCAGATAGCACTGCTTCCTTATTCAGGAACCACCCAAAGGTGATTTCCTCTAAAGGGTTATAATCAGTGAGCAGCGAAGAAAATCGACCAGATGACCAGAAACATATTCAACACATATTACTGGTCGCAACAGTTATCCTGCTCCCTGGTGTTTTAGGGACTATATTTGGTTGGGTCCACGGGCTCCTGCCCCTGCTGGTTTTCTACTACCTACTGCGATACGGGAAGGACAGTGGCCAAAAATATATCCTGTTTGGATGTATCCTTGCATGTATAGGAGGACTGGCTTTTCAAATTTTCGAACAGCTGCTGTTTTCTATTACACTGATCCCTGTCGGTTTTATTCTATCCGAATCTGCCCGAAAAGAGGATTCGCTTTTGGCTTCAGGCGTTAAGGGTGCCGTAACTCTCGCCGGTTCATGGTTGCTGGTAACAACAATCCTGACTTTTGGCATGGAACAGCACCCTTATACCCTTCTGATCAGCTCACTTAATCAGGGGATGGATGAGGCCATTGCTTATTACAAGATGAACAGCTCTGTTCCTGCAGACACACTTTACCTGCTTGAACAGACTTTTACTCAGATGAAGATATGGACCCCTAGGGTAATGCCGGGTATACTTATCTGTATCACTTTGCTGATCACCTGGTTTACCATGGCAGTCGGTAATAAGATGCTTTATAAAAATACCGGTGCCGGGCCGTGGCCAGATTATAAATTCTGGACACTACCTGAAAAATTTGTATGGTTCTTTATTGGATCTGCAATTTTTGTTGTTTTACAGATAGAACCGGCCAGCACTATCTCAATCAATGTCCTCATGGTTACTACTCTGATGTATTGTTTTCAGGGCATGGCAATAATGCTCTTTTATTTTTCAAAATGGAGCGTGCCACTTTTTTTGAGAATATTGATTTATGTCCTGCTCTTTTTTCAGACCTTCGGGGTTATTCTACTTGGGATACTCGGGGTTGCTGATGTGTGGACAGATTTAAGACGTTTAAATAGTTCCGAACAGGAAACTGACATATAAATAATTATAGATGATCAGCACCAGAAACCTGATTGTCATACGAACGATGTTAAGGAGATCACAATGGAAGTTATTTTAAGAGAGACTATCGACACCCTTGGCAGGGAAGGCGATATCGTAAAGGTTAAACCCGGATACGGGCGCAACTACCTTCTTCCTCAGCAAAAGGCAGTTGCCGCAAATGCGTCAAATATTGCCATTTTTGAGAAAAACCAGGCTGAAATCAAGGCCCGCATAGAAGCAGAGACAAAAGCTGCTGAGGTACTTGCAAAAAAACTTGCCGGTACCACTATAAGCATTGCCATGCTCACAGGCGACGAGGAGCGACTTTTTGGCTCCGTCACATCAAGTGATATTGCAGCCAAACTTGAGGAAGACACTGGTGTTGCAATTGATAAGAAAAACATCCTTCTCCAAGATCCAATCAAGGAGCTGGGGGAGAGCAGTATTACCATCAAAGTTGGTTTTCAGACCACCACCGATATCACCATAGCAGTTGTTCCACTTGTTGAAACAGAAGAGGCGTAACCTTTCCTTCCCCTCTGTTTCTAACCGTTTTTCAGGAGTCCTATCCTGAATATCAACAACACACTGTTCAGGACAAATAACTCCTGAACAGTGTGTTGTCTTTTGTACTTTGAGTTCCAGTCTGTCTTGTTGCCATGAATATACCATCACCAGATTCTTCTCCTGCCAAAGTTAACGCTGGAAGAATGCCTCCACAAAATGTGGAAGCTGAGCAATCTGTACTCGGTACTATTCTGCTATCCGACCATTCCCTTTCTGCTGTTCTTGAACTCCTGGTCAGTAATGATTTTTATAAAGACAACCACAAGCTTATTTTTGAAGCCATGGTTGTTCTTTTTGAAAAAAATGAACCCCAGGATATCATAACAGTTTCAAATCAATTAAAAGATCAAAATCAGCTTGATGATGCAGGTGGTGTTGCATACCTTGCCACCCTCACCTCCATTGTCCCTGTAACAGCCAACCTCTTTCACTATGCTAAAATTATCAGGCAGAAAGCAGTCCTCCGCAATCTCATCAATGTAAACACCGAAATAGCCAGCAGATGTTATGAGGAGCAGGGAGATATTGACACTCTGGTAGACGAAGCTGAACAGTCTATATTTGAGATTGCCAGAAGTAAATCCGACAAAAGCTTCACCCCCTTAAAAAATATTATCCCTGATGCCTTTGAAACTGTAGAACAGCTCTACAAACGAAAAGAAATGATCACTGGTGTTCCCACAGGATTTGGAGAGCTTGACAAGATGACAGCCGGCCTCCAGCCATCTGACCTGATCATCCTTGCAGGTCGCCCCTCCATGGGAAAAACTGCTTTTGCCATGAACATTGCTCAGAACGCAGCCCTGCTTGATAAAACAGGAGTTGCTATCTTCAGTCTGGAGATGTCCAAAGAACAACTGGCAATGCGCCTTCTTTGCTCAGCCGGACACATTGATTCACAAAGGGTACGAACCGGAAAACTCCACGATGATGATTGGCCAAAATTAACCAGAGCCGTTGGTATGCTGACTGAGGCACCAATGTATATTGACGACACCCCGGCGATCTCTGTCCTTGAGATGCGTGCCAAGGTCCGTAGACTTGCTGCACAATTTCCACTAGGCATGATAATAGTTGATTATCTCCAATTGATGAGAGGTCGTAATTCCAGCGAAAACAGGACTCAGGAAATAAGTGAAATATCCAGATCATTGAAGGCCATGGCTAAAGAACTAAAAGTTCCCGTCATTGCCCTTTCCCAGCTTAACCGAAGCCTGGAAAGTAGAACCGATAAACGTCCAATGATGTCTGATCTTCGTGAATCTGGGGCCATTGAACAGGACGCAGATGTTATCTGCTTCATTTATCGTGACGAAGTGTATAACAAGGCTGAGGACAACCCAAACCTCGGTATTGCCGAGATTATCATTGGCAAGCAGAGAAACGGCCCGACAGGTACTGTCAGATTGACTTTCATAAAAGAGTTCACTATGTTTGAAAACCTTAGTGCCTTTGATGAACCTGATGCCTTTCAAGCTGAATAATATCTGCCCCGTGTAGTATTTTTCACTCGGACATTAACAACAAACACCTGAAAGCCCCAAATCATACGATGACGAAATAAAGACGTCGTATTCGAGGCAATTCAAGTATCTATGTTTTTTTGTCGCATGCCAGGGGTAGTAAGTCGTAATGGTAGAGAATCCGAAGCAAAAAATCAGGTAAAGAGTTCTTACTACACCATCACTCTTTGTATCCTGCAAATCATCAAGTAATACCGTATGAGGCTGCACTCCATGGCTGCACATGAACAACCGCAAACACTTTATGACTTCAAAGCCATAGAGAACAAATGGCAGAATCACTGGCTCGACAATGCAACCTACCGGGTTGCCATGAATAGTGACCAGAAAAAATATTACGTTTTGGAGATGTTTCCCTATCCATCAGGTCGGATTCACATGGGCCATGTGCGTAACTACTCCATTGGAGATGTTGTCGCACGCTACAAACGCCTCAGGGGATACAGCGTACTTCACCCCATGGGCTGGGATTCCTTTGGACTGCCGGCTGAGAACGCTGCCATAAAAAATAACACCCACCCTGCCCGCTGGACCTACGATAACATTGATTACATGAGGGATCAGCTTCGTCACCTTGGGCTGTCCTATGATTGGGATCGTGAAATAGCCACTTGCAACCCCGAGTACTATAAATGGGAACAGCAAATTTTTCTTGAGATGTATGAAAAAGGGCTGGTTTACCAGAAGACAACCACTGTTAACTGGTGTGAACCCTGCCATACTGTTCTGGCAAATGAACAGGTGATAGAGGGGGCCTGCTGGCGATGTGATCAATTGGTTGAAGCCCGTGAAATGAAAGGCTGGTTTTTCAAAATCACCGATTATGCCGAGGAACTTCTCGATGACCTCGACAAACTGGATGGGTGGCCTGAAAAAGTTGTTACCATGCAACGGAACTGGATAGGAAAGTCCACCGGTCTTCAGTGTGATTTTGAAGTCGAGGGTTTTGACGGTAAAGAAAAATTATCCATATTCACCACAAGACCTGACACCATATTCGGGGTGACATTCATGTCCATAGCCCCTGAACACCCTCTGTTAAAAACCCTGCTTATTAACAATCCCCGGCAAGATGAAATCACTGCCTTCAGCAATAGAATTATAAAAGAAAAACAGCAACAGTCAAATCAGGATGTTGTGGAGAAAGAGGGTGTTGCCACCGGCTGTTATTGCATTAACCCATTTAATGGTGAAAGAGTCCCCATCTTTGTCGCAAATTTTGTCCTCATGGCATACGGCACTGGTGCTGTTATGGCAGTTCCTGCACATGATCAGCGTGATTTCGAGTTCGCAAAGAAATACAAGCTCCCTGTTAAAGCTGTAGTTATTCCCCCGGACTGTAGATTCGATGGAGCCAGTATGGAGGAGGCCTCGACACTACCCGGGGTACTTGTTGATTCAGGAAAATTCACCGGCCAGGATTCTATTAAGGCCAAACAGGCCATCATTCAATTTGCCAGGACAGAAAATATAGGTGATGCCCACATAACATATCGTCTTCGCGACTGGGGAATATCCAGGCAGCGCTATTGGGGGGCTCCTATTCCCATGATTTACTGTGAGAAATGCGGGACCCAACCTGTACCAGTCGACCAGCTCCCTGTTACGCTTCCAGAAGATCGGGAATCCCAGAAAAGTGACTGTGCACCTTTACATCAACGTCCTGCCTTCTTCAATACCAGCTGTCCTCAGTGTGGGGGTGATGCAAAAAGAGAAACAGATACTATGGATACCTTTGTTGAGTCATCATGGTATTTTGCCAGGTATGCCAGCCCCCGTTTCACCAAAGCACCGTTAAACAAAAAAGAGGCCTCTCACTGGCTTCCCGTTGACCAGTATATTGGAGGAGTCGAACATGCCATCCTCCACCTGTTGTATTCCCGTTTTTTCACTAAAGTACTCCGCGATCTCGGATATCTTGAAATTGACGAACCATTCACCAACCTACTCACCCAGGGAATGGTCATTAAAGACGGTTCAAAGATGTCTAAATCCAAAGGAAATGTTGTTGATCCCAGTGATCTCATAAATGAATACGGCGCAGATACCACTCGTCTCTTTTCCCTGTTTGCAGCCCCACCCGAAAAAGATCTCGAATGGAACTCAAAAGGTGTTGAAGGCTGCTTTCGTTTTCTCAATAGAATTTTCAGATTTGTTCAGGCCCATAAAGATATATTGATAACGGATGCTGAAATAAATGGCTCTTCTCTTGGTAATACAGAACGAGAACTACACAGAAAGACCCATCAGACAATAAAAAAAGTCACCGGCAATATAGAAAACAATTTCCATTTCAACACTGCCATCAGTGCAGTAATGGAACTCTTTAACACCCTTTCTTCCCTCAACAGCAAAAAAGATGCGCCGGGACCTGCTGTGGTAGCAGAAGCTGTTAACACAATGCTCCTCCTGCTCTGTCCAATGGTTCCTCATTTTTGTGCCGAACTCTGGGCCATCATCCACCATAATGAGTCCATAGAAAAAAATGGCTGGCCGTCATGGGATGAAGAGGCAGCAAAAGAAGATATGCTTACAATAGTTATTCAAGTAAAGGGCAAGGTTCGCTCAAGAATGCAAGTTGAACCGGACATTGATGACGCAAGCCTTGAGCAACTCGCCCTGAAAGATGAGAATGTTCAGAAGTTTATTGCTGGAGAAAGCATCAAAAAAGTTATTGTTGTAAAGAAGAAACTTGTTAATATTGTAATTTGAGGCTAACATCTTTTCTGAAATACATGGTTATTTGATCATATTTATCATCTATTTATCATTTGCGGAGCAAAAAATTGAAAATAAGAACATATCTGATCACCTGTGTAATTGTATTAGGGTTCTTCCTGACTTCCTGTGGATACCATAATCCATATGTCTACTCAGGTTCTGACCGTTCGCTTTATATTACCACCTGGCATAACCGAACCAATGACCTTCTGCTTGATGCCAAAATCTACCAGTCTCTGACCAGCTGGTATCAGAAATCCGGTAGCATTAAAGTCACCAAACAAAAGCAAGGTGCCAACCTCATTCTGGCAGGTGAAATCATATCCATTGACCTGCCAAGTCTTTCCTATGGTGCAGGAAATGATGCAACTGAAGTCAAACTGCTCCTGACTGTCCGATACATCCTCAAAGATATCGACACAGGTAAGGTGCTGTTGGAAGTTGGTAACGAAGTATGGACGGAAGAGTATAAGGTGGGAGCCACTTCATCTGAAAATTCAGACAATGAGAAAAAAGCACTTGGAGTCATCATCGACGACCTTTCAGAAAAAATTTACTTGAAGACATTGGGTATTCTTGCAAAGCAAGACTCCTGAAAAGAGAAGATAAAAGAACAAAAAAAGGGCAGTTCCTCTACAGGAACTGCCCTTTTTTTGTTCTGAATCCGTGAGTGTTCGCTTATGATGCAGATAGTTGTTTTTCTTACACCCATAAAAAAACAACCACCAAATCGTCACAGATTCAAGTTTGAATCTTTTTCTGGCAACTATTCAAGCATTTCCCTGGTAGCCACTGCAATGGATTTTGCATCAAGCCCCTGACTGGCATACAGATCAGCAGGTTTTCCAGAACCACCATACTGCGAAACACCCAGGCGTTTAAAAGCGATTCCCTGTCCTGCTTCCGCAACGACTGTTGCGACCATGCTCCCCAGGCCAGTTTCCACATGATGGTCTTCCACCGTTACAACAACTCCTGTGGCAACAGCCTGTAAGACAGCATCTTTGTCAAGTGGCACAAGAGAACCCATATTTAAAATCCCAACAGAATGACCATCTGCCTTAAGAATTTCCCAGGCTTCCATCACAGCAGGAACCACAGCACCATATGTAACGATGGTCGCATCTGTTCCTGTACGCAGCCAGTCACCTTTTCCTGCCTGGAAGGTGTAATCACTGTCAAAAAATACCGAACCGTCCTCTTTTGTTATAACTGGTGTTTTAGAACGCCCCATTCCAACAAAAACGTTTCCGGGTACAGTCGCTATATAGCGAATAATCCTGTCAGTCTGATTGGGATCTGCCGGCATGAACACAGATGATCTGTAATAATTACGAAAAAGACCAAGGTAGTCGATACACTGATGCGTTGGTCCATCTTCACCAACATCCAGACCAACGTGAGTGGCAACCACCTTTACACTGGCATGGTTAAAGTCATTCAATCTATTCTGATTATATACCTCTGATACGGCAAATGCACCGAAGGTACTGAAGAATGTAACAAGTCCCAGGCTGGCAAGTCCTCCTGCCATGGTGGCCGCATGGTGTTCCTGGATGCCTGCCTCCATATAAGCTCGAGGAGAATGTTTGTGAAATCCCCCCATTTTGACAGAACCTTCAAGATCACAGGAGATACCGGCAATAACCATATTGTTATTATGATTATTGGCCTCTGCAAGTCCAAGGAGAGCACTCCCGTAAGCCGATCTATTATCAAGCATGGTTCCAGCCTCATACAGGATGGGCTCCCCACCTGATACACTTACCTCGGGTGCCCTGTATTGCTGAATAGTGGCTGTGGCAACGGGTTGCTTGCGTAAATCGTCCCATTTTTCAAACTCATCCTCAACTCCAAGCTCTTTCATAGCTTTTGCAAGCGATTCGCGATCCAGCGGCGATCCGTGGTACTTAGGGATATTCTCCATGAAAGAGATGCCTTTACTCATGATGGTTCGGGACACTATCACCGTTGGAACGCCATCATTTTTCAGGTACGCTTCAGAAAAGGTCTGAAAATAAGCATTGTAGTCATGACCATTTTCAAGATATTTAACGTCCCAGTTATTTGTAGAGTAGAGCGATCGTATGGATTGTGGCATTACCTCTTCAGTCGTTCCACAGATCTGAAGATGATTTCTGTCTATCACTACAATGAGATTATCTAATTTGTATTTTGAAGCATAGCGGATGGCCTCTATGATCTGCCCCTTCTGATGCTCACCATCACCCATAAAAACAATAACCTTGTTGGAGCGATTCTGGATTTTAAACCCGTGTGCCAGGCCAACGGCAGTTGAAAGACCCTGACCAAGGTTACCGGTATCCCATTCGACACCGGGGACTATACGCTCGACATGCCCGGGAAATCCGGATCCAGTACGACGAAATCCACTAAGGAAATCTGCCTCTGTAAAATACCCGTATTCGGCAAGGATCGCATACACCGCAGGAGACACATGGCCTATACTCATTATGACCCTGTCCCTCTCTTCCAGGTCGGGTTGGGATGCATCATGACGCATACACCCATAAGTCACCAACAGGTTATCAAGAGTAGACAGCGAACCGCCAGGATGTCCAGATCCTGCCAGACTTGTGGACAACAGGATATTTTTAGCACAACGCACACGCATCTCCTGCAATGTGCTCAACTCCTCACTGGACAATTCACTTGATTGCATAGTAAGTTGCAAGGTCATTTGGGTCTCCATGAAATAGTGGGTGATCTGCCAGTAACCCTGACAGAAATTAAAAAAAAACAGTTATTCTGTTATTTAGTATAATTTCAGACTGTTATTCAACAGTTTCCTAAAACACGTGATTCTAACTCGTTTGAAAAAAAAAATCAGCAGTAAAAACATGCTCACTATAGATAAAACTAACATTGATTCACCACTTATCCTTGCACCTCTTGCCGGGTATACAGACCTTCCCTTCCGCTTGCTCTGCCGTGAATATGGCGCAGGAATGGTTGTATCGGAAATGATAAGTTGTCATGGCTTGGTCTATGGTCAGGAAAAAACCTTACACATGCTGGCCTCCTCACCTGATGAACAACCGATGTCCATTCAGATCTTTGGGTCAGACCCCAAGTTAATGGCGAAGGCTGCAAAAATTCTCAATAGTCACAATCCGGCTTGTATTGATATAAACATGGGATGTCCGGTACGGAAAGTGACCAGAAAAGGTGCAGGTTCAGCGCTTATGAAAGATCCTGGTCTGGCAAGTGAAATTATAGCTGCCGTTGTTGCACATTCTGATGTTCCGGTAACTGTCAAAACAAGAGCAGGAATTGATAAAGATACTATCAGTGCAGTCTTTTTTGCGAAAATGGCCGAATCCTCGGGAGCAGCAGCAATTACGATTCACGGCAGAACGTGGGCACAGGCATTTTCAGGCAAAGCAGACTGGAATATTGTAAAAAGAGTTAAAGAGGCTGTTTCTATTCCTGTCATTGGTAATGGTGATGTGGAAAGCTACGAGCAGGGTATTCTTCGTATGCACGAAACCGGTTGTGATGGTATCATGGTTGGCAGGGCAGCCCTTGGGAACCCCTGGGTGTTCAGTAAAAATACAAAACCGCTCTCCATACCTGGCATATTGCCCACCGTAGATCGCCACCTGCAACTCATGGAAGAGTACCTGGATACTAGACGAGTCCTTGCTTATATACGAAACCATACCGGTAGATATTTCAATACTTTTCCGGGCAGTTCAAAAATTCGCAAGGCAATCCATGACTGTGAAAGTTTTTCTCTGTTGAAATCTTTTATCCGGTCTCTTGCTTAGAAGTCTCTTGAAAACTCTCTCGCAAAGTTATTTTTTTCACATTTTTATTCTTTCCTCAAAAAAAACATATACACGTAAACATTCAATTAAGTTCTTATGATCACAATTCTTTGTCATCAAACTACTATTAATAATTATCAATAACTTTGCCTGAGAGTTTATTTACCGCAAAAAATGAATAGCAATTCATTGACAAGGTATGAGCATTTGGCTAGACTATAACGATGTTGTTGCTTACAAGGCGTACTTCATCAAAATACAAATACTCTTTTTACAATTTTACTTTCCCTATAATGACCAGATAATATCTCGTCTCACCCACCCCCTTGATAATATGTCCCACACAGAGCCATCCGAAGATATATCACGTGTCTATCGTTTTTTATCACAATGCATGCAGTATCCTGATGCTGAGTGGATGAATCAGGAGTTTTTCAAGGTGTTTTATAACCTTTTGGGTACGCTGGAGGCTGTTGAGGAAGGGGTTGCTATAAAAAAAGCACTTGATTCCGCAAAAGATTATATTGAAGACCTTCAGGTAGAGTACACCAGACTGTTTATAAATGGCATTCCCCATGTCATCGCTCCACCTTATGGCTCTGTATATATGGACAAAGCGTTGCAGGGAGCATTTGCCGGTAATACACTTGCATTTTACAGGGAAAAAGGCTTTGGCATGGATGAAAATGCTGACCTCCCTGATCATCTTATTCACGAACTTGAATTTCTCTCTCTACTGGTAGAAGAAAAAGACTTTGCCGGAGAGGAGGAATTCCTGAACAAACTATTTCGACCATGGTATGAAAAGTTTCATCCCAAGGTAACGGAAGGAGCTCACCACCCCTATTACCGGGTGGTTGTACAATTAATTGATTTTTTTACTAAGGAGGAAGACAAAGATGGCTTTCAACCTAACGAGGCGTAAATTCCTTCAGACGGCATCCCTGGCAGCAGCCTCGGTACCTCTGTCTAAGGTAGTTTCCGCTAGCACCGGCGTCACCAAAGCACCCCTTGATACAAAGGGTACTGCTGGGGACAAGACCGTTGTGGGTGGAATCTGCGAAATGTGTTTCTGGCGTTGTCAACTGGTCGGTAAAGTACGTGACGGCCGCCTGATAAAACTGGAAGGAAACCCAAAATCCATTGATAACGGCACCGCAATCTGTGCCCGCGGGAATGCTGGTGTTCAGCTGCTCTACGATGTGGATCGCCTGAAATATCCCATGAAAAACGTTGGGAAACGTGGCGCACCTAAATGGAAAAAAATTTCCTGGAAGGAAGCCCTTGACGAATGTGGTGCCAAACTGAAAAGCACCGTTGACGAGTATGGTCCACAGGGAATCTGTGTTTTTCCACATGGCGCATCTGCCAAATATCCAATGCATTATTTCGAGCGTGCAGTTGGAACCCACAACGTTTCCGAAGCCTCCTTTTTCCAGTGCCGTGGTATTCGTGATACAGCCTATCTTGCGACCACCGGCAAACCTCCTGGAGAGAAGATCGATATGGCAAACACCAAGGTTATGTTCTTCATTGGAGATCATCTTGGAGAGAACATCCATGTTTCACATATCAAACAGTACATTCAGGGCCTTCAGAATGGTGCCAAGCTGATTGTTGCTGATCCCCGTTTCTCTGCCGCTGCAGCAAAAGCTAATATCTGGGTTCAGATTAAACCTGGTACTGATACAGCTTACATGCTGGCCATCATGAACTATCTTGTCAAAAACAACAAATACGACAAGGCCTTTATAGAAGACCATACTGAAGGATTTGAGGAATTTGCTGAAGCTATAAAAGAATGGACCCTTGAAAAAGCTGCCAAAGTATGTGACATCCCTGCAGAGCAGATCAAGGAAGTTGCCGAAATGCTTGCTGCTAATGCTCCTCATGTTGCAATCCATCCAGGCCGTCACGTCTCTTGGTATGGAAATGATTTCCAGCGTCAGAGAGCACTTGCCTGTCTCACAGGAATACTTGGCGCATACTATGTCAAAGGTGGCTGGGTTCCTGCCAAAGGTCCAAAAGTCGGTGGGGTATCATGGGCCAAGGGTGAAGCAGATCATACCTATGATTTGAACATTAATCACCATGATGGAACAAAATATTACACCAACAAGCCTCCAGGAACACCCACCGAATTAATAAGGGATTGTGCCATCTCAGGCAAGCCGTATCCGATCAAAAGTTGTGTCGTATGGGGCCAAAATCCCTTGCAGACCATTCCTGGTCAGCAGAAAATGAAGGATCTTTTCAAGGCCATGGACTTTGTTATGTGTGTTGATGTCATGCCAACAGACGTTACAGCATGGGCTGATATTCTTCTACCTGAGTCCAGTTATCTTGAGCGCTATGATTTTATCAAGAAAGGTACCCAGTGGGATCTCTCCAAAGAGCATCAGCAGTATATAGCTGCACGTATGCCGCTTGTTGAGCCTATGTTTGAGCGTAAAGATCAGATCTACATCACCAATGAGATCGCAAAACGTATGGGTAACGAGTCGAAGATTCCTGTTCAGACCATTGAAGAATTGGTAGACAAAAGTCTGGCGACAGCCAATCTTTCCATTGAAAAGCTGAGAGCCGAAGATGGTATTCATATTCAACCGGGAAAAGATCCATATGGAATTCCCGAAGACTTCACCGTTGTACTTTACAATGAAGACCTGGTTGATGATGGACATCCCGGAGCACCGACCTACAAAGCGGTTCCAGATAATCCCAAGGGATTTGCAAGACTGCTTTACGGTCGTGCGCCGGTTCATACCTTCAACAGAAGTCAAAACAATGTGTGGCTCCACAATGCCATGCCTGATAATCCTGTCTGGATTAATAATGAAGTTGCCGCTAAACTCGGTCTTATCGACGGAGATACCGTTGGCTTTGTGAACAGTGAAGGTGTTAAATCTGCTACCACAACAACAGTTAAGGTAACAGCCGGTATCAGGAAAGACTGTGTTTATATGTATCACGGTTATGGTTCGGCAAATCCTGCCCTGAGTATTGGACACGGGGCTGGTGTTGATGATCAAAGCCTTATTACAAAACTGGCTGTTGATCCTGAGACTGGTTGCAATGGAATGAGAAACAACTTTGTTAAACTGATAAAAGATGGAAAGGTTCTGGACATTCCAGCCTGATCTAATCTTATAGCCTTTTCAGGAGGATATATTCAATGCAATATGGAATGATCATAGATCTGGAACGCTGTGTGGGCTGTCACGCCTGCACCATTGCCTGTCGGGCAGAGTGGGAAGTTCCGGTTCCTTACCAGCGTAACTGGGTTAAACGTTTAGGCCCAACAATGACCGATGACGGAATGGCCGCAACATACTATCCCGGTCTCTGCAACCATTGCGACAAGCCACCATGCGTGGATGAGTGCCCTGCAGAACCCGTTGAGATGACCTTTAAAGATGCAAAATCCGGCAAGACTAAAACCATGGAAGTAGCCGCTACCTGGAAGGATCCATTTGATGGAACCGTACAGGTCGACAAAGGACGCTGTCTTGGTTGTGGTGCTTGTGCCGATGCGTGTCCCTATGGCGCTCGTTATGTCAATCCCGCTCTTGCTGATGATGACAGCGAGGGTAAAGTTGACAAATGTACGTACTGTAAACCTCGAGTTGAACAGGGCCTGCAGCCCGCATGTGTTCAGACCTGTATTGCAGGTGCTCGTATTTTTGGCGATCTTTCTGATCCCAACTCAGAAGTTTCACAATATGTTAAAAAAGGCGCTAAGGGTCTTGAAGTCAAAGGCGGTCATATTGGCCCCAACTCCCGCTACTATGGGAGCAAAAAAGACATGGGTCTTCTCTTTGCCGATTACACCCCGGAACTTGCTGACATGGGCAGTGTTAAACGCCGGGCAATGATGGCATCCATGGTTAAACCTGCCATGAGAAAGGCCAAAGACATAGGTATTCTTGGGCTTGCTGGTGCCATGCTGGTTAAAAGCTTCTCCGAGGACAACGACAAAAAATAACACCCATCTTTTTCGGTTCATACAAAAAAAGGGATTCCCGATACGGGAATCCCTTTTTTTTTGTTTTACAGCAAAAGTATGCCGGCTAGGAATAGATAAAAACAAAGCGGTCATCCTCAAAGGATATCCGCAGCCTACCCTCGTGGTTTTCACCGTACACCTCCCAGCCTGGAACATCATCAAACTCACACTTCAGGCAGCAGGGCGAATGCACCCCTTTTTTCTTGTCACACCAGGAAATCAGAAGGCTGTACTCATTTCCTTCTTGGGCAATAATCTCAGCCACTCCCCTCGCCTGGTCAAAACTCAACTGGTATCCATTGATATTACAAAAGACCCTTTCCATTATTCTGTTCCCTGCTACCCTTTTTTATCCTGCTGTTTTAATCTCCAGTTCAATGCCTGCCTGGTAATTCCAAGCATTTGTGCAGCTATAGACTGGTTCCCCTGGGATCTCTGTAAGGCCTCTCGAATTAGTAATCGACTGGATTCCTTCAAAGTAGGAAGCGAGGAAAGTATGGAGAAGACCGTGTCCCCGCTATTTGTTTCAACAACGGGCTCAGAGTTTCCTGTCCGATGTTCTATGTATTGTTTAAAGACATCCATAGACAGAGTTCTACTCTGATGCTTGGAAAGCGCATCAAAAATCATGGACTGTAACTCCCTCACATTTCCGGGATAATTATATGTACCAAGGAGTATCGTCAGTTCATTCGGGTAGGCTGGTTTTTTCTTATTTAATCGCCGGGCGGCCTCTTCAAGAAAATAATCAAGTAATAATTGCAGGTCATCAAGGCGTTCACGTAGTGGTGGAATGTGTACGTGATGGGTACGTAGTCTGAAGAAAAGATCCTGACGAAATTCTCCTGACTCCTGCAGGTGTTCAAGATCACGGTGGGTGGCAAAAATCATCCGTGCATTGGTTGAACGTGCCACATCCGAACCAAGTGCATAATACTCACGCTCCTGGATCAACCTGAGTAATTTTACCTGAGAACCTGGGCTGAGATCTCCAATTTCATCCAGAAAAAGACTTCCATCATTTCCTTGTACAATCAGACCCTTACGTATCTGGTCGGCTCCGGAAAAAGCACCCTTTCTGTGTCCAAACAGTGTATCAGCCAACACTGTATCATCAAGACCTGCAATATTTACAGCAACGAACTTACCGCTGCGGCCTGAAAGCTGATGAATGGCACGGGCGATAAGTTCCTTACCTGAACCTGTTTCTCCGGTTATTAAAACAGGTTCACTGGTGGTAGCAATGGCTTCAATATACTGAAAAATGGAGCGCATTGATTTATTATGAGTGATGATATGGGAGAAGGCATCTGGGTTATGAAGTGTATCCCCTAAAAAGTGTTCCTTCAGGGAACTGTTTTCACGACGCAGCAACCCAAGTTCTATGGCACGTTTTACAGCAACCACCAGCCTTGACTCCTCTGTCACCTTAGTGAAGAAATCATAGGCTCCAAGTTTCATGCAAGCCACAGCTATCTCAACCTGATCAAGCCCTGTAATTACAATAACAGGGATTTCAGGGAAATTTTGTACAATCTGGGGCAACAGTTCATCACCCGCAAGATGCGGCATGGTAAGATCAAGAACTAGCACACTAAATTGCTGTCCTTGAAGCAGTTCCATAACCGTTCTCGAATCATTGCATGTTTCAACATTATTGATTCCTGAGGCATGAAGTGTCAGTTGGAAGCTGTTCAGCCATGCTTTTTCATCATCTACCAGAAGAACCGGCAGAATAGGATAAAGTGTTTTCACCATGTTTTTTAGCTCGTCTCCGTTCGTTAATGAATTTTCTTTTCTCAATCAAGGTACAGAGAAAACGTTACAGCAGATGCCCACAGGAAATGCCCTTTGATTCATACAAATGATATTTCCAGAATAAAGCTTCTCACAGCAGCAAAGAACAAGGTGGCAAAGGCAAGTTATGGGCATCCACTCATTCAGATTAACTGATGCTGTGTAATGCTGGAAAAACGATCACAACTTCTGTTCCCTTTCCCAGTTCTGAATAAAAATGCATTACCCCATTGTGCTCTTTAACAATTCCAGCTGAAACAGAGAGACCAAGGCCTGTACCACCAAGGGACCTCTTAGTGGTAAAGAAAGGATCTGTAACCTTTTTTAGATCCTCAGGGGCAATCCCTATTCCCTCATCTTTAATTGAAATCTCAACCCCTTCGATATCTTTGTTATACCTGGTAGTGATCTCCAAGGATAATTCTGTGTCCGATATAGCCTCACAGCTGTTTTGAATAAGGTTGATTACCACCTGAGTCAATCTTTGTCTGTTGGCCTTGACCATAAGAGAACCTGAGGCATAGTTGGTGACAAACTGTTTTGTACTCCTATGAATACTGTTACTGGTCAGGCGAACTCCTGATTTCACAACCTCTGTGATGTCAACCGGTTCCATCTGGCCACTGGACTCTTGTCTGGCGTAATCCTTCAGATCAACAACAATCTGCTTAATCCGTATGGCGCTCTCTTCAAGATCGTGGCAAATACGGGGCAGACGATTTCTCATCTCACTGTACTCTATCCCTCCTATGGAAAAATCCCCGTTTTCTTCATAAAATTCATCTAGTATCGGTTTGGCACTTTCCCAAGAGCGAGTCAAAAGTGGGAGATTGAGCAGGGCAATTGAATTTGGATTATTAATTTCATGGGCAACACCGGAAACCAGCAGACCCAGAGAAATCATTTTATCAGCCCGAAGCAGATGCTGCTGCTGTCTGGATGTTTCTTCCTCGGCCTTCTTTCTTTCACTGATATCACGAACGATCCAGATGGCATGCCACTGTCCCTTTATGGTGGTGGAGGAAAGTGAAAGTTCCACATGAACATCATACCCATCACGATTTCTGGCAATAAGCTCAACTGTTTGAGCATAACTTGGACCTGATCCAACTTTTCCCAGCGGCTCCACAGTAAGTCCACCTACTTCACGACGAGGATCAATGAGTGTATGTATAGGATTTTGAAGTGCCTCTTCCGGTGAATATCCAAAGATTGTTGATGCAGCCTCGTTCCAGTATGCAATATATCCTTCATGATCCATAAGAATGATACCATCATGTGCAGACCCGGTGAGACTCCTGAATTTGTCTTCACTCTCACTAAGAGATACCTCGGCAAGATTCCTGGCTTCACAGGTGGCACTGTAACGTTCAGAAAGGGCTGTGAGGTCTTTGGAGAGATTCTGCAGTTCAACGGGACCACCCCAGTGAAATGTACGCCTCTTTTCCTTGTTAATGATATCATCGAGCCCGGTCAAAAGATCTTTCTGGATATATTCAAGTTTTGCGGCAATCCAGTTGGCACAGAAAAAAACCAGAATTGACATAATGATGATGAGAACAACAACGTTGATGGTGATGGTCATCTTCCACTTCTCCATGGCACTTTCATCCACCATGGTTCCCACCCACATCACTGCCTGGTGGGCCCTGTTAAAAACAAGCGGCATCCAGGCTATCTTATTGTTATCATAGCCTGATAATATAAGGGGATCATTGGTTTCTGAAATCTCAAGTCCAGGAAATTCATCAAAAGCATTACACTCTGCGCTGAGGTCACGAAACGAGGCTTCTTTCTCATCAAGGCTCAGGTTACGCCCTCGAACATAGGAACCATCACTGGTCACCCAGTATGCATCCATGAAATTTTTCAAAAATTCGGACATGTCAATTCGCATGAGCATAATCCCGACAGTTCCTTGATCACCTGCAACAACCGGAGTCGACATAATCAATTCATACTCCTCATTTCCGGTCTTTTGAAACGGGTCACTTTCCTGATCAACCAGCTTTACCAGAACCTGCTTTTCATGGACCTCAAGGGACTTTATAAAAAACTTGTGATCCTTGTGGTTTTCTGATACATCCGAAGGAAGAAACTGTGCACCTTTACGTTGCAGCGACAGCAACTCTTCTCCCTGAACACTGAAAAGCATCACACCTTTAACCTGTTCATCATCTTCAAACCATCTTTTGACCACCCCATGTAAAGAAGAAACATTCGATGGATCGTGTACTGCTGCAAAAGCAGAGGGGATGGTGGCTGAACGGATGAGACTCTTCTTCAGACAGCGAATCCTGGCATTTAAATTGGCGAAACCCACATGAGATTTTGCCTGCGTTTCAAGTTCTGCTGCATACTCAAGACGTTCTATGGTTTTTGGTAAATTCAGGGCTACAAGAATAAAAACGGGAAAAAGACCAAGGGCAATAACAATCAGGAAAATGAAACTGCGAATTTTCATGGTCTTTCAGGAAAGGCTGGCGCTCTATTTCCAGAATCTGTGAGCGTTCGATAGTGATACTGCATAATTTAAAAGAAAAAACCAAATACAGAATATTATATTTGCATTCCAGATCGTTCTCAAAAAACCAACAGTTAAGCAGTTCTGATTCAGGTAGTAGTCAATAAACATATACGACAGAAACACATCGCATTAATCTATCATCGTATATTACCTGTTTTTCATAAGTTATCAAGAAACAAGAGGCGAGAAAAATATATTAATCAAAGGTCATTTGTAATATCTATTCAATCTTTTCTTTTAAACAAATTCCGATTATTATTACTCTATATACAATCAAGCCACATCTGTTCAGCACATAACAGGTGGTTTTCTTCAAACAACTTATAAACAGGATTCAACTCATGAGCGTTGACGACAAAAAAATCATCTATTCGATGATCAAAGTCAGTAAATATTATGATGATCAGCCAGTATTAAAGGACATTTCACTTTCCTATTTTTATGGTGCCAAGATTGGCGTATTGGGCCTGAACGGTTCTGGTAAAAGCAGTCTGCTGCGAATCCTTGCAGGTCTTGACACTGAGTTTAACGGTGAAACTGTAATCTCACCAGGTCTCACTGTGGATTACCTACCACAGGAACCTGAGCTTGACCCTGCCAAAACAGTCAAGGAGATTGTTGAGGAAGGGGTTCAGGATACTGTCAATCTTCTTCAGGAGTTCAATGAAATTAATGAAAAATTTGCCGAACCCATGAGCGATGATGAGATGCAGGCGCTCATTGACAGACAGGGAGAAGTCCAGGAAAAACTCGACAATCTGGATGCCTGGGATCTTGACTCCAAACTTGAGATGGCCATGGATGCCTTGCGCTGCCCACCATCAGACACTAACTGTGCCCATCTATCTGGAGGTGAGAAAAGACGTATTGCTCTGTGCCGGATATTACTGAAACAGCCTGATATTCTGCTGCTGGACGAACCCACAAACCATCTGGATGCCGAATCTGTAGCATGGTTGGAGCAACATCTCCAGCAATATGCGGGTACTGTTATTGCTGTGACCCATGATCGCTACTTCCTGGATAATGTTGCCGGGTGGATCCTGGAACTTGATAGGGGCCGTGGTATTCCCTGGAAAGGAAACTACTCATCATGGCTGGAACAGAAAGAAAAACGGCTTGCGACTGAAGAGAAAAAAGAGAGCAGCCGCCAACGGACACTCAAAAGGGAACTTGAGTGGATCAAAATGTCGCCAAAAGGGCGCCGTAGTAAGTCTAAGGCCCGTATCGCCTCTTACGATAAGCTTATGGGCCAGGAGACCGATTCTCTTGTGAAAGAGTTGCAAATCTTCATTCCACCTGGACCACGCCTTGGTAAGGTAGTGATAGAGGCTGATCATGTTCGCAAAGCCTTCGGCGATAAAATCCTGGTAGATGACATGAACTTCAAGCTTCCAGCTGGTGGAATTGTCGGTATCATAGGTCCCAATGGTGCTGGAAAATCCACACTTTTTAAAATGATCACCGGCGAAGACACTACTGATGAAGGTACCATTCGCCTTGGAGAGACCGTAAAGCTTGGATATGTCGATCAAAATCGGGACAATCTCGATCCAGATGCAACCATTTGGGAAGCCATCTCAGATGGTCAGGAAACAATCTGGCTTGGCTCCCGTGAAATCAACTCCAGGGCCTACGTCGGAAAGTTTAACTTCTCAGGATCGGACCAGCAAAAGAAAGTCGAGCTTCTTTCCGGTGGCCAGAGGAACAGAGTTCATCTTGCCAAGATGCTGAAAGAAGGCGCTAATGTGTTGCTTCTTGATGAGCCGACCAATGACCTTGATGTGAACACTCTCAGGGCACTGGAGGAGGCTCTTGATAACTTCGGCGGTTGTGCTGTGGTTATCAGCCATGACAGGTGGTTTCTAGACAGAATCGCCACTCATATCCTGGCTTTTGAAGGCGATTCCAAGGTTATCTGGTTTGAGGGCAACTATTCCGACTACGAAAAAGACCGCAAGGCCAGGTTGGGTCCAAAAGCTGAACAGCCACATCGGATTAAATACAGACAGCTTACCCGTTAGATCAATACTCTGGATCCGTGAGCATTCGATGCTGATGCCGCCTGTTTTTTTAACACATGGATTCAGAAATATGTCTGTTTTTGTATAGCTCAACAAAATTTATCTGGGCCTGACAGGGGTAGCAGTGTCAGGCCCAGGTAAAAGTCTCTAAATAGTACCTTCACTACTTAGACACTACCTATTTTATCTCCTTTTATGTCTCCTTCAAACAGGGATTTTCCTCGTTCCATTGCACAAAAGTCGCCGCACATTGTACAGGTTTTCTTATTCTCAGGACTTCGTGATCTGCGCACAGATTCGGCTTTTTCCTGAAACATCAATAAATTAAAATGTTCTTCCCAATTTGTATCACGACGCGTAAGAGCAACCTTTTTCTCCTGTTCCCTTCTTTCTGGGTATTTTGCAATGTCTCCAATTCGTGCCGCAAGTCGAGTGGCTCTTATCCCTTCCCTGACGTCATCTTCATTTGGTAGAGCCAAATGTTCTGCAGGAGTTATATAACAGATAAGGTCTGCGCCATAACGTGCTGCATTTGCTGCTCCTATTGCTGCTGTAATATGATCGTAGCCAGCCCCTGAGTCAGCAGGAAGTGGCCCAAGAACATAGTATGGTGCTCCACCACTCATCCTCTTTTCAAGCATAATGTTCCCTTCAATCTCATCAAGGGGGACATGCCCCGGTCCTTCAACCATCATCTGACATCCCATATCACGACCAAGTTCTGCCAGTTCGCAGTTGATCACCATTTCTGCCATCTGTGCGCGATCATGGCTATCGTGAATAGCGCCGGCACGAATACCATTCCCAAGTGACAGTACTGCATCATATTTTTTCATTAGACCGCAAACCCGATCAAACTGTTCGTAAAGCGGGTTCTCGCAATTATTATATTCCATCCATGAAACCATAAAGGTTCCGCCTTTGGAAACCAGTCCACCGTACCGGTATCCCTGATTTCGTAATCGCTCAATTGAATATCTGTTTATGCCACAGTGAATCGCCATAAATGAGATACCGTCTTCGAGCTGACGTTCTATAAGTTCAAAAAGATATTCGGAGTCCAATTTGTTAGGATTGTGATATTTCCTGGTTGCCTCAGAAAAAGCCTGGTACAAAGGAACATTCCCCACTGGTAACGAACAGTTTTCAAGGATTTTCCGGCGCACTTCATCAAGGTTGCCACCTGTCGAAAGTTCCATGAGGGTATCGGCCTTCTCCTCTTCTGCTACTTTGGCTTTCCGTATCTCAAGATCAAAACATGCAATATCAGATGATGTTCCAATAGAGGCATTTACTTTGGTACGTAATCCAAATCCAATCCCCACTGCATTCTGATTTTTTCTATTTGGGTTGGCTGGTATTACAACTCTTCCCTCGGCTACTCGCTTACAAATCCATTGCGGTGTCAGCCCCTCCTGATCTGCAACTTTAGACATCTCAGGGGTAATAACATTCTTCCTTGCCTGCTCAATCTGTGTTTCCATGATATTTCTCCTTGCAACTATTATGTTCCGCATGGGCATAAAAAAAGTCCGTATTACACCACAGGGGCATAATACGGACTTGTACGGACGACAATCTCCTTGTTCTTCAGGCAGGTCTTCTGACTCCACGGATCATTCGCCAATCACGCCTTCCCACCGGAAAAACAGGTAGTGGCTCTCATGTGACCTTTGTCCCCGCTTACAGCGTTGGCCCAACGTTACGGATTCTCACCGCATTCCCTTTTCACTGCACAGCTGCAGCACCTGAAAAATATATTAAAAGATTAGTAATAGATAAAAAGTATTTTGTAAAGCAGACCATGAAAACTTGTATTGTGATTCCATCATAATTATCGTGTCACTTTAGTATCCAGACGTATTTGTGTCATTCTCTTTATAACATACTGAACTTATGGCGTAATATTCACAACAATACATGAAAGATCTGACTCCATCAACATCGAACTCTCACAGATTCAGGCTTCAGCTTTTTATTTCTTTTCCCAGTTTTCAAGTGACCTGATAATGTTTTCAGCTGATTTCATCCAAAGTGCTCCCAAAACCCCTGGAGTCTACTTGATGCTCGATAGACAGTCACGGATACTCTATGTTGGGAAAGCGAAGAATCTCAGGAACAGACTCAGCTCCTATACAAGGTTTTCAGGTTCTGTTCACAATAAAACCACGGTCATGCTTTCTCATGTTAAAAAGATTGATACTCTCCTCACTAAAACTGAAAAAGAGGCTTTGATTCTTGAAGCCGCCCTCATAAAAAAGCATAAACCAAAATACAACATTCTCCTTCGTGACGATAAAAACTATCCCTTTATCAAGGTCACTGTTCAAGAAGACTGGCCACGCGTTCATATGGCCAGAAAAAGAAAAAAAGATGGCGCTCGATACTTCGGCCCCTACTCTTCAAGCTCTTCAATGTGGGCAACCTTACGGTTACTCGCAAATCTTTTTCCGATCAGAAAATGTAAAGGAAGCAGGGTTCGAATCAGTAAACGCCCTTGCCTTAACCTGCAGATGGGGAAATGCCTCGGACCTTGTGTCGGCCTTGCAAGAAAAGAAGACTACCTAAAACATGTGCAACAGGTACTGATGGTACTTGAAGGACGAAACAGAAGCCTGATTAAAGGACTCAAACTGGAGATGCAGAGCGCTGCAGAATCCCTCTTTTTCGAACGGGCAGCAGAACTTCGCGATCAGATAACAGCACTTTCAAAAACGCTGGAAAAACAGATTATCGCATCAGAAACTCTGAAAGATCAGGATATTTTTGGTTATCACCGGCAGGGTACGTCCATTGCAATAGCAATACTTTTTATAAGAGATGGCCTGGTAAGTGGAAGTCGAAATTTCTTTTTAAGTGAACCCATGGAACCGGATTCTGTGATTCTCGCTCAGGTACTTAATCAGTTTTACGATACTAGAATCATCCCAGCCAAAGAACTTGTTATTCCCTTTGCCATCGAAGATTCAGCTCTTCTAATGGAACGTTTCAGCGAACTCAGTGGAGTTCACGTCAAGATGAGAGTTCCACAGCGTGGGCGGAATAGAGAGTTGCTCCACATGGCAAACAACAATGCTTCCCATGTTTTTGATGAAAGAGAAAAGAAAGACCGTTCCTGGCAGAATCTCACTGCTGCAATGGAACGGTCACTGCACCTCCAGTTTGAACCCTACCGCATTGAATGCCTGGATATCTCAAATACCAGTGGAAAGCAGGCCGTGGGGTCACTGGTATCTTATAAAATGGGAGAGTCAGACAAAACTCACTATCGACATTATTCGATAAAAACAGTTTCTGGTCCTGACGATTATGCAATGATGGAAGAGGTTCTTAAGCGGAGGTTCAGGAAGGGGGTTGACGAGGGAAATCTTCCGAATCTTTTTATGGTTGATGGTGGCAAAGGGCAACTTGGCATCGCTCTTCGGGTCGCAGATGAACTTGGAATTCGTAACCAAATGGACTGGCTAGGTATTGCCAAGGAGAAATCTGGAGAAGGTGAAAAACTTTACAAGCCCGGGCAAAAAAATCCGATAATCCTCAAACAACATAATCCTGTTCTATTATATCTTATGCGTATCCGGGATGAATCACATCGCTTTGGCATAACTTTTCATCGGAAGTTACGAAATAAACGTTCCATTACTTCTCCACTTGACGCAATCCCCGGTATCGGCAACGATAGAAAAAAAAAGCTCCTTAAAGGCTTCGGTAGTATCAAGAGGATTAAAGAAGCTTCAATTACAGAACTTAGCAACATTGACGGAATCGGTGACAAAACATCAACCCTGATATATGAGTATTTTAACAAGAGCCAGATTCCATAACCTCTAACTCTTCCTGACTTTCTGATACCTTAAACAAATAGTTACTATGACAAGTGAAGAAGATATTATCACCCGCCTGAAACCAGGATGTATCTGTAAAGGTATAAAACTCTATGTAATCCTTCGTGCCATAGAACAAGGTGCAAGCAATTTTGCTGAAATCTCTCAAATTACAGGCATCGGTGGCGGATCCTGCAACTCTCGCCGCTGCAGCCAAAAAGTGACAGAATTGTTGACTGGTAAGAACGATATGAGTGAAAAGCACAACCTTCTTCCATGAATTTCACAAAAAAGGTGGCACATTGTGGCGGGTGTGATTACTGTCATAGATAGGTATTGTTCTCATTAAAGGAATCTAATAACAGCTCCTAACCCACCCTGCTACCGGAGACAATCATGAAACAAATCACTGGTAAAAATGAATCCATTTTCTTTGCTATTCTGGCGCTATTTATCATTTTAATTCCAAATACAGTGCTGTCCTCCGAGCCAAAAGATATATCAGTATCAACTGAATCTGGTCTCGTACTTGTCGAAGGAAAGGTAAGGCGATTTAACTCTGATGAACAGACTCTGCAACTACAGATAAAAAATGGCGAAAAAATTACAATCAAGATTGACTGGAGCACTGAACTGGTTGGCTACTCATCACCAGCGAAAATTGAAAAAGGAAATAAGGTCAAGATCTGGTATCAACCAAACAGCACAAGTACAACTGCTGTTAAAATTGAGAAAAAGTTGATGCTAGGTTGTTGAGTAATGCGCCCTGGGGTTGGCACCAGCAGTATATGACTACCAGACTGAACGTTGCGCCCTTCCCGGGCACAGTAACAGTTAGAAACAGAAGTCTTCGATGAAGCACGATACATAACTGAACGTACAACATAATGTCACCCTTTTGCCCCTCTTTAGCCATTTCCATTTTAAACACTGACTTTTTAGTTGTTTATTGAAGCGTTGCTTGATATCTTTGTGGCGCATAAATCCTCCTTCTTGGGGTGAAATTCTTTTTGAGGGATCTCGTTCCACCACAGAGGCCTTTCACACTGCAGGTTTCTGTATTTACATGTGATATTCAACACAACCTCAACACCATCAAGATGTATTGGAAACAGCTTAAGATTCTTTTTTGGCCATTAATAATTTTAATTACCGACAAAGCGATTGCTTACAATTCAATTTCAACCACTACAAACCATGACCCCAGGCAAAACAGTTCCTTTTTCTCTGATCTC